>JAHBWF010000006.1 GCA_019637105.1 Labilithrix sp.
TTCTCGAACTCCAAGGTGCAGAGCGAGTGGGTGACGCCCTCGATGCCGTCGCTCAAGCAGTGGGCGAAGTCGTACAGCGGGTAGATGCACCAGGCGTCCCCCAGCCGGTAGTGCGCGTGGTGACGGATGCGGTAAATCAGCGGATCGCGGAGCTTCATGTTGGGCGCCGCCATGTCGATCTTCGCGCGCAGCACGTGAGCGCCGTCCGCGAACTCGCCGGCCTTCATGCGCCGGAACAGATCCAGGTTCTCCTCCACCGTGCGGTCACGGTAGGGGCTGGGGCGCCCCGGCTCGCTGATGGTGCCGCGGTACTCGCGGATCTCCGCCTCGCTCAGGCTGCACACGTAGGCATCCCCCGAGCGGATCAGCCGCTCGGCGATCTGATACAGCCGCTCGTAGTAGTCCGAAGCGAAGTAGAGGTGCTCGCCCCAGTCGAAGCCGAGCCAGCGCACGTCGCGCTTGATCGCCTCGACGTACTCCATGTCCTCGGTCGTCGGGTTCGTGTCGTCCATGCGGAGGTGGCAGCGCCCGCCCATCTCCTGCGCGATCCCGAAGTCGAGGCAGATCGCCTTGGCGTGCCCGATGTGGAGGTAGCCGTTCGGCTCGGGCGGGAAGCGGGTGACGACCTGCCCGCCGTGCTTGTTGGCCGCGACGTCGGCGCGGATCATCTCTCGGACGAAATCGGTGGGCTCCGGCTTTCGGGTCGCGCCGTCGGACATGGCCCGGACGCTAGTAGAATCGGGTCCATTGCGCGAGAGCCGTCCGGCGCCCCGACCCGCGGAGCCGCGCATCCTCGTGCACCGGCGCGCCGGCGCGACCTCACCGTCGCACATCCGACGCGCTCGATCGCTCCCCTCCGCGGCGCCCGGGCCGCCGCCCGCTCCTCCTCCTTCGCAGTCTTGCTGCGGGGTTGGCGGCGCCGGTACGCCGCCTTGCCAGGACGTGCGCTCCATCCCCGACCCCACACCACCCTCGGTAATTGCACGTTACACGCACGTCCCCCAGGGCCTGACGAAGCCTCCTTCAGTCTCGCACTTATCTTGTGATTTCAGTCACTTAGTAAGTGACCAAGCGCGTCCGTCGGTGCAGGATTTCGACGGGTCGGTAGAGCCCCGCACAGGAGGTTTGCGATGTCACGGATCGGCACCCTGAAGATGATGGTGAGCGCGTCCTCGATGATGGTGGGGGCGATCGTCTTCGCGGGATGCGGATCGAGCGGGGACAGCACGTTCGGCGACGGCAGCGGCGACGGCGACGGGAGCGGCGGCGCCCTCACCGGCTTCGGCGACGGCGACGGCACCGGCGGCGACGGCAAAGGCAACGGCAACGGCAACGGCAGCGGGACGGCCGGCAACGTCGGCAACGTCGACCCGACCTCCGCGTGCGCCACGGCGAGCGACGGCGCGGAGCTCCAGCCGATCAGCCTCGTCTTCATGATCGATCGCTCGGGCAGCATGTCGAACGACGGCGGCTCCTCGACGGTCAACGTGCGCTGGAACCCGGTCAAGGAAGGTCTCGGCGCCTTCTTCGGCGATCCGGCGTCGAGCAACATCAGCGCGTCGCTCGCGTTCTTCCCGATCCGGAACGGCAACAACACGACGTGCAGCTCGGCGGCCTACCAGTCGTCGGTCGTCCCGATGACCCAGCTCCCGAACGCCGCCGCGTTCTCGTCGGCGTTCAGCCAGAACCCGGCCGGCAACACGCCGACCGTCCCCGCGCTGCAGGGCGCGCTCGACGCCGCGAGGGCGGTCAAGGCGACCGGCAAGAACGTCGCCGTCGTGCTCGCGACCGACGGGCAGCCGAACGGCTGCAGCTCGAACACGTCGGGCGTCGAGGCGGTCGCCGCGGCCGGCGCCGCGGACGGGATCAAGACCTACGTCATCGGCGTCGGGCCGAGCACCGGCAACCTGAACGGCTTCGCCGACAAGGGCGGGACCGGCTCGGCGATCATGATCCCGACCAACGACGCGGCGCAGGTCAGCGCCGACCTGCAGAAGGCGATCGGCCAGATCGCGAGCTCGCTGCTCGGCTGCAACTACGGGCTCCCCGCTCCTCCGGCCGGGCAGACGCTCGACGTCAACGCGGTGAACGTCAACTACACGCCGCCGGGCGGCGCGTCGAAGACGCTCGCCTACAGCGCCGACTGCAAGAACAAGGACGGCTGGCGCTACGACAACGTCACGGCGCCCAAGGAGATCATCCTCTGCGCCGACAGCTGCGCCACGGCGAAGGCGCAGGCCGGCGCCAAGCTCGACATCATCTTCGGCTGCGCCACGGCCGTCCCGCCGGGCGAGATCGATCCGGACGGCAACATCCGCTGACGCGAGCGACTGCCCGCGTCAGACCGGGATCACGCCGCGCTTCTTCGCGGGGCGCTCGATCTTCTTGTGCCGCGCGAGCTCGAGGCCCCAGGCGAGGGCGCGCCGGGTGTCGCGCGGGTCGATGACCTCGTCGACGAGGCCCCAGCCGGCGACCTTGTAGATGTCGATGTTCTTCTGGATCTGATCGACGATCATCTTCCTCGCCTCGGGCGGCGGCTCCTCGGCGCCGAAGAGCTTGCGCGCGGCGATGCCGACCATGCCCTCGGCGCCCATCACCGAGATCTCCCCCGACGGCCAGGAGACGATGAGGTCCGGCTCGTACGCGCGCCCGCACATCACGTAGTAACCCGCGCCGTAGGCCTTGCGGACCACGCAGGTGATCTTCGGCACCGTCGCGGCGCTCATCACGTGGAGGAGCTTCGCGCCGTGGCGGATGATGCCCGCGTGCTCGACCTTCGAGCCGACCATGAAGCCGGGCACGTCCTGGAGGAAGACGAGCGGCACGTTGAAGGCGTCGCAGATCTGGATGAAGCGCGCCGCCTTGTCGGCCGAGTCGTTCTCGAGGATGCCCCCGAGCCAGTTGGGCTGGTTCGCGACGATGCCGACGCTCTTGCCGCCGATGCGCGCGAGGCACGTGATGATGCTTCGACCGAAGCGCGGCTTGATGTCGAGGATGTCGCCGTGGTCGACGATCGCGCGGATCAGCTTGTACATGTCGTACGGCTTGCGCGTCGACTCGGGCAAGAGATCGAGCAGCGACTCCTCGCGGCGATCGACCGGATCGGTGACGGGCAGGTCCGGCGGGCTCTCGTCGCAGCTCGACGGGAAGAACGAGAGGTACTTCTTCGTCGCCTGGATGGCGGCCGCGTCGCTCTCGTACTCGCCGTCGCCGACGCCGCTCGTCTCGGAGTGCACCTTCGAGCCGCCGAGCTCCTGCTCGCCGATGTCCTGACCGGTGACGGCCTTGACCAGCGGCGGCCCGCCGAGCGCGAGCGAGCCGACGTTCTTCACCATCGGCACGAAGTCGGCGAGGCCCGGGATGTAGGCGGTGCCGGCGGCGCCGGGGCCGACCATCGCGGCGACCTGCGGGACCACGCCGCTCATCACGACCTGCTCGCGGAAGAGGTGCCCCGAGCCGGCGAAGAGCGAGATCATGTCGGCGTGGGCGGCGCCCGGATCGATGCGCGCGCCGGCGGAGTCGACGAGCCAGACCATCGGCCAGCGGCCGCGGAGGCTCATCTGCCGGAGGCGCGTCACCTTCTCCTCGCCGGTGTAGCCGATGCTGCCGCCCTTCACCGTGAAGTCGTAGGCGGCGCAGCAGACCATCCGCCCGTCGACCTTGCCGAACGCGGTCACGACGGCGTCCGCCGGCGGCTTGTCCGAGCCGTCGGGCCCCGCGGCGAGCCCCATCTGCGTGCCGTGCGCGCCGAGCTCGAAGAAGACGCCGTCGTCGAACAGCGCGGCGACGCGCTCGCGCGCGGTCATCTTCCCGCGATCGTGCTGCTTCTTGACCTTGTCCGGGCCGCCCATCTCGCGGATCTTCGCGCGGCGGGCCTCGAGATCGGCGACGAGCTCTCGCATGTTCGGCATGGCCCGAATACTTCGCACACGAAACATTCCGTGGCAAGCGTGACCTCCTCGCCGCGGCTGCCCGTCGCTTGCGACGGAGGGCCTCCTCTGCCAACGTCCGCGGGCGATGACCGACCTCTACCTCATGTCGCCGCCCGGGACCGACTGGCAGATCCGCGGCCGCGCCAACTTCCGGAGCCGTGAGGCCGCGCCGGTCGACGCGGCGAAGGCGCGCCGCGAGTGGCTCGGGCTCGCCGAGGCGATCGAGCGGACCGGCGCGACGGTCGTGGTGCAGCCGCCCGTGCCCGGGCTGACGGGCATGCCGTACGCCGCCGAGTGCGGGCACGTCGTGCGCGGCGCGGGCGGGCGAGCGCGCTTCCTCCTGCCGCGCATGTTCGCCGAGCACCGCAAGGGCGAGGCCGAGCACTGGGCGAAGCTCGCGCAGAAGCTCGGCTGGGAGCTCGTCGACCTCGGCGCGGGCACCTGGGAGGCGCAGGGCGACGTCGCCGTCTTCGACGGCGTGACGATGCTCTTCTACGGCGGCCGCACCGATCGCGCGGGCTTCGAGAGGGCGCGCGCGTACTTCGACGGAGAGGTCCTCCCCGTCGAGGTCCGCGAGCCGGCGTTCCACGGCAACATGGCGCTCCTGCCGCTGCCGGCGGCCGATCGCGTCCTCGTCTGCCCCGACGTGCTCGTCGGCGGCTCGCTCGCGCGGCTCGAGGCGCGCTTCGGACGCGAGCGCCTCGTCCACGTGACCGAGGACGAGATCCGGAGCTACGCGACGAACGGCCTACCCGTCGGCGACGCGCTCCTCGCCCCGAGCCTCGTCCCCGCGCGCGTCCGCGAGCTCGCCCGGAGCCTCGGCGTCGAGGTCGTGCTCCTCGAGATGGACGAGGTGTGCGGCAAGGCGGGCGGGGCCTCCCGCTGCCTCGTCTGCCACGTGCCGGACGCGCCCGCCGGGGAGGTGCCGGAGGAGCATCGCCTCGCGCCCTTCGCCGCGGCGATCCGCGAGGTCGGATGACGTCGACGCTCGACGGCCTCGCCAGGGACTTCTTCGCGCGGCACCCCGAGCTGACGCTCGCCGCGCTCGGCGCGCGCGACAACGCCGCGGCCCTCGATCCGAGCCCGTTCGGCGTGAAGGTCGACTACCGCGCCGCCGAGCGGCACCCGGACCTGGTCGAGCGCTACCGCGCCGCCAACGCGCTCGCGTTCCCCGGCGAGCTCACCCTGCCGGGCTGGGTGCTCAGCGATCTCTATCTCCTGCCCGGCGCGATCGGCCTGCTCCTCTGCCGCGCGTCGCTGCTCGACGTCCCGACCCGCAAGCGCCTCGGGCTCTCGCCCGACGACGAGGCGATCGCGGCGGCGTACCTCGCCGCGCCCACGGTCGTGCCGCGCGCGTTCGTCGGCGTCTCGCTCCTCAGCCTCGTGCCGAAGATCGTCGCCGGCGCGTGGGTCAAGGCGCTCACGCTCCGGATGCTCGGCGCGCGCCGCCTCCGCGGCGTCGCGCAGTGGGCGAACCCGAGCGTGCGCGTCCACACGCGCATGGGGCCGATCCGCGTCGTCTCGGCGGTGCCCGGCACGCACGAGTTCCGCGCGAAGAGCTTCGTCTACGAGAGCGATCTCTCGGACGAGGCGCGCTGGACGGCCGCGATGGCGCGGCGCGCGTCGCCGACGCCGGCGATGAAGGTCCGCGCGACCGACGAGGCCGCGCTCGCCGCGCTGCTCGCCCGCGCCGAGGCCGGCGAGCGGATCTACCTCGTGCCGCCCGGCCTCGACGCGAGCGGCCACCTCCTCGTGCACGTCGACGAGGCGCGCGCCCTCGCGGACGGCGCCGCGACCGCCGGCGTCGCGAGCGCGCCACGCGGGTGAGACGTGTCCGCCACGTCCGACGGTCCGCCGCGCCCGGCGCCCCGCGGCGCCGGGCGACATGGGCTTGCCCATCGGAGGCCGTACGCGGATAGTAAGGCGTGGCGTCCTCGTTCAAGCTCTCGCCGGCCCTCGCCGGGCTCGCCGCGGCCGCGGCGGTGATGTCCCTCGGCGCGGCGACGTTGACCGCGTGCGGCGACGACGGCACGGTCCCCGAGGTGGAGGAAGAGGACGCGGGCGTCGACGCCGGCGCCGAGCCGCCGCCCCCGCCGCCGGCGTCCGAGGGCGGGAGCACGAACCAGCCGCCGCCCATCGAGGTCGACTGCCCCGTCGGCACCGCCGTCGAGATGGAGGACAACGACACGCCGGCCACCGCGAACGAGCTCGACCACGAGCTCTCCTTCTGCGGCGCGATCTCGCCCGGCGACGACGTCGACTACTCGACGTTCACCACGCCCGCGGGCAAGAAGCTCGAGCTCTTCCAGGGCGTGATCGACGGCGCCGTCGACTTCGATCTCATCGTGAACGGCAAGACGCTTCGCCCGAGCGAGGTGAAGCGGTTCGAGGCCGGCAAGTACCTCGTCAAGGCGTACACGAAGGATCAGAAGCCCGGGAAGTACCGCTACCGGATCCAGTACGAGCCCTGACGCGCCCTTGGCCCGGGCGCACGCGCGTCGCGGGCCGACGGCGCGTCAGCGCCCCTTCCAGACCGGCGCGCGCTTCTCCATGAACGCCATGAGCCCCTCGCGCGCGTCCTCGGTCGCGAGGCACTCGCCGAGCCTCCCGCGCAAAAGCGGGAGGGCGGACGCGAGGTCCATGTCGTCCTGCTCGGCGAAGGCGCGGAGGCCGAGCGCGATCGTCTTCGGGCTCTTCGACGCGAGCGCGCCGGTCAGCCGGCTCATCGCCCCGTCCATGTCCGCCGCCACGACGACCTCGTTGACGAGCCCGAGCGCGCGCGCCTCCTCGGCGTCGAGCTTCTTGCCGAGGAGCATCATGTCGAGCAGCGCGCGGCGCGGGACGAGGCGGGCGAGCACCGCCATGATCATCATCGGGAAGAGGCCGACGTCGATCTCCGGGGTCCCCAGCTTGGCCGCGCTGTCGGCGATCGCGAACGTCGACGCCGCGACGAGCCCGAGCCCGCCTCCCATCGCGTGGCCGTTCACCCGCGCGACGATCGGCTTCTCGGCGCGGACCATCGCGAGCAAGAGGTCGGCGTAGTCCCCCTTGGGCGGGAGCTCGGGCCCCTCGGACGCGGCGCCGCTCATCGAGCCGAAGTCGCCGCCGGCGCAGAAGGCCTTGCCCTCCCCGGTGAGGACGATCACCCGGACGTCGTCGTCCTCGTGCGCGTCGGAGAGCGCCCAGAGCAGCTCGTTGACCATCTGCGGCCCGATCGCGTTGCGGCGCTCGGGGTTGTACAGCCTGATCGTCCGGACGGGCCCGGCGTCCGTCGTACGCAGCTTCGCCCAGAGGCGCGTGGCCGGCTTGGTCTTGCTCATCGGCGTGCTCCCGTCAGGAGGCCAGCGTGGCCCCTGCCGACGTCGCCCCGGCCGGCTTGATCGGATCGAGCGCGAGGATCTGCCTGGCCTGCTCGACCGTGGCGACCTTGCGCCCGCAGTCGCGCACCATGCGCGCCGCGACCTCGATGAGGTCGCCGTTGCTCCGCGCCATCTCGCCGCTGGGCAGATAGAGGTTGTCCTCGAGCCCCGCGCGGATGTTGCCGCCGAGCGCGAGCGCGGCGCCGATCATCCGCCAGCCGCTCTTCGAGATGCCGATCACCTCCCACTCGCTCCCGGGCGGCATGATCTTCGTCTGGAGCTGGAGGCTCTCGACGAGCGGCGGGATCCCGCCGAGCACGTTGACGATGAACGAGAACTGGAGCGGCTTCTTGAGGACGCCCATGTCGAGCAGCGGCCAGATGCCGTGCGTGTGTCCGGTGTCGAAGCACTCGAGCTCGGGCTTCACGCCGGCGGCGTTCATCGCCTCGAGCAGCTTGATGATCTTCGCGTAGGTGTTCGGGAACACCATGTCGAAGACGAACGCCTTCTTGTTCTCGGAGTACTTCGAGTAGTTCATCGTGCCCATGTTGAGGGCGGCGATGTGCGGCCGGCTCTCGCCGATGTACGCGCACTGCTCGGAGACGTCGTCGAGCACCGTGCCGGTCGAGAAGTTGAGGAGGATCGGGCAGCGCTTGGTGACCTCGTCCTTGATCCGCGCGAAGACCTTCGGATCGAACGTCGGCGTGCCGTCGTCGCGCCGGGCGTGGATGTGCACGACCGCGGCGCCGGCGTCGTAGGCGCGCTTGCACTCCTCGCCGATCTCCTCGGGCGTGTACGGGATCCCCGGGCACTGCTTGCGGTTCGCGAGGACGCCCGTGACGGCGCAGGTGATCACGCAGAGGTCCGGATCGCGCACGAAGGTCTGGCTCATGATCGTCTCCTCATCATCGTTGTCCGGGGTCATCCCTTGCCGGAGTCGCCCTCGGCGGTCTCGCGGCGGACCGACTGCCGCACGCGCCGCGCCACCTTGCCGAGGATCTTCACGAGGTCGCGCACCTCCGCGGCGCTGAGGCTCTCGAGCGCGCCGCGGAAGATCTCCATCGGCTCGACCGGGATCTCCTCGGCGAGCTTCCGCCCCTTCGCCGTCAGGCGAATGTAGACGACGCGGCGGTCCTCCTTCGAGCGCTCGCGGGTGACGAGGTTCTCCCGCTCCATGCGGTCGATGATCCCCGTCACCGTGCTGTTCTGCGCGCGGATGCGCTCGGACAGCTCGGACAGCGAGAGATCGCCGATCTGCTCGAGCATCTTGACGACGGTGAGCTGCGGACCGGTCAGGTCGGCGCGGCGCGCCAGCTCCTTCGTGAGGCGGCGGCTCTCCGTGTAGAGGTAGATGATCGCCTCGAGGACCTGGTCGACATCGCTCTTGAATTCGGCGCTTACGGGCGGCGGCGGCATTATTTAGCGTGCGAAATATCCGTCCTTTCGAGGGCGACGTCAACCGCGGGCCTCCGAACGGCCGTGTCACGCCGCGGCGCGCCGTGCGCTCCTTCGCCCCACCCGCGCCGCCGCCGGCGCGCGCGTCCACGGCGCGGTGCGTCGGGCGCGCGCGCGTCGTCGCGGCAGCGCCCGCGCGAAGGTCGGCTACGCTTCACGGGAGTCATGGAGGCCCTCGTCACGCCGAGGTTGATCCTCGAGCCGATCACGCTGCCGGTCGTGGAGGCGACGTTCCGCGGCGACCGCGCGGAGATCGAGCGGCTCGTCCGCGCGAAGGTCCCGGACGCCTGGCCGGGCCGCGCCCTCGTCGAGCGGGCGTTCAGCGCGTCGCTCGAGCACATCCGGGCCGATCCCGCGACGCGCCTCTGGGGCGACCGCCTGATGATCACGAAGAGCGACGACGACGGCGCGCGCGTCGTCGTCGGGAGCGTCATCTTCCACGGCAAGCCCGAGGGCGGCGTCGCCGAGGTCGGCTACGGGGTCGAGGAGCGATGGCAGCGCCACGGCTTCGCGTCCGAGGCCACGCGCGTCTGCGTCGACTGGGCGCTCAGGCAGCCGGGCATCGCGGGGGTGACGGCGACGACGCCGCCCTGGCACACCGCCTCGATCCGTGTCCTCGAGCGCTCCGGACTGACGCGCGTGGGGGTCGAGGAGCACGAGGCGCTCGGCGAGGTCCTCCGCTTCGAGCGACGCCGCTGACGCCGGAGCGGCCCGACCGCGCCCGATTTCCGCAGCCCCCGGCGCGTCAGGAGCCGTGACAGATCGCGTCGAGGCGTTGTAAAGCCTATTAAGCGATGCACGCCGTACGCCGCACCCTCGCCGCCGCGCCGCTCCTCGTCCTCCTCGGCGCCGCGGCGCTCCCGGCCCGCGGCGACGAACCGAAGAAGGAGGCGCCCCCGGAGCCGAAGGAGGCGAAGCCGGCGATCGTCGTCCCGAAGGAGCCCGCTCCTCCGGCGGCGACGAAGCTGACCGTCACGCTCGCGGACGGCAAGACCGCGCACTGCCGCGAGCAGAGCGCGCAGTCGTTCCTCATTCGCGGCAACTGGTTCCCGCGCACGAACGACGCGGAGAAGCTCAAGGAAGGCCGCAAGCTCCTCGAGGAGGCGATCAAGTACCGGACGGAGAAGTACGGCTACTTCGAGGGCTTCGGGAACCCGAAGTCGAACCCGCACCCGCCGAAGTACTACGCGAAGTCGACCTCGTTCATGGGGATGAGCGTCCAGGTCCACGCGAAGATCATCCCGGCGCTCAAGTGCGTCGAGGCCGCGCTGAAGGCGGGCCCCGCGGGCGAAGCGTACAAGCCGCGCGCGATGGGCGGCATCCGCTTCCACAACACCTACCGCGGCGTCGAGATCTCGAACCACGTGTACGGGATCGCGATCGACATCGAGCCCGACAAGAACACGTGCTGCGGCTGCGTCGCGCCGTGGAACAACCACCCGCTCTGCAAACAGAAGGACAAGACGGTCTGGGACCGCATGGTCATGCCGCGCTCCTGGGTGGAGACGTTCGAGAAGTACGGCTTCTATTGGCTCGGGCACGACGTCCTGCAGGACACGATGCACTTCGAGTTCCTGGGCGATCCCGACAAGATCACCGAGACCGCCGGCGACGTCGCCGCCAAGTGAGCGTCCGCCTCCGGCGCGCGCGAGGCCTCCCTCGGCGGCGACGCCCGGCGCGCTCTTCGCCCCCGGGCGAACGCGCTCGGCGCGAGCCGCCGGACGGCGACGCGCCCGCAGGACGACGCTCGGGCTCGAGCGCCACGCGCGATCGCGAAGCTCGCGGCTCGAGCGGCCCCGCTTGGCCGCGAAGCTCGTTGGCTCGAGCGCCCGCGTGGCCGCGAAGCTCGGGCTTGCGCCGCGCTGTGGAATGCCTATAAGTCCGCGCCACGAGGGCCTTCTCGGCATGAGCGCACACGAATATCCGATCCCAGTGAGCGAGCTCGACGCGGGCGGGAAGGAGTACCGCTTCCCGATCCGCGCCGCGTGGGTGCGGGGCGCGCTCGAGGGGCACGAGGCCACGACGGCCGGCACCGACGGCGCGCTCGTCGTCCGGGCGTCCAAGAGCGGCCACGACGTCGTCGTCCACGGGACCCTCGACGCGGCCCTCACGATGCCGTGCGCGCGCTGCCTCGAGCCCGCGGCGCTGGCGATCCGCTCGAACCTCAGCGTGCTCTACGTCCCGGCGTCGCAGCTCAAGGGCGAGGCCGACGGCGAGCGCGAGCTGACGGACGAAGAGGCCGATACCCTGCCCTTCGACGGGGAGACGGTCGCCCTCGACGATCTCGTCCGCGACGAGCTCGTCCTCGAGATCCCCATGATCCCCTTGTGCTCGGAGGCTTGCCCGGGTATGTCCCCCGGCCCTGATGTGGAAAGGGCGGGCGACAAGCCCATCGACCCGCGGCTCGCGCCGCTGCTCGACTTCGCGGCGCGAAAGCCGAAGTGAAGAGCCCTCCCAAGCACGCACCTGACCTCGAAGAAGAAGTCCGAAGGAGTTAGCCGTGGCCGTCCCGAAGAGGCGAACCAGCCGATCGAAGCGCAACATGCGTCGCGCCAACCACGACAAGGTGACGCCCGTGCAGCTCATCGCTTGCCCGAACTGCGGCGAGCCGGTGACGCCCCACCGCGCGTGCGGATCCTGCGGCCACTATAAGGGCCGCGAGGTCAAGGCGACCAAGAAGACCGCCGCGAAGGCCTGACGGCCCGCGGCCCGTTTCGAGACGGCCTGCCCGCGCCTCGCGGACAGGCCCGCTCGACCGCAGCGACGGCGTCGCGGACGTCGTCCTGCGCGCTTCGACGGCGACTTACCCCCCCTTCGCCGCCTGCCATCGCGGCTCGGCGCGTCCATCGGTGCGCCGACGACGAAGCGCGCGCGGGCCTTCTGCGGCGCCGACGACGAAGCGCGCGCGGGCCTTCCGCGGCGCCGACGACGAAGCGCGGCGCCTCGGCACCCTCGCCGCGACGTCCACGTCGCCCCTCCGCGCCGCCGCCTCGGCATCCTCCGCAGCGACGTCCGGGCCGCCTCGGCAACCCGTGGAGACGTCCACGTCGCCCCTCCGCATACTGCCGCCTCGGCCCCCGGCGGCGACGTCCACGTCGCCTCCGCGCCGGCTCGGCCCCCCCGCGGCGGCGTCCGCGCCGCCCTCCGCGCACACCTGGCGACCTCCGCGCCGAAGCCCGAGAGCACGGCGCGAACTGCGCTATACTCGCGTGGATGACCTTCCGCAGACTCGGCGCGTTCGCGCTGCTCGGCGCGCTCGTGAGCAGCGCGCTGCCGGCGTGCTCCGCGACAGCGAACGTCGGAGACGTGTGGATGTCGATCGACGAAGACGGCGCGCGGCGCCGGAACGTCTTCTTCACCGACTCCGCGGCCATCACGTGCGTCGCCGAGGTCGGCATCGGCCGCCAGGACGTGACGCTGGAGATGTTCATCCGGCAGATCCGCGGCACGACCCCGGGCTCCGAGGACTTCGAGTCGATGGACCGGGTCGTCCTCGCGCGCGATTTCCGCCCGGACGTCACGAAGGACCGCCCCGCGCTCGTCACGCTGACGCTGGTGCCCACGTCGGTCGACGAGGAGGGCCGGCTGAAAGAAGACGAAGAGGCGCCCTTCGCCCCGGGGAGCTACATCTGCGAGGTCATGCTCGACGGCGAGCTGCAGAAGAGCGCCGCCTTCAACATCGACTACCCGCCGTGCCCGACCGCGGTGATCCTCGCGGGGACGCCGTGCCTGGGGTTCTACACGTTCGACAAGGAGTGCCCGGCGAGCGGCGCCACCGGTCAGCGGGAGCCGACGTGCATCTGCAGCGGGAAGGATTGGGTCTGCCCATGAGCCAGCCGCCGAGCGCCCTCGCGGGCGCGCCGTACCGAAGGATCCGCAAGCGCCGCCGCGTGGCGTTCGGCGCGGGCATGGGGGCGATGCTCGTCCTGGCCGTGACCGCGGCAGCGCTCGGCTCGGGCTGCATTTTCGACCAGGGCGACTACCAGGGCGGCGGCCGCCGCACGGGCGCGCCGACGGCGACGGACACGGCGACGAGCTCGCCGACCTCTCCCGGGACCACCACGCCCACGGGGACGCAGACGCCCTCCGACTCGGGCTCCCCCGGCGAAGACGCCGGCGCGCTCGACAACTGAACGGCAGAGCGCCGCGCGCGGCGACGCGAACGCACGCGGCCGACGCGAACGCATGCGGCGACGCGAACGCACGCGGCCGAGGATGCCCGCTTGCGCGACCTCGCGGCGAGCGACGCGCGCGGCGACGCGAACGCACGCGGCCGACGCGAACGCATGCGGCGACGCGAACGCACGCGGCCGAGGATGCCCGCCTGCGCGACCTCGCGGCGAGGCGACGTGTCCGCGCGGCACGCTCGCTCGATCGACCACGTTGGTGGTCGATCGAGCGCGGCGCCTCGTGTTCGACCACGATGGCGGTCATCCATCGCGATGCCGGCCGGAAAGCGCCGCCTCGAGCGCTACGTCGGCGGCGCCTCCACCGTCGCGGCCGAGGTGCGCCGCGACGGCGGCCGAGCCGCCGGCGCGTTCACGCGCGATCGTCGAGCGGACGTGCGCCGCTCGACGCCGCGCCTCGTCACCCCTCCCAGCCGATCATGATCGGATCGAAGATCTCGACGGTCCCGACGTCCGAGCTCACCTCGAAGCGGAGCTGGACGTACGACGAACGATCGAAGTCCGAGACGTCGACGATGTCCGTCCGGTAGTCGGTGTTGCGGAGGTCGACGTTGCTGTCGCCGTAGGGGAACTCGCGCACGATCCGGCAGCCCGTCCCGGTGTCGTGAGAGCAGCCGGTGAAGCCGTTCTTGCTGACCAAGACGCGCATCTTGACGCCCGCCGTCCATCGGTAGGAGTAGACGAGGCGCGCCTTCACCATGTTCCCGATCCCCCACTTGCTGCTCGTGAGGCTGCCGCTGCCGCTGTTCTTCCAGAAGCACTCCTCCTGCGGGCCGCCCGGCAGGTCCGGGGCGAAGCTCCAGGACGGGTCGGCCTCGGGGAAGAGCCCCGGATCGCACAGGTGAACGCTCCCGCCGCCGGGATCGCCGAGCATGACCGACGAGCACTGGTTCTTGAGGCAGACCGGGACCGTGGTCGGGAACTTGTACGGATCGCCGGCCGAGTAGGCCCGCCACATCCTGTAGACGGCGCCGTCGCGGACGTCGTCCTGCTCCGCCGGGCCGAGCCCGTTGAGCTCGATGTCTCCGAGCTCCGCGCGGGCCGCGACCCGGATCGCGGGGTACTCCTTCGCGTCGCCCGACACCTGCCGGCGATGGAGGTGCGGGAGGTGGAAGCTCGGCTCGAGGCTGCCGTCGTGGAGGCCGGGGATCTTCGACGCGAGCTGGGTGTGGAGCTTCCGCAGGCGATCGAAGAGCGCGTCGAGCTGCGCGGGCGGGATCGCCTCCGCGCGGAAGGCGCACTCCGTGTGGGAGATCTCGGCCGACGCCGAGAGGATCTTCGCGTCGTTCGGGCGCGCGGCGGTCCCGTAGACCGCCGCCGTGCTCGAGTCGCCCGACGCGGCGTAGAGGGAGCGGTGGAGCTGCGCCGAGATGTACGGCCGCCCGGTCTCCTCGTCGACGAGCGGCGTCGTCAGCTCGGTGCCGACCAGATCCTGGATGATGCCGTGATCGGGCGACGTGCAGTTGCCGTTCGTCGTGCAGAACTTGAAATCGGGCGCGGCGCCGATCCCCTCGGGCAGGAGGAGGAGGTTGCCGTAGGCGTGGACGTTGAACGAGAACCGCGTCCGGTAGTGCCCCGGCAACCCGTCGTTGGCGAGGAGCTTGAGGAGCGGCTCGGTCTCTCCCGCCGAGCCCGCGTCGTCACCGCGGTAGGAGGAGTTGTTCGAGTCGATGCACGCGGCGCCGGCGCCGGGCTGGCCCCAGGTCGTCTCGAAGTTCCGGTTCGGATCGGTCCCGATCCCGCCGTCGCACGGCTCGCGGTTCACGCGCCAGAGGCGGTTTCCGGGCGCGGCGTGGCTGTAGTCGTAGCCGTCGGGGTTCGCGACCGGGACGAACACGATCGCCGCGTTCGCCAGGAGGGCGCGCACGCCGTTGGTGCCGTCGCGGTAGCTGTTCGCGAAGTAGCGGTAGAGACGCATCATCATCTCCGGTCCGATCCACTCGCGCGCGTGCTGCCCGGCGTAGACGACGAGCTGCGGGACGGCCGGGCCTCCGCCCTTCGAGATCTTGCCCACGCGGACGGCGAGCATCTTCCGCCCCTCGTGGGTTCCGCCGAAGTGGACGTGCTCGACGAACGCGGTCCCGGAGATCGGCGGGTAGTCCATCTCCGCTTCGAGGAGTTGATCGTAGATCGAGCGATTGCAGGCCGCGGCGTACGACGGCCCGGAGTACGGGCAGAACTGCTCGTGAACGACGCCGGGCTCGGGGCACGGCGGGCCGCCGAGAGCGGTCGGGCGAAGGACCCCCGCCGGGAGGTGACTCCAGCGGAGCCCTCGCTCCTCGAGGCGGCGAAGCTCGCTCCGCGGGAAGTAGCCGAGCCACCCGTCGGGCTGGCCGTCGGCGTCCTCCGGCGCGAGGCGACGGATCAGCCCGCCCCCCTCGGCGAACTCTTCGTAGCGATCGGCCGGCACCCGGACCCGAACGTGCTGCCACGCCTCGTCGACCGTCCCGACGCTCTCGGGCGGCACGTCCGGACCGGTCGAACACCCTGCGCTCGCCGCCAGCGCCACCGCGATCGCCGCCGCGAAGAGCCTCACCCTACGCCCGCGCGCTCTCGACTCTGCTCGCATCGCACCCCTCCTCCGCGGCGCCGTTCGCAGCGCCGCTTGCAGGGTCATTCGAACAGACGTCCGCCGGCGGCGGGAGGTCACCACGCGACGGACAGACAACGGCGCCGCGACGTGCTAGG
Source organism: Labilithrix sp. (assembly GCA_019637105.1). GTDB lineage: Bacteria > Myxococcota_A > Polyangia > Polyangiales > Polyangiaceae > Labilithrix. The sequence goes on from JAHBWF010000006.1 coordinate 15,622, forward strand.
GCCCGGACGCCCGGATCTCGACCCGGTTCCGTTCCGCGTGGGTCAGGACGCGCCGCCGGACGCGCGGCGTCACTTCTGGAGATCGCCCGAGCGGAGATCCGGGATCGACACGAAGCCGTTCCCCGAGACCCTCCACAGGATGACCTCGAGCGCGGTGTCGCCCCGGTCGTCGATGTCGAACGTCCCCGACGCGCCCGTGTAGTCGATGTCGCGCCCGCTCCGGACGGCGTTCAGCGCCTCGGCGAGCTGGCCGGGGCCGAAGGCGTCGCCGGGCGGCGCGGAGACGGAGTAGAGCGCGTCGCGGATCGCCACGCGATCGTCGACGCTCCCCGCCTTCTCGACCGCGAGCGCGAGGAGGATGACCGAGTCGTAGATCTGCGGGATCGGCGACGGGAGGCTCCCCGCGTCGTCGGCGGCGGGCGGGAACTGCGAGCGGTAGAGCGCGTCGAAGCGCGCCCACTCCGGGCTCGTGTTGCGCTCCTGGTTGCACGCGGCGCCGAGGACGCCGTCGACCTTCGAGAGCTCGTTCGTGTTCTTGGCGTCGACGCGCCCGGCCTCGATGAACCCCTGCTGGTAGAAGCGGATGAAGCCGAAGGTCGAGAAGCTCGCCGCCGAGAAGGCGCCGTTGCCCTGCGTGGCGCCGCGGAACTCGCGCATGTACTTGCCGCCGTCCGCGGCGAACATGAGCAGCGTCTGGCACTCGACCTCGCCGGCCTCCGCGGCCGCGACCACTTCGGCGGCCTCCGCGGCGTAGGTCGCCGCCCCGGCCTGGATGACGAAGTCCTTGAGGACGCCGCCGAACTTCGAATACTCCTCGCGGAGCGATTCGATCGTCGCGCTCCCCTTCCCCGGCGCGTCCTCGGCGTAGAGCACGGCCATCTTCCGGCACGCCTTGAACGGCGCGCCGGTCCCGGCGTCGGCGACCGGCGCCGGCTCCTCGCCGCCGTCGGCGTCCCCCGCGTCCTTCGGCGACTCGTTCGGAGGGTCGGCGATCTCCGGCGGCGCGAACGAGCCGCCCAGCGCGTACCGCGCGATGGCGCGCGCCTGGTACTCGACGGCGCACGACGTGCGGAACAGGTAGCGGTCCTTCCCCTCCTGCAGCAGCGGCACCTCGGGGGACGTCGCGAAGGGCGTGAGGATCGGGATCCGCGCGTCCCTGAACGCGCCGTGCATGCCCTTCAACGCGTCCGTCGTGCTCGGCCCGACGAACCCGACGACGCCGCGCTCGATGAAGTCCGCCGAGAGCCCGCCGATGAGCGCGCCGTCGCCGCCGTCGTCGCGGATGTCGAGGACGACGCGCCGGCCGAGGACACCGCCGACCGCGTTGAGCTGCTGCTCGGCGACGCGGAGGACGCGCTGCGAGCCGGCGCCGAAGTCCTTCTGCTTGGTCAGGTCGACGGTCGCGCCGATGACGATGGGCGGGTCGGAGGTGACGACCTTGGCCTCGGTGCACGCCTGGTTCGAGCCGAACGTCAAAAGCGCGATCGGGACCGTGACGAGCGCGAGCGCGAGGACCGACAGGCCCGGCGACCTGCCGCCCAACGGAGACCAGCGCGGGGGTGTCGAGGAGGGCTCCGCCATTCGCTCGAACGTCATGGTAGCATTTCCACGCTCATGCGCGTTCCCCCCCTCCCGCTCCGGGCCCTCGGCCGCCGGCGCGCCTCGGCCGCGGCGCTCCTCGGCGCGCTCGCGGCGGGCTGCGCGAAGGAGCAGGAGGCGACCGTCCAGCTCGAGGTCGTGTTCCCGTCGACCGCGATGGCGATCGCGTCCGACGACGTGAAGCTGATCGTGTACGACGATCCCGAGCCGGGCGGGTGCCAGCGCATCTATTTGAAGCACATCACCAACCAGACGGATCTCCCGCCCGTCGTGCTCGAGCCGCCGTCCATCCCGATCTGCGACCTCGCGTTCGGCCGCCCGGCGCCGCTCGTGCTGCCGCTCGGCAGGCACTCGATCCTCGCCATCGCCTCGCGCGGCGCCGACGACCTGCTCGTCGGCTGCTCGGACGTCGCCGTCTCGGCCGAGGGAGGCGTGGCCGTGGTGACCCTCGCGCTCCCCGGCGCCACCCCCGTGCCGCCGCCGACCACCTGCGCGTCGCTCCGCGACTCCTGCGAAGACCGCTGCCCTTAAGCCACCCTCGAGGCTCCCGCGCGGCGCGCGGCGTCGTGACCGGGGGGCGGCGCGGCAGCGCTTCGCGCGCGCCGTCGGCGCTTGGCGGGGCCCCGAACCTGCGCTATCTCGCGCGCCGATGATGCTCGCGTGGTTGTTTCCAGGCCAGGGCTCGCAGGCCGTCGGAATGGGGAGAGATCTCGTCGAGTCCTCCCGCGCCGCGAAGGAGGTCTTCGACCGCGCCGACGCCGCCCTCGGCGAGGCGCTGTCGAAGCTGATCCTCGAGGGGCCCGAGGCCGACCTCACGCTCACCGCGAACGCCCAGCCGGCGATCGTGACGACGAGCATCGCGGCCCTCGCCGCGATCCGGGAGCGTCACCCCGAGCTCCCGGCGCCTCGCTTCGCCGCCGGGCACTCGCTCGGCGAATACTCCGCCCTGGTCGCCGCCGGAGCGCTCACGCTCGAGGACGCCGTACGCATCGTGCGCGCCCGCGGCCGGGCGATGCAGGACGCGGTCCCCCCGGGCGTCGGCGCGATGGCCGCGATCATGGGGCTCGAGGCCGCACGCCTCGAGGCGATCTGCGCGGAGGTCGAGGCCGAGAAGGACGAGTCCGGCGCGCCGCTCGGCGTCGTGTCGTGCGCGAACTTCAACGCCCCGGGTCAGATCGTGATCGCCGGGTCGGCGAAGGCCGTCGCCCGCGCGTCGGCGCGCGCCGGCGACGAGAAGGGCAAGGCCATCCCGCTGAAGGTGAGCGCGCCCTTCCACTGCGCGCTCATGAAGCCGGCCGGCGCGGTCGTCGCGGCCGAGCTCGAGAAGGTCGAGGTCAAGCCGCTCGCGTTCCCGGTGGTGGCGAACGTCGACGCCCGGCCGAACACCGACCCCGCGCGCGTGAAGGAGCTGCTCGTCCGCCAGGTCGACGGCGCGGTGCGCTGGGAGCAGGCGGTGCGGCTGATGCACGTCGAGGGCATCACGCACGCGATCGAGATCGGTCCAGGAAAGGTGCTCGCCGGCCTCGGCAAGCGCATCGCGAAGGAGATGAAGATCGCCAGCGTGGGCGACGTCCCGAGCCTCGACGGGCTCGGCGCGTTCCTCGCGCCCGCGTCTTCCTGAGGAGACCCGCATGTTCAAGCTCGATGGAAAGGTTGCCCTCGTCACCGGCGGCTCGCGCGGCATCGGCCGAGCGTGCTGCGAGGCGCTCGCCGAGCACGGCGCGACGGTCGTGGTGAACTACGTCAAGGGCGAGGCCGCCGCGCGCGAGGTCGCCGACGCGATCGTGAAGAGCGGCGGCAAGGCCGAGATCAGCGGCTTCGACGTCGCCGACCCGAAGGCGTGCGAGGCGGCGATCGAGGACATCTCCAAGCGCCACGGCCGCCTCGACGTCCTCGTCGCGAACGCCGGCATCTCGATCGACGGGCTTTTGTTGCGGCTGAAGGACGAGGACCTCGACCGCCTCTGGCAGGTCAACGTGAAGGGCGCCCTCGCCTGCGCCAAGGCCGCGGTCAAGACGATGATGCGCGCCAAGACCGGCCGCATCGTCTTCATGTCGAGCGTCGTCGGCGAGATGGGCAACGTCGGCCAGACGGCCTACGCCGCGTCGAAGGCCGCGCTCATCGGCGCGGCCAAGTCGATCGGCCGCGAGTACGCGACGCGCAACGTCACGGTCAACGTCATCGCGCCGGGCTTCATCGACACGGACATGACGAGCACGATGACCGACGCGATGAAGGAGCAGCTCGTCAAGGTGGTGCCGCTCGGCCGCACCGGCACGGCGCGCGAGATCGCGGGCGCCTGCGTCTACCTCGCGAGCGACGAGGCCGCGTACGTGACGGGCCAGGTCCTCCGCGTGAACGGCGGCATGTACGTCTGACGCGTGACGTCGGACACGCGGCCGTCACGCCGCCCCCGGCGGATTTCTCCTCGCGGAGCCCCAAGCCTCGAGCTTGGGTGGTTGCGGTCCCCCGAAAGGCTGTGTAGAAAGCGCCCACGAAGCTCCCTCGACCCACGCTGCGGACGCCGCAGGCTGGGCGCTGAACCGAACGTAGAAATCGACGAGGCATAAGGAAAATGGCCCAGGACATCGCGAGCGAGGTCAAGCGCATCATCAAGGAGCAGCTCGACGTCGAGGAGAAGGACATCAAGCCCGAGTCCACGTTCATCGAGGACCTCGGCGCCGACTCCCTCGGTCTGGTCGAGCTCGTCCTCGCGTTCGAGGAGGCCTTCGAAATCGACATCCCGGACGAAGACACGGAGAAGATCCGCACCGTCCAGGACGCGATCGACTACATCGAGAAGAACGCGAAGAAGTAGGCCCGGCGTCGTCGGCCTCGCCTTCTCTTCCGCCGGCCGCTCCGCGGTCGGGTTCTTCGCAACCGCAGAGGATCCAACGAACGAGAGGACCGAGGACTGATCATGCATCGCGTCGTCATCACGGGTATCGGGCTCGTCACTCCGGTGGCGATCGGTCGCGTAGAGTCCTGGGAGGCTCTGCTGTCGGGCAAGAGCGGCGCAGGGCCGATCACCCTCTTCGACGCGTCAGGCTTCCGCGTCCGCTTCGCCGCCGAGGTGAAGGGCTGGGACGGGACGCGCTTCGTCGAGAAGAAGAAGCTGAAGGAGATGGATCGCTTCATCGAGTTCGCGTGCGGCGCGGCTCAGATGGCGATCCAGGACGCTCAGCTCGAGCTCACGGACGAGGAGCGCGACGAGGCGGGCTGCTTCATCGGCGTCGGGCTCGGCGGCCTCGCGACGCTCGAGCGGACGAAGCAGACCATCCTCGACAAGGGCCCGCAGAAGGTCAGCCCGTACGCGATCCCGGGCATCATCGCGAACCTCGCCGCGGGCCAGGTCTCGATGCTGCACGGCCTCAAGGGCCCGAGCTACTGCAACACGAGCGCCTGCTCGAGCGGCGCTCACGCGCTCGGCGAGGCGTTCGAGTGGATCCGGCGCGGCCGGGCTCAGGTCATGATCGCCGGCGGCGCCGAGGCGACCGTCACGCCCGTCGGCATCGGCGGCTTCGAGGCCATGTACGCCCTCTCCCGCCGCAACGAAGAGCCGGAGAAGGCGAGCCGCCCGTTCGACAAGGCCCGCGACGGCTTCGTCTGCGGCGAGGGCTCCGGCGTGCTCGTCCTCGAGACGCTCGAGCGCGCGACCAAGCGCGGCGCGAAGATCTACGCCGAGGTCACCGGCTACGGCGCCTCGAGCGACGCGAACCACCTCACGCAGCCCGCCCCGCACGGCGAAGGCGCGCAGCGCTCGATGCGCATGGCCCTGAAGGACGCGAGCCTCGCCCCCGACCAGATCGACTACCTCAACGCGCACGGCACCTCGACCCCGGTGGGCGACGTCGCCGAGACCGAGGCGATGATCGAGGTCTTCAAGGCGCACGCGACCGACAAGAAGCTCTGGGTGAGCTCGACCAAGTCGATGATGGGCCACCTCCTCGGCGCGGCGGGCGCGGTGGAGAGCGCGGTCTGCGCGCTCGCGGTCTCCGAGGGGAAGGTCCCCCCGACGATCAACCTGACCGATCCGGATCCGGCGTGCCCGCTCGACTACGTGCCGCTCACCGCGCGCGAGCGCTCGATCAAGCACGCGCTGAACAACTCGTTCGGGTTCGGCGGGACGAACTGCTCGCTCGTCTTCTCGCGGTACGAGGGCTGAGCCGTCGTGCGCATCGGCATCGCCTCCGACCACGGTGGGTTCCGGCTCAAGTCGGAGCTCTTGCCCGTCCTCCGCGGGCGCGCCGGCGCCAGCGTCGAGGACCTCGGCACGACCTCCGAGGCGAGCACCGACTACCCGGACTACGCCCACCGGCTCGCGGCCGCGATCCTCGAGGGCGAGCTCGACCGCGGGATCCTCGTCTGCGGGACCGGCGTGGGGATGTCGATCGCGGCGAACCGCCACGCGGGGATCCGCTGCGTGGTTTGCTCCGACACCTACACGGCGCGGCTCTCGCGCCAGCACAACGACACGAACGTCCTCGCCCTCGGCGAGCGCGTCGTCGGCAGGGGCCTCGCCGTCGACATCGTCACGGCGTGGCTCGACGAGGGCGCCGACGCGGATCCCCGCCACGCCCGCCGTCGTGAGAAGATCGAACCGACCTACAAGGAGCCCCGGTGAAGCCCGCGCGGACTCGGCGAGCGCCGAACCACGCCGGACGCTGACCCTCCTGCACGATGAGCCAATCGTGAAGTGTCCCTTCTGCGGCCAGCTCGAGAGCAAGGTCACCGACTCGCGCGCCGGTACGGCGGGCGACGTCATCCGCCGCCGCCGCGAGTGCGAGACCTGCGCGCGGCGCTTCACCACCTACGAGCGCGTGGAAGAGGTCGTCCCGCTGGTGGTCAAGAAGGACGGCCGGCGCGAGGCGTTCGAGCGGCAGAAGGCCCTCTCCGGGCTCCGCCGCGCCTGCGACAAACGCGCGGTCCCGCTCGCGCGGATCGAGCAGATCGTCGACGCGATCGAGCGCGAGCTCATCGACTCGGGCGAGAAGGAGGTCCCGTCCGAGAAGGTCGGTGAGCGCGTGATGAGACACCTCCGCGAGGTCGATCCCGTGGCATACGTCCGGTTCGCCAGCGTGTACCGGCAGTTCAAGGACATCGACGAGCTCCGCTCGGAGATCGATCAGCTCTCGAGCCGGCGCTCGGAGGGCGCGCCGCTCTCCGCGCAGGACCCGAGCGCGGCCGCGGCGAGCGAGGGCGTGAAGAACGGCGAGGGCGCCCAGCCATGAGCGACGCCGAGCCGAAATCGAAGCGCCCGTCGCAGATCCCGCCGGCGCCGCCGGCCGATCCGCAGACGCTCGAGGACGAGCGCTGGATGGACCTCGCCCTCGTCCACGCGAGGAGCGGACGGCCCTCGCCGAACCCGCACGTCGGCGCGGTGGTCGTGAAGAACGGCGAGCTCGTCGCGACCGGCCACCACGAGCGCGCGGGGACCGACCACGCGGAGACCGCGGCGCTCCGCGCCGCCGGGGAGCGCGCCGCCGGCGGCACCCTCTACGTGACGCTCGAGCCGTGCAACCACCACGGGCGGACCCCGCCGTGCACCGACGTGATCCTCGCCGCGAAGGTCGCGCGCGTCGTCGTCGGATGCCGCGACCCCAACCCGCACGTCGACGGCGAGGGGATCGAGGCGCTGAAGGCCGCGGGCGTCGAGGTCGCGCTCGGCGTCCGCGAGGCGCATTGCCGGGCCCAGATCCTCCCGTGGACGAAGCACGTCACCACGGGCCTGCCGTACGTGTCGCTCAAGCTCGCGCTCTCGCTCGACGGGCGCATCGCCACGCGCTCCGGCGCGTCGAAGTGGGTGACCGGCCCGGACGCCCGCGCCAAGGTCCACCTCCTCCGGTCGCGCTCGGACGCGGTCGCGGTGGGGATCGGCACGGCCGTCGCCGACGATCCGCACCTGACGGTGCGCGACGCCCCCGGGGAGAGCCCGCTCCGCGTCGTCTTCGACACGAACCTCCGCCTCGTCCCGGAGTCGCGCCTCGCGCAGACGGCGCGCGAGATCCCGACGCTCGTTTTGTGCGGTCCGGAGGCCAACGTCGAGACCGAGGCGGCCCTCGCCGCGCTCGGCGTCGAGTGCATCCGGCTGCCCCTCTCGACGGAGGGGCGCCTCGACGTGATCGCGGCGCTCCGCATGCTCGCGCAGCGCGGCGTCGTCACGATGCTCGTCGAGGGCGGCGCCGAGCTCGCCGGCAGCTTCCTCGCGGGGCGGCTCGCGGATGAGCTCCACGCGTTCTTGGCGCCCATCCTGCTCGGGCCGCGCGGCCGCCCGGGCGCGGTCGACTGGGCCGGCCCGGACACGCCGCAGCAGGCGCCCCGGATCGCCGCGCCGGCGTGGGAGCTCGTCGGCGAAGACGCGTACGTCCACGGCCGGATCGTCTACCCCGACTGAACCCCGAGGCGCCGATCCGACGCTGCGCGGCGCCGCCGCGGTCGGCGTGACCCACTCGCGCCGCACCGGTTCCCGGGTTAGGCTCTCCGTGAGAAGTCATGATCCGCACCATCCTCCACTACCCCGACAAGCGCCTCCGTGAGCGCGGCGAGCGGGTTGAGGCGATCACGCCCGAGGTCCAGAAGCTCGTCGACGACATGGCCGAGACCATGTACGCGGCGCCCGGCGTCGGGCTGGCGGCGACGCAGATCGGCGAGGCGCTCCAGCTGTTCATCGTCGACGTGGCGGAGGAGAACGCGCCGAGCGACCTCAGGGTCTTCATCAACCCGGAGATCCTCGAGCGCGACGGCGAGATCTCCTGGCAGGAGGGCTGCCTCAGCTTCCCGGGCGTCCAGGAAGAGGTCGACCGCGCCGCGCGCGTGCGCGTGCGCGCGCAGGACCGCGAGGGTGTGTGGTTCGAGCTCGAGGCGGAGGGGCTGCTCGCGGTCGCGATCCAGCACGAGTACGACCACCTCCAGGGCGTGCTGATGATCGATCACATGGGCCCGCTGAAGAAGCGCCTGACCCATCGCAAGATGGTCAAGCGCGCCGAAGAGCAGGCCTCGACCTGATCCGGTCGGGCGGGCGCGGCGACCGCGCCCGCCGCCTCAGCGCCCGGCGCGCTTGAAGAGCGAGGCGTCGAGCTTCGTGCCGCGCGCGGCGAGCTCGTTGGCGATGCGCGGGACCGTGCCCGTCGCGCTGAAGCTGCCGTCGCCGCCGGCGGGGTCCGCGTTGAACACGAAGAGGTCGCGCGCGACGATGCCCTTCGCGTCGACGCCGCCGAGCTCGGCGATGCGCGTCACGCGGAGACGCCCGTCCGGGAACGCGCCGATCTCGATGGCGAGGTCGAACGCCTCGCCCACGACCTCGCGCATGCCCTCGAGCGAGAGCCCCGGGCGGTGGAGGACGAGCTGGGCGACGAGACGGCCGAGTCCCTGACGGAGCGTCGGCGCGGCGAGCGCCGCGAGGACGCCGTCGCTGCCCTCCGCGATCGCGTCGACGGTCGCCGCCGCGACCCCGCCCGCGAGCTGCGTGACGATGAGCCGATCGGCGCGGAGCTTCGAGGCCGCGCGGACGCACTCCTCGCCGAGCTTGCGGGTGTCGCCGAGCGAGAGGCTCGCGACGTGCGCGTTGCCCACGCCGATCTCCTCGACGTCCTGGACGACGACGACGCGCTCACCGCCGGCGCCGCCGCCGGCCGCCAGCGCGGAGAGCAGCGGCAACGGCGAGGCCCCGGAGACGAGGACGTTGGCGCGGGCGCCGACGGCGGCCTCGAGGAACTGCGCCATGCCCTTCGACATCGAGCCGGCGCGCGTGAGCTCGTCGAGCGTCGTCTCGACGCGACGCCGCTTGCGGATCGAGACGACGTGGTTCGCCGCCGCCGGCGGGGCGATCGCCACGAGCGCGGCGCGCGGCAGGCGCCGCTCGAGCACGGTCTCGCCCGGCTTCCAGGGATCGCCGCTCTGCTGCGCGAGCCGCGCGATGACGCGGTAGAGCGCCTCCTCGCTGCTGAAGGCGGTGGGCTCGGCGACGACGTTCGCGCCGCCGCGGTGCGTGAAGAGCTGATCGAAGCGGACGCAGTGGATCTCCGAGACCTCTTCGTCCTCGAGCAGCGGGCCGAGCGCGCCGAGGCCCACGAGCTCGCGGTGGGCGTCGCGGACGACGGCGTCGAGATCGATCCCCTCGGGGGCGTCACCCTCCTCGCGCATCGCGTTCGCCTGTTCGCGCGCGGCGCGCTCGATCTGCTGGGCGAAGGCGTCGGAGACCGCCGGGCTCGCGCGGAGCGGCGAGAGATCGACCGTGTCGGCGATCCGGTCGAGCAGCGTCATCAGCGCGAGGCGGCGCCCGGCCTGGGCGGGCGTCTCCTTGGGAGGCACGCGAGACGGAGCCGTCGCGCGGCCGGGAGGAGGCACGGACGCCGACGGCGCGGGCGCCGCGGCGGGGGCCGGAGGCGGCGCGATCGGCAGCGGCGCCGCGACCGGCGGCAGCGGCGGGGCGAGCGGCGGCGGAGGCGCGGCGGCGGGCGCCGGAGGAGCGGCGCCGGCGAGGGCGGAGCCGAGCGTCCCGCCGGGCGCGCCGGTCGGGACGCGCTGGCCGATGACCGGCGGGGACATCTGGTTCAAGGGCATCGTGAACGGGCGAGCGCCCGGCGGCCCGGCTCCCGGCGGTCCTCCCGGTGCGGCGCCGGGCCCCGGCGGCGGAGCCGCGGAAGGGTTCCGCGGCTTCTGCAGCGGCGCGCTGTCGTCCGGATCCTGATCGAGGCCGTAGGCGGCCGGAGGCGACGTCGCGCCGGGCTCCGGTCGGGCCGGCGGCGCCCCGAGCGGCGCGCCCGCGGAGAGGATCGGCGGCGCGTTCGACACGTTCTGCGGCTGCGGGCGCGGCGGCGGCGCGCCCGGCGGGTGGGTCGGCGCCTTGAGCGTCACCGCCGGCGGATTCGGCAGCGGCGCGGGAGGCCGCGGCGCCTGCGCCGCCTGATCGCGGGCGAGCGTGCGGATGGACTCTTCTTCGCCGCCTCCGGCCGCCGTCGGCTCCTGCCCGGCCGCCGCGGACGCGCCGTTGGTCTCGAGGCGAAGGACGAAGTCGCCGATGTAGATCTTGTCGCCCTCGCGGACGATCGTAGCCTGGGCGATCTTCCGGCCGTTGACGTACGTGCCGTTGGTGCTCTTCAGGTCGGTGACGATGAAGCGCCCGTCGCGGAAGAGGAGCCGAGCGTGGTGCTTCGAGACGTTCCCCTTGGGGAGCATCAGATCGTTGCCCTGCACGCGGCCGACGTTGATCTCGTTCTTGTCGAACGACTCCCGGCGTTCTGCTCCACCCTTCTCGCTGATGATGATCGCAAACACGCGTCGGTCCCTCTCGCCCCGTGAGCTGCGTGACTCGACGACCGACACGTCACCCACGTCCGGCGCCATGACGGCGACGGATTTCAACGGGATTGTCAGGGCGTTACCCGGCGATTGTCAACTTGAGGGCACAACGGCGAGCGGACGCCTCGCTCGGCCTGCGCGCGGCCTCCCCCGAGGCGTCGCGCGGGGTCTCGTCCGGCCCATGGAACGGCACGGCCCGCGCGTCGAGCCGGCTGCCCCGCCCGTCGACATCGACGGAGGAGGCGGCGAATCGAGCCGCGGGCTTCGGAGGGCCGGGGAGGCGCCTCGGCCGTCAGTCGTTGACGGGCGAGCGGCGCCCCTGGACCTCGCTCGTCACCATTCCGAGCAGCTCGCCGGCGAGCGCGACGACGTCCTTCTCGGCGTAGCCGCTCGCGCGGAGCTCCCGGTAGATCGTCTTGGCGAGGATGGCGAGAGCGCGCGGATCGCGCGTGCCGAGCGTGGGATCGAAGGGGAGTGCCATCTGGAACGCCGGGAATACAAGCACCATGCCACGGGGGCGCAAGACGTTTTATCGAGAATTGTCACGAGCCCGTCAGCACCGACGCGAAGGTCGATACTCATCCGAACCGCGCCGAGCGCGTAAATCGTTACGCGGACGAAACGCTCGTGTTTCACGCGCGTTCGACGTCCGGGCCCCCGCGAGCGCCGCCACGACGCGCGCGGCCGGACTCCGTCCATCTCGCTCCGTGCGGCGTGATACCGTGCGCGGCGATGACGGAGCCCGTGGAGGGAACGGAGGCCGCCGGCGCCGAGCGCGCAGCGCCGAGCTCGGCTCCGAGCGCGGGCGGCGCGGCCGAGCCGACCCCGAGCGCGAGCGGGACCGCGCCGAGGTCCCCGGCGAGCCGGACCGCGCCGGCGGGCGGCGCGTCGTCCTCGCCCCTGCTGAAGAGGTGGCTGACCCCCGAGACGCGCTCGCGCCGGGTGCTGATCGGGCTCGGGATCTACCTCGCGTGCCTCGTCGTCTACGCGCTGATGGCCGGCGACCGGCTCGCCCAGCACACGCCCTACAACCACTACGCGCTGCTCGCGGACGCGTGGCTGCACGGGCGGCATCACCTGCTCGGCAACCCGCCGTCGTACGCGGGGATGAACGACTTCGCGCTCTTCGACGCGAAGTGGCACATAAGCTTCCCGCCCTTCCCGGCCGTCCTGATGATGCCGCTCGTCTGGCTCGCGGGCAGCCCCGAGAACTTCCGCGACGGGCAGTTCGTGGTCTGGCTCGCGGGCGTCGGGCCGGCCGTCCTGTTCCTCGTGCTCGAGAAGCTGCGCCGGACCGAGCGCAGCGAGCGCTCCGAGGTCGACAACGTCCGGCTCGCGCTGCTCTTCGCGTTCGGCACCGTCTACTTCTTCAGCGCGGTGCAAGGCACCGTCTGGTTCGCGGCGCACGTCGTCGGCGTCGGCCTGGCCGCGCTCTTCGTCCTCTTCGCCCTCGACGCGGAGCGCCCGGCGCTCGCGGGCGCGATGCTCGGCTGCATGTTCCTCACGCGCACGACGACGACGCTCGTCGGCGTCTTCTTCGCGCTGGAGGCCGTGCGCGTCGCGTACACCCGCGCCGGCGCGGCGGGCGAGCCGGCGCGCGCGCTGCCGGCCGAGGGCCCGTTCTTCGACCGCGCGATCGCCATCTTGAAGGGCGCCGACCGCGCGCGGCTCGTCCGGCTCGTCGCCACGTTCTCGATCCCCGTGCTCGTCGCCTTCGCGTTCGCGTCGTGGCTCAACCACGCGCGCTTCGGCGATCCGGCGCCGTGGGCGTTCGGGCACGAGCACCTCCAGGTCGGCTGGAAGACGCGCATCGACCGGTGGGGTCTGTTCAGCTTCCACTTCCTCCCGCGCAACCTCGCCGTGATGCTCGGCAGCCTGCCGTGGCGGCCGCTCCCGACCGAGCCGAAGGTCGCGCTCGAGCTCGCCGGGATGACGTTCCACGTCCCGCATTTCGTGATCAGCGGGCACGGCCTGGCCCTCTGGTGGACGACGCCGGTGTACCTCTGGCTCGTCCGGCCGAAGAGGGTCGACTTCCTCTGGGGAGCGGCGGCCGTCGCCGCGCTCGGGCCGTGCGTGATGAACCTGCTCTACCAGAACAGCGGCTGGTTCCAGTTCGGCTATCGCTTCTCGAACGACTACGCGGTCTTCCTCTTCGTCCTCCTCGCGCTGTCGCCGCGGCGCCTCTCGCAAGCGTTCTGGATCGCGGCGGCCTGGGCCGTCTTGTGGAACACGTTCGGCGCCGCCAGCTTCCAGCGCGCCCGATACGACGCCTTCTACTCGCACGAGGCAGCCATCCCCACGCGTCGTTATGGTGGGACGGCGACCTCCGATCTCGTCTTCCCACCCGATTGATGCTCATGCGCTCCCCCTTCAACGCGGTCGGCGTCCTCGCCTCGTCCACGGCCCTGCTCGTCTGCCTGGCCGGTTGCGGCAAGCCCCGCATCGTCCCTCGCGTGGCGCCCGGCGTACGCCTGCAGTCGATCACGGTGACGAGCCCGTCCTTCGCGGAGGGCGCCCGCATCCCCGTCGACCACACGTGCGACGGCAAGGACCTCATCCCGGAGCTCGTGCTCAGCTCGCCGCCGGAGAACACGAAGTCGCTCGTCTTGATCGTCGAGGATCCCGACGCGCCGAACGGGACGTTCACGCACATGGTCGCGTTCAACGTCTCCCCCGATCTCCGCAAGCTCCCCGGCGGGCCCGAGCTGACGGGCGCCGGCGACGCGGCGCGCTTCGGCCTCAACGACTTCCAGGTCGCGCACTACTCGGGCCCCTGCCCGCCCAAGGGCGAGGCCCACCGCTACCGCTTCCGCGTCGTGGCGCTCGACACCGTGCTGAACCTGCCCGAGGGGGCGCCGATCGCGCAGGTCGAGGAAGCCATCGACGGACACATCATCGGTGAGGGCACGCTCACCGGTCACTTCGGACATTGAAGCCATGAGCGCTCTCATCGACACGCTGACCCGGAGGTTCGACCAAGGCATCGTCGCCGCGTTCGGCGACGAGCACGCCGGGACGCCGCCCGTCCTACGGCGCTCGAACCGCGCCGATTTCCAGGCCGACGTCGCCCTCGGCCTCGGGCGCAAGCTCGGCCGGCCGCCGCGCGAGATCGCCGAGGCGCTCGTCGCGAAGCTCGACCTCGCCGGGCTCGTCGAGAAGGTCGAGATCGCCGGCCCCGGGTTCGTGAACCTCACGCTTACGGGCGAGTGGCTCGCGCGCGAGGTCGCGAGCGCCGCCGCCGATCCGCGCCTGGGCGTCGCGAGCGAGGCGCCGGAGACGGTCGTCATCGACTACTCGTCGCCGAACGTCGCCAAGGAGATGCACGTCGGGCACATCCGGAGCACGCTCATCGGCGACGCGCTCGCGCGCGTGCTCGAGCACGTCGGGCACCGCGTGATCCGGCAGAACCACCTCGGCGACTGGGGCACGCCGTTCGGGATGCTGATCGAGCACGTCCTCGACACCTCGGGCGGCGACGCGACCTCGCTCTCGATCCGCGATCTCGACGTCTTCTACCGCGAGGCGCGGGCGAAGTTCGACGGCGATCCCGCCTTCGCCGAGCGCTCGCGGCGGCGCGTCGTGCTGCTCCAGGGCGGCGACCCGAAGACGCTCGAGCTCTGGCGCCTGCTCGTCGAGCTGTCGACGACCTACTTCGAGCACATCTACGAGCGCCTCGGCGTGGGCCTGCGCCGCCGCGACGTCTGCAGCGAGAGCTTCTACAACCCGATGCTCGCGAAGGTCACGGACGACCTCCGCGCGGCGGGCCTCCTCGAGGAGAGCGACGGCGCCGAGTGCGTGTTCGCGCCGGGCTTCACGAGCAAGGAGGGCAAGCCGCTGCCGCTCATCGTGCGCAAGACCGACGGCGGCTTCGGCTACGCGGCGACCGACCTCGCGGGCGTGCGCCACCGCACGGCGACGCTCGGAGCGACGCGCCTGCTGTACGTCGTCGGCGCCCCGCAGCAGCAGCACCTCGCGATGGTCTTCGCGGTCGCCGCGAAGGCCGGGTGGCTCGTGCCCCCGGCCCGCGCCACCCACGTCGCGTTCGGCTCGATCCTCGGGCCCGACAAGAAGATGTTCAAGACGCGCGAAGGCGGCACCGTGAAGCTCGCCGATCTGCTCGACGAGGCGATCGCGCGCGCGCGCGCGATCCTCGAAGAGAAGGATCCGCCGCACCTCGACGAGGCGGCGCGCCGGGAGGTCGCCCGGATGATCGGCATCGGCGCGCTGAAGTACGTCGACCTCTCGAGCGACCGCGTGAAGGACTACGTCTTCGACTGGAACCGGATGCTCGCCTTCGACGGCAACACGGCGCCGTACCTCCAGTTCGCGCACGCGCGGACGCGCTCGATCCTGCGCAAGGCCGGCGAAGCGGGCGTCGCGAGCGGCGCCGTCGCCGTCCGGACGCCGGAGGAGCGCGCGCTCGCGCTCGCGCTCCTCGGCTTCGGCGACGCGGTCGCGGGCGTGGCCGAGTCGCTCCAGCCGCACCGCCTCTGCACCTACCTGTTCGACCTCGCCACGGCGACGACGTCGTTCCTCGAGAACTGCCCGGTCCTCAAGGCCGAAGACGACGCGGCGCGCGCCTCGCGGCTCGCGCTCTCCGACGTCGCGGGCAAGGTCCTCGCCCGCGGCCTCGCGCTCCTCGGCATCGAGGCGCCCGAGGCGATGTAGCGCCGGCTACTTCTTCTTCTCGTCGCGGCTGACCGTGACGGACTTGATCGTCACCGTCTCCGACGGGCGCTCGGCCGCGACGGGGACGTTGGCGATGTCGTGGACGACCTCGACCGGCGCGCACTCTCCGAAGATCGTGTAGCCGCCGTCGAGGTGCGCCGCGGCGGCGTCGGTGATGAAGAACTGGGCGCCGTTGGTGTTGGGCCCGCGGTTCGCCATGCAGAGGAGGCCGGGCTTGTCGTGCTTCGCGCCCTCCCAGATCTCGTCCTTGATGACGTAGCCGGGCTCGCCCGAGCCGTTCCCCTTCGGGTCGCCGCCCTGGATCATGAAGCCCTTGATGACGCGGTGGAACGTCGTGCCGTCGTAGGCGGGCCGGTTCACCCACTCGCCGCTCCGGGGGTCCTTCCAGGCGCGCTTGCCGGTCGCGAGGCCGATGAAGTTGGCGACGGTGACGGGCGCCTTGTCGTCGAAGAGCTTGCACTGCAACGTGCCCTTGCTCGTCTCGATCTTCGCGACGATCGCGCCGCTCCCCTTGAGGTCCTTCGTCGCCTCGGCGAGGGAGAAGTCGCCGTTGTGCGGATCGCCGCGCTTCGCCCCGCCGGACGACGAGCCGCCCGCCGCGCCGTTGCCGCCCGCCGTGGCGGAGGGCGCCTTGGTCGGGGCCGGGTCCTTCGGCTCGGGCTCGAGCTCCGCGGGCGCCGACTTGCAGCCCATGGCGGTGAGGAGGAGCGTGGCCGCGAACGCAGGTCGGAGCATCATGGGGCGCTCTTTTACCACGCCCGCCGAGGCGAGGTCAGCGCGCGGCGAACGGGATCGTGATCTTCTGACCGGGCACGACGCCGCGCTTTCGCGCCCAGCCGCCGTTCACCT
Organism: Labilithrix sp.; assembly: GCA_019637105.1. Taxonomy (GTDB): domain Bacteria; phylum Myxococcota_A; class Polyangia; order Polyangiales; family Polyangiaceae; genus Labilithrix. The sequence goes on from JAHBWF010000006.1 coordinate 32,059, forward strand.
CGAGCACGAAGACCGAGGGGCAGCCGACGCTCCGGGTCGTCTCCGTGAGCGGCGCCGCGCCCTCGACGATCCCGACGATGACGCCGTCGTCGTCGACGAACATCATGTCGAGCGGTATACATGTATTATGCATCCAAAACGTGTGCTCGCGCCGGCCGTCGAGGCGGAAGAGCATCCCGTGATCGTCGGCCATCGCGCGGCGGTACATGAGGCCGCGCTCGACGTCGTGCGGGGTCTTCGCGAGCTCCACCTCGACGCGCGGCGCGCCCGGCGCGTCCGGGAAGGTGACCTCCGCCGTCGGCATCTTCGACTCGGGCTCGGGATCCGGAGGACACTGGGCCGCGTCCGCGGGAGGCGGGATCTTCGGCGGCGACGCGGGCAGCGCGGCGATGCAGCGAGCCGCGGCGGCGGGCTCGGCGCGCGCCGACGCCGTGGTCGTGCGCGGCGCGGGATCCGCCTGCACCGTGGCCGCCGGGGTCGGCTCGGGCGGCGTTCGACTGCACCCGGCCGCCGCGAGGGCGACCACGACGAGCGAGCGTGCCCCGAACGACCTCGGGCTCCGACCATCGCGACGACGCGCCATTGGGCGGGACTCTCGCACGCGCGCGCCCGGGACGCACGCGCGCCGGGAGCCCGTCGCGCCGATCTGTCTGCCTGGGCCGACACTCGGGCGAGAAGACAAAAGAAAGGCACCGCGTCCGGGCTCGGGGGGGGGAAGCCTCAACGCGGTGCCGCGCACGAGTAAAGCCAGTTCCGTGCCACACAAAAACGTCGATGAAATTGAGGCCTACGTACCTCAAATCTTTCACTTTCGAAAAAATGGCGGACAGCTTTGCAAAGCGCGGAGGCTCCGAGCTTGGATCCGCCAGCGAAACGCGAGCCGACGCCGAGCGCAGCGGAGCGGGAGGCGGCTTCCTCTTCTTCGCCCGCTCCCCCGACGGTTTCGCCGGCCCCGAACGACGCGCGAGCGCGGAGCTCAGGCGCGGAGGCTCCGGATCCCCGCGCGGTGGACCTTCCCCGGCAGCGGCCGCCCGACGATGCTCTCCGCGGCGCGCGCCGCCTCGACGAGGCGCTCGAGGTCGATGCCCGTCTCGACGCCCATCCCCTCGAGCATGTAGACGAGGTCCTCCGTGGCGACGTTCCCGGCGGCGCCGGGGGCGTACGGACAGCCCCCGAGCCCGCCGACCGACGCGTCGAAGTTCCGGACGCCGAGCTCGAGGCCGACCACCACGTTGGCGAGCGCCGTCCCGCGCGTGTCGTGCATGTGCATCGCGACCGCCTCGACGGGGAGCGCGTCGAGCGCGCGCTTCACGACCTCGTGCGTCTGCCTCGGGGTCCCGGCGCCGATGGTGTCGCCGAGCGACACCTGGTAGCAGCCCATCTCGAAGAGCCGGCGCGCGATCGCGATCGACGTCGCAGGCGCGACCGCTCCTTCGTACGGACATCCCCAGACGGTCGACACGTACCCGCGGACGCGCATCCCCGCCTCGCGCGCCGGGCCGATCGTCGACTCGAACGCCGTCATCGTCTCGGCGATCGTCTTGTTGATGTTCTTCTTGTTGTGGGTCTCGCTGGCGCTCATGAAGACCGCGATCTCCTTCATGCCCGCCGACTTCGCGCGCTCGAGGCCGCGCGCGTTCGGGCAGAGCGCGGAGAACGCGACCTCGGGCGAGGACGGCGCGCGCGACGCGATCACGATCTCGGCGAGCTCGTCCGCGTCGGCGAGCTGAGGGATCCACCGCGGCGAGACGAAGCTCGTGATCTCGATGCGGCGCAGCCCCGAAGCGACGAGCGCGTCGACCAGGCGGAGCTTGCCGGAGAGCGGCACGGTCGCGTTCTCGTTCTGCAAGCCGTCGCGCAGCGACACCTCGTAGACGCTCACGGCGCCGGGCACGTTCTGGAAGAGGTCGGGGCTCGAGCTCGACATGGTCACCTCTCCCTTCTTTCGTACCGCGCGCGCGCGAAAGCAAGGACCGTCCGCGGGGCCGCGACGCGCTGGCGCGGCGTGACCGGCCCGCGCGGAGGCGCGGGATCCCGGAGGTGGAGCGGCGCTCGCATCCGTGCAAGTATGCCCGCGCCATGGCCGAAGGACGGGGAGCGGCTAGCACGCTGAGAGGACGGCTCGCGGACGTGTACGTGCCGGCGCTCGTCGACGGCTCGCTGCAAGCGCTGTCGCGCCGCCTCGGCAATCGCGCGACGATCGACGATCCGGTCTTCGGCCGCGCCTCGACGCTCTCGTCGATCGATCCTCTGCTGGAGAAGGTCGCGCGGCGCTTCGACGCGATGGCGGCGAGGTACCGGCACATCGCCTCGGCGACCGGCGTGGACCGCGACGTCTCCGAAGGCGTGCTCGTCGTGGACGCGCCGTCGGGGCCGTCCGAGCTGCCGATCGCCGTCGTCGCCGAGCGCCGGCGCCTCCGCGAGATCGAGCTCCGCGTCTACTACGCGACGGGTTCGGAGGAGCGCCGCGCGCGCCCGCCGCTGATCGACGGCGACCCGCACGTCCTCATCCCGCAGATCGTCGCGCACGTGCTGGACGCGCTCCGCAAGGGCGCCGTCGAGCGCGTCCTCTCGGCGTTCGAGGAGTCCTCGCGCTTCGTCGATCCGACGGGCAGGTCCTACGCGAAGCGAGACGGGTCGATGGCCTCGTTCATCGCGGACGTCGGCGGTCGGCTCGAGCTGGTCCCCGCGGGCGCGGCGGACGACGGCCGCACGTGCTGCATCGAAGCGGTCGTGACGCGGCAGGGGTCGAGCCGCCGACCCGACGCCGAGTCCGCCGCGATGTCGTTCGAGCGCGGCGACAGCGGGCTGCTCCGCGAGCTCCGCCTCTACTACGAGCCCTGAGGGCGGCGCTCACCGGGCGCGCCGCTCAGACGAGCTTGGCGATCGCCTCGCCGAGCTTCTCGCAGCACGACTCGTACTTGAGGTCGCCCGCGCCCGAGGCGTCGAAATGGAGGCGCACGTCCGTCGGCCCTTTGCCGTGGGCCGGGCACCTCGCCGTCGCGAGCCGTGTCCCGACGTCCTTCGCCGCCTGGCGGAGCGCCGTCGCGACGCGCGCGTCGCGCACGTCGTCGAGCGCGACGACCTTTCGTCCCACGGCGACGGTGACGCGAACGGGCAGCATGGTCCCTCCATGAGACCGCCCTCTCCCGCGTCGCGCAAGGGTCGAAAGCGCCGCACGAGCGCGGCGGTCCGACGGGCGCGCGCGGAGCGTCCGCCGGCGCCGGGCTAGCCAGCGCCGGGCTCGCGGTCGCGCTCGGCGGGGTCGGGGCCGAGGAGCATTCGCCGCGCGACGCCGGGGAACTTCCGGGCGGCGTCGGGCTCCGGCCGGAGGAGCGAGGCGACCACGCCGACGGCGAACGCCAGCGTCATCGTCACGATGGCCGGGTTCTTGAGCGGGAACGGCGCCGAAGCGCGACCGAGGATGTCGACCTGGATGGTGGGCGAGAGCGCGATGAGGACGATCGCGGAGAGCGTGCCGGTGGCCATGCTCCAGACCGCGCCCATCGTGGTGAAGCGCCGCCACGTCATCGAGAGGAGGAGCGCCGGGAAGTTCGCGCTCGCGGCGATGGCGAAGGCGAGGCCGACCATGAACGCGACGTTCTGCCCCTTGAACACGATGCCGAGCGCGATCGCCAAGACGGCGAGCAGCACGGTCGCGACGCGCGCCACGGCGAGCTGCTCGCGCTCGTCGGCCTCGCCGCGCTTGACGACGTGCACCCAGAGGTCGTGCGAGAGCGCCGCCGCGCCGGAGAGCGTGAGCCCGGCGACGACGGCGAGGATCGTCGCGAACGCCACCGCGGAGATGAAGCCGAGGAACGCCGTCCCCCCGACGGCCTCCGCGAGGAGCGGCGCGGCCATGTTGCCGCCCTTGTCGACCGCCTTGATGGGATCGCGACCGACGAGCACCGCGGCGCCGAAGCCGAGGATGAACGTGATCAAGTAGAAGATCCCGATGAAGCCCGTGGCGTAGAGCACGCTCGAACGCGCCGCGCGCGCGTTCGGCACGGTGTAGAAGCGCATCAAGATGTGGGGGAGCCCCGAGGTGCCGAACATCAGCGCGAGCCCGAGCGACACCGTGTCGAGCGGCTTCGACACGAGCTTGCCGGGGACGAGGACCTCCGGGCCGTACCGCTCGGCGGCGGCCGCGAAGAGGCGGATCGGGCTCATCTCGAACTTCGCGAGCACGATCACCGCCAGCGCCGCCGCGCCGCCGAGCAGGAGGACGGCCTTGACGATCTGCACCCAGGTCGTCGCGATCATCCCGCCGAAGAGCACGTACGCGAGCATCACGACGCCGACGGCCACGACCGCGACCTCGTACGGCAACCCGAAGAGAAGCGTCACGAGGCTGCCGGCGCCGACCATCTGCGCGATCAGGTAGAACGCGACGACCGTGAGCCCGCCGACGGCCGACGCGACGCGCACGGGCGTCTGGCGCATCCGGTAGGCGACGACGTCGGCGAAGGTGTATTTGCCGAGGTTGCGGAGCGGCTCGGCGACGAGGAACGTCACGACGGGCCAGCCGACGAGCCAGCCGACGGAGTAGATGAGGCCGTCGAAGCCGGAGCCGGCGACGAGCCCGGCGATGCCGAGGAAGCTCGCCGCGCTCATGAAGTCGCCGGCGAGCGCGAGGCCGTTCTGGAAGCCGGTGACCTTCGAGCCGGCGGCGAAGAACTCGCTCGTCGTCTTCGTCCGCCGCGCGGCCCAGCCCGTGATCGCGAGGGTCGCGACGATGAAGACGAAGAAGAACGCGATCGCCGTCGCGTTCGGCTCGCCGAGCGACGACTCCATCAGCGCTCACCTCGCGCCGAAGACCGGATCGCCTCGAGCTCGACGTCGTAGCGCGCGTTCGCCCAGACGACGTAGACGCCGGTGACGACCCAGGCGACGACGATGACGAGCGCCCCGAGGAGGATCCCCCACGAGAGCCCTGGCGCGATCAGCGCCCCCGCCGCGGGCTTGGCGTACGCGACGAGGAAGAGGAACCCGAAATAGGTCGCCATCATCGCCGCCGTCAGCGCGATCGCGACGCGCCAGCGCCGGGCCGAGAGCGCGGCGAGCCGGTCGTGCGCGGCCCCCGCCCGAGCGCCCCGACCGTCGGCGGGCTCCGCCGGCCCCTTGCCTCGCTCCTCCCTCATCCACCTCGCATGTACCATGAGGGGCCATGGGCAGCCGCGCTATCTGGAGACGCGGGGCCCTCGGGCTCGTCCTCGGGGGCGCCGCGGCGTGCGGCGGCGAGGCCCGCTCCCGCCCGGCCGAGGACCTCGGCGCGCTGGTCATCCCGCCGCTCGAGGTCGACGCCGGCGCGCCCGCGGCCGTCGATCCCCCCGCCCCGGTCACCGTCCGGACGGCGCTCACGATCCGCGCGCGCGATCCCCGCCGCGCCGGGCGACGGCCGCGCTCGCGCGCGCTCCTGATGACGGAGGTGCAGGGGCTCCAGCGCTCGCTCGCGAGCGCGCCGGCCTCGGCGCCCGAGCGTCCGGCGCTCCGCCGCCGCCTCGCCGAGGCCTACGACGAGCTCGCGTACACCGCGAGCGGCCCCGACGCCGCGCGCGCCCGCGACGAGGCCATCCGGGAGTACGTCGCCATCGCGGCGGAGCACCCATCGTACCCCGCGCTCGACGAGGTCCTCTACTACCTCGGGCTCGCCCACGAGCTGAACGGCGACGCCGCGAGCGCGCGCCGCGCTTACCTCGATCTCGTCACGAAGCACCCGCGCTCGAGGCTCGTCCCCCTCGCCTACTTCGCGTTCGGCGAGCTCTTCTCCGCCGAGGCCGCCGACGACCCGTCGAAGGACGCCCTCGCCCTCCAGGCCTACGAGCAGGTCATGACGCTCGCGGACGCGGACGAGCCCGTCCAGGCCGACGCGCTGCTCCGCGCCGGCGAGACGCTGCTCCGCATGGGCCGCGACGCCGACGCCGACGGCGCGTTCGCGCGCCTGCGCGCGCGCTTCCCCGAGAGCGACGCCGCCGCGGCGATCCCGCGCGGACGTTGAGCGCGCGATCGCCCGGCGGGCCGGCGTTGCCCGTGCCCTGGCCCGCGCGGCTCTCTGGCCCGCGCGGACGCTCGGCCGAGGATCGACCCGAGCGGGGCCCGGAGCGCTCAGACCCCGACGAGGCGCATCTGGCGGCGGCTCGTCGGCGAGAACGGGATCGCGTACTGGCCGCTGAAGCACGCGTGGCAGAAATGGCTCGCGGGGAACGCCGGCGCGCGCTCCCCGCCGGAGTCGCTCACCGCGGCGATCATCCCCTCGAGCGAGATGTAGCCGAGCGAGTCGGCCGTCACGTAGCGCGCGATCTCCTCGACGGAGTGGCTCGAGGCGATGAGCTCGCGGCGCGTCGGCGTGTCGATGCCGTAGTAGCAAGGCCACTGCGTCGGCGGGCTGGAGATGCGGAGGTGGACCTCGCGCGCGCCGGCGTCGCGGACCATCTTGATGATCTTGCGCGAGGTCGTGCCGCGCACGATCGAGTCGTCGACGACGACGACGCGCTTGCCGCGGAGGATCGACTCCACCGGGTTCAGCTTCAGGCGCACGCCGAAGTGGCGGATCGACTGCTGCGGCTCGATGAACGTCCGCCCCACGTAGTGCGAGCGGATGAGCCCCATCTCGAACGGGATCGCGCGCTCGGTCGCGTAGCCGATCGCCGACGGGACCCCCGAGTCGGGCACCGGGATGACGACGTCCGCGTCGATCGGGCTCTCGCGCGCGAGCGTCTTGCCGAGCTCCTTGCGCACCTCGTAGACGCTTCGACCCGCGAGGTGCGAGTCGGGCCGCGCGAAGTAGACGTACTCGAAGATGCACGCCTGCGGCGTCTCGTTCACGGGCAGGCGCACGCTGCGCACGCCGCTGGCGTCGATGATCAGCATCTCCCCCGGCTCGACGTCGCGGACGTACTCCGCGCCGATGAGGTCGAACGAGATCGGCTCGCTCGCGACGACGTGGGCGTCCTTGCGCGAAGGGAGGATCCCGAGGCAGAGCGGGCGGATCCCGCGCGGATCGCGGGCGGCGATGATGGTGTCGTCGGCGAGGAAGAGCAGCGAGTAGGCGCCGTGCACGCGGGACAGCGCGTCGACGACGCGGTCCTCGAACGCGACCTCCTTGCTCCGCGCGACGAGGTGGACGAGCACCTCCGTGTCCGCCGTCGAGGAGAAGATGGATCCGAGGGACTCCAGCTCGGCGCGGACCTCGTCGGCGTTCGTGAGGTTGCCGTTGTGGCAGACCGCGAGCGATCCCTTCGCGTAGTCGACCGCGAACGGCTGAGCGTTGCGGAGGTGCGAGCCGCCCGCGGTCGAGTACCGGACGTGCCCGATCGCGCTCCGGCCGGGGAGCTTCTGGAGCTGCTCGGCGCTGAACGCGTCCTGGACGAGGCCCATCGCGCGGTGCGCGTAGAGCTGCTCGCCGTCGCTCGTGACGATGCCGGCGGACTCCTGCCCTCGGTGCTGCAGCGCGTGCAGGCCGAGGTACGCGATGTTGGCGGCCTCGCTGTGGCCGTAGACCGCGAACACGCCGCACTGGTCGTGGAAGTGGTCGTCCTCGAGCTCGACGCCCCCGGGCCTCCGGGTGCCAACGAGGACGGCCGGGTCGAGCACGTTGAGGCGCCTCCGCGTCATGAGGGCACGGAACGTAGTCGGCCCGCTGCCCCGGCGCCAGAGCCACCGCCCGGAAGTCCCCGGCGGCCGCGCGCCCGGCGCGCCGCGCGGCGCCGCCCGACCTCCCCGAGCCTCGACAAGCCGCCACGGCAGCGTTAGAGACTGCGCATGTTGTTCGGCCTCTTCGGGAAGATGACCGCGATCGAAGGCCAGCGCGACGCCCTCGCCGCGAACCTCTTGCGGGCGGCGGAGCTGATGAAGGCCGCGCCCGGGTGCCTGCTCTACGTCGTGAACACCTCGGACGCCGAGCCCTCGGCGGTCTGGATCACGGAGATCTGGCGCGACGAGACCGCGCACGGCGCGTCCCTCTCGATGCCGGGCGTCCGCGACCTCATCAACAAGACGATGCCGCTGCTCGCGAGCGCGCCGGAGGGCACGCGCTTCACGCCCATCGGCGGCAAGGGCCTCGACGCGCTCGGGGCCTGACCAAGCTCATCGGCAGCGGGCCGGCGCGCCGCGAGGCCGCGGATCCTAGGGCTTCGGGGCGCTCGGGTACGTGGCGGTGATCGACACGCGGTAGCGCGCGTGCTCGTGCTTCATCGACTCGTACGGGAGCCCGGCGAGCTTGCTCTTCACGGCCCTCTCGCAGGCGCCGGCGACCTTCGAGCTCCGCAGCGTCCGGCCTTCCTTCGGCGTCGACACCGCGACGCTCCTCTTCTTGAAGTTGGCGTCGGCGACGAAGATGATCGTCCCGCCGCCCGCCTCCCTCGGGACACACGACGCCGCGTCCTCGATCGCCTTCGCGAACGCGGCCTCGAGCTCGGCGACGTGATCGCACCGCTCGGGCGGCGTCTTCTTCGGCCCCGGGTCGTGGCACGAGACGATCCTCGGCTCGCCCACGACGAGCTTCTCGTCGATCCCCTGCGTGGTCGCCGCGGTCACCGCGGGCAGCGCGCCGGCGTCGCTCGCGCCCGTGTTCACGGCGATCGACTCGGCGCGCGGCCGCCGCCACAAGTAGAGCGGTATCGCCACGAGCACCAGCCCGAGGATCAGGGCGACGATCATCTGGAGGCGCGCCGGACGATCGATCTGCGCGTCGAGGGCCTCGAAGCTCGCCCGCGAGGACCGCGGCTCGCTCGGCGGCACCGAGGCGCGCGACGACGCCGGCCCGTAGCCGAGCTCCCCCGACGAGGAGCCCCGTTCGAAGCCCGGGCGGCTCTGGTTCGGCGAGGGGGGGTCGGCCACGTGCGACTGCTCCGCTTCGGCCCGACGCGTCGGACGCGATCCTGGTCCGCTACGTCGGATCGACGAGCGAGCGGACGTTCATGCCGGGCTCGTAGCGCGCGATCGACGCGACGAGGTCGAGCCCCTCGGGCAACATGCCCTGGACCTGGCCGACGACCTGCTCGACGAGGTTGCGCGCCTCCTGCGGCCCCGGGCCCGTCATGCACACCGCGAAGCGGAGCGGGCCGGTTCGACCGGCCGTGACGGCGATGAGCGACAAAAGGAGCATGTCGGTGAGCTCGATGACGCGCGTCGCCGCGCGGCGGAACGCGAGCATCTCGAGGATCGTCGGCCGGTCGGAGACGAGCCGGTTCGGCCCGCGGATCTCGTAGCGCGCGATGCTGAGCGGCTGCTCGATCCACTCGCTGTAGGCCGCCTCTTCGTCGAGGCCCTTCAGGAAATTGTCGCGGAGCTGGAGCCCCGTGAGGCCGTCGCGCCGCGCGAGGTACTGCCGCGCGCGCTTGTGGTGCGGGCTCTCGCGGCCGAAGCTGACCAGCTTGAGGCGCAGCTCGCCGAGCTGGAACTCGCCGCCGTGCATCAAGTTGACGACCTTCTTCCGCTCGTACGTGTGCTCGACGTACGTGCCGTTCGTCGAGCCGAGGTCCTCGATCTGCCACGAGCCCGCCTGCCACTTGGCGTTGGCGTGGTGACCGCTGACGGTGGCCTCGGGGACGACGATGTCGACGTCCCCGCGACGGCCGATCGAGAGGGCCGGCCGGTCGAGCGGGATGAGCTCACCGACGAACTCGGGCGCGTTGGTCGCGAACGTCGCGAGGAGCGCCTGCGTCCCCGGCGTGAAGGCCGACTGCGCGCTCCGCCCCGGCGGCGGTCCGGGGTCGAGCCGCTCGCGCGCCACCTGGACGGGGTTCGTCGTGAGCTGGACCGGGTTGAAGAAGCGGAGGTGCCGCGCGGGCAGACGCTGGGCGGCGTCGTCCGAGAGGCAGCGGAAGATCTGCTTGATCTCGTCGACGCTCAGCCCGGCGGGCACGTCGAACATGATCTGCTGCCGCATCGGCTTCGCGCGCGGCTTGTAGCCCGGCTCCGGGACGCGGCAGGTCCACATCTCCCACAGCGTCAGGCCGAGGGCGTAGAGATCGTCCTCGATCGAGGCGCCGCCGGAGCGGATGCGCTCGGGCGCCATGTAGTTCGGGGTGCCGCCGTCGGGCGGCGCGCCGGGTCGGCGGGCCGAGAGGCGCGCGCGCTCCTTGGCGAAGCCGAAGTCGAGGACGATCGCCTTGCCGATCGAGCCGTCCGGGTTGGACGTGACCATGACGTTGCCCGGCTTGAGGTCGCCGTGCACGAGGCCGGTCGCGTGGATCGCCGCGACGCCCTGGCAGATGTCCGACGCGATGCGCCGGAACTCGTCGGACGTGTAGCCGCCCTGGGCCTTCTTCCGACGGATGTGCGTGTGCAGCGTCTGCCCGGTGATGTGCTCCATCACGAGGATGGGGCCGTAGGCCGACGGCGACAGGTCGTGCACGCGGCAGACGTTCGGGTTCGACACCGAGCGCGCGAGGATCAGCTCCTGCCGCAGCGCCTCGTCGTCGCCGGGCATGCGCGCCTCTTCGCGGACGATCTTCAGCGCGACCGGCTGCTGCGTCGCGCGGTCGTAGGCGAGGAACACCTCGCCCATCCCTCCCTTTCCGAGGCTCTGACGAATCTCGTAGCGGTCGTTGATGACCGTCCCATGCGAGATCGGGGGCGGCGTGCTGCGCTGCGTCTCGGTCATTCGTTTCACAGACCCGACGCGCTCGACGTCGGAGACGGCACGGGAGGTCTCAACCAAGGGTGTCACGATTCTTCCGCGCCGCGCAACCCTAGAAAGGCCGGCGCGTTTTTCCTACGCTCGAGGGGTCCCGGCGGGTTCGCGGGGAGTCAGGAGACCCGTGCCGGGGGACGTTCCGGAAGGTGGCGGAGGCGAAGGGCGAACGCCGCCGTCGTCGCCGTGGGCGGCGGTCCTGGTCGGGCTGAAGGCGCTCGCCGTCGAAGCGGGCGTCGAGGTCCGGATCGAGCCCTTCGCGTCGGCGATGGCCGGCAAGGGCGGCCTCTGCCGCATCAAGGGGCGGCGCGTCATCCTGGTGGACGAGAAGCTCGGCGTGGTCGAGCAGATCGGCGTGCTCGGCGAGGCGCTCGGGCGGCTGCTCCCGCGGGAGCGCGCCGTGCCGTCCGAGCTCCTCCCCTACCTCCGCACCGGCCACGGCAAGGTCGGGCGTCTCCTGCGCCCTCGCCCCCTCGCCCGCGGCCGCTGAGATCGCCCGCCGCCGCCGCGGCCGGAGGCGCCGCGCGCGGACGGCCCGCGCTCGGGAGCCTTTCAGTGCGAGGTCGCGGCCTCGACCGGGGCCGCGTCGGCGGGCGCGAGCAGCGCGTAGAGCTTCGCGAGCGCCTCGTCGATCTTGCCGACCTCGGTGCCGCCGGCCTGCGCCATGTCGGGCCGGCCGCCCCCCGAGCCGCCGAGCACCTGCGCGACCGGACGGATCAGGTCTCCCGCCTTGTAGCGATCGGTGAGCGACTTCGAGACCGTGAGGACGAGCATCGCCTTGGGACCGGCGACGGAGCCGACGAGGACGACGGCGTCGCCGAGCTTGTCGCGCAGCTTCTCGGCGAGCTCGCGCAGCATGCCGACGTCGGCGACGTCGACCTTGAGCGCCAGCGCCTTGCCGAACGGGAACGCGCGCGCCGCCCCGGCCCACGCGTCGATGCCTCCGCCCGACGACGCGCCGGGGCCGCCGCCGCCCATCGCGAGCTTGCGCTTGGCGTCGGCGAGCTCCTTGTCGAGCTTCTTCGAGTCGTCGAGGAGCTTCTCGATCTTGTCGGCGAGCTCCGCCGGCGCGGCCTTCACGAGGCGCGCCGCCGCCTTCATCGTGCCCTCGAGCTGGCGCACGTAGGCGAGCGCGTTCATGCCGGTGGCCGCCTCGATGCGCCGGACGCCCGCCGCGACGCCGCCGTCCGAGAGGATCTTGAACATCCCGATCTCGCCGAGCGCGCGCGCGTGCGTGCCGCCGCAGAGCTCGACCGAGTCCTTGGTCATCGTCAGGACGCGGACGACGTCGCCGTACTTCTCCTCGAAGATCGCCATCGCGCCGCGCTTCTTGGCCTCGGCCTGCGGCAGCACCTCGGTCGTGACCGGCGCGTCCGAGAGGATCTTCTCGTTCACGAGGTCCTCGATCCGCCGGATCTCCTCCGGCGTGAGCGGCTTGCCGGAGGAGTAGTCGAAGCGGAGGCGATCGGGCCCGACGAGCGAGCCCTTCTGCTGCGCGCTCTCGCCGACGACCTGGCGCAGCGCCCAGTGGAGCAGGTGCGTCGCCGAGTGATTGCGCCGCGTCGCGGTGCGGTGCGCGTGGTCGACCTCGAGCTCGACGACGTCGCCCTCGGAGATCGCGCCCTCCACGACCTCGCCGACGTGGACGACCAGGCCGGCGAGCGGCTTCTGCGTGTCCTCGATCGCGACGCGCCCGCCGCCCTCCGCGCGGATCTCGCCGCGATCGCCGACCTGACCGCCGGCCTCGCCGTAGAACGGCGTCTCGTCGGTGACGATCGCGACCTTGTCGCCCCGCTCGGCGCGCTTCGTCGCCGTGTCGGGGCGCTCCTTGCCGTGCGCGAGGAAGAGGACCTTCCCCTGCCCGGCCTCCTTCTCGTAGCCGGTGAACTTCACCGCCGCGCGCTCGTCGCCGCCGTGGGCGTCGCGCAGGGCCGCCTGCGCGTGGCGCCAGACGTCGCCCACCGCTTCGTCCCCGAGCTTCGATCCCTCGCTCAGCTTCTTGTGCCTCTCGAGCTCGTCCTTGTAGCCGGCGTAGTCGACGTGCACGTCGCGCTCGCGCGCGATCACGTCGGTGAGGTCGTTCGGGAAGCCGTAGGTCGCCTCGAGATCGAACACGAGCTTCCCGGCGAGCGTCGTCCGCCCCGAGGCCTTCAGCTTGCCGACCTCGTCGTCGAGGATCTTGAGGCCGCGGTCGATCGTCTCGCGGAAGCGCACCTCCTCCTGGTGCGCCAGATCGGCGATCAGCGCCTTGCGCTCGCGGAGCTCGGCGTACGGGTCGCCCATCAGGTCCACGACCTCGAGCGCGACCTCGTGGAGGAACGGCCTCGCGATGCCGAGGCGGTGGCCGTGACGGATCGCCCGGCGCATGACGCGGCGGAGCACGTAGGGCCGGCCGGCGCGGTCGGGCGAGATGCCCTCGGCGATCAAGAACGCCGTGAGGCGCGCGTGGTCGGCGATGACGCGCATCGAGACGTCGTCCTTCTCCTGCGAGCCGCCGTAGGGCTTCTGGGCGATCGACGCGGCCTTCTCGACGAGCGCGCGGAGGAGATCGGTCTCGTAGTTGCTCGTCTTGCCCTGCAAGACGCTCGCGACGCGCTCGAGCCCGGCGCCGGTGTCGACGCACGGCTTCGGCAGGGGCGCGAGCGAGTAGCCGGCGGAGTCGGAGCCGGAGCGCTCGAACTGCATGAAGACGAGGTTCCAGATCTCCATCCAGCCCTTGCCGTCGGGCGTCGGCTCCTCGCCGAAGCTCCCGATGTCGGCCTCTCCGTCGCCGGTGAAGAAGTGGAGCTCGGTGCACGGACCGCACGGGCCGGTATCGCCCATCTGCCAGAAGTTGTCGCCGGGGATGTTCGGGATGCCGAGGATGCGCTCGTCGCCGAAGCCCGTCACCTTGCGCCAGATCGTGCGCGCCTCGTCGTCGGCGGGGACCCCGTCCGCGCCGCCGAAGACCGTGACGACGAGCTTGTCCTTCGGGATCCCCCAGACGCCGGTGACGAGCTCCCAGGCCCACGCGATGGCGTCCTCCTTGAAGTAGTCGCCGAACGAGAAATTGCCGAGCATCTCGAAGAACGTGTGGTGGCGCGCGGTGACGCCGACGTTCTCGAGGTCGTTGTGCTTGCCCGAGATGCGGATGCACTTCTGGCTCGAGGTCGCGCGCGTGAACGGCCGGCGATCCTTGCCCGTGAAGACGTCCTTGAACGGGACCATGCCGGCGTTCGTGAACATCAGCGTCGGATCGTTCTGCGGAATGAGCGGCGCCGAGGGGCAGACCTCGTGGCCCTTGCCCTTGAAGAAGTCGAGGAACGACGCACGCACTTCCGAAGCGATCTTCGAGCTCATGGCTGGGCCCGCTACTTACCACTTCGGCGCGGGCCGATCGACCGGCGCCCGCGGCGGGCGCGCCTGCGATCGGTTGGGGCTCGGCCGGGGCCGCCGCCGGCGGGCTCGGCGGGAGGAGCTATTTCGAGAGCGCGGCGAGCTCGGCGCCCATCGATCCCATCGCGCTCTCGACCGCCCCGCCGACGACGCGGTTCTGGAGGTCCAGGAGGCCCTGCGACGACGTGCGCGCGCCGTTGCTCGCGGACGCGTTGCCGCTGACCGTGCCCTTGAGCGTCTGCCCCGGCATCTTGCGGATCGACATGTCGACCTTGGCGCTGATGACCGTGGCGCCGTCGGTCCCCGTGACCTGCGTGAGCCGCGTCAGGTTGCCGTCGACCTGGAGCACGGGGATGCGCCTCTCGGCCGCCTTCTTCATCACGGTGGGATCGGAGCCGTCGACGATCACCGCGCCCTTGATCGTCCCGGCCTTCGCGCGCGCCGCCTGGCGCATGACGCCGTCGAGGTCGTCGGCGCGGACGCCGGAGACGTTCTTCATCGCGCCGAGCTGCACCACGTAGCGCGCGCCGGCGAGCGAGGTCGGCGTGCTCGGCGCGTCGCTCTTGACGACGGCGCTCCCGCGGATCTTGGTGACGGTGTCCTTCATCGCGGTCTTCACCGTCGCGTAGGACTCGCCCTTCATCGCGCGCTCGAGCGCGGGGATCGACGCCGGATCGCCGATGTTGCCGAGCCCGGCCGCGCAGGCCACGCGGACGGCCGGGTGCGCGTCGCGGAGGCCGCCCTCGAGATCGGCGCGCGAGGACGCGCCCGCGCGCCCGAGACGGAGCGCCGCCTGAACGCGGACGCGGAAGTCCGGCGACTCCGCGAGCTCGCGATCCTGCGCGACCGAATGACCGGTCACGGTCAGCGTGGCGAGGATCATCGCCACCCGCAACGCACGCCCTAGGACGGAACTTGGCTGCACGCCCGAGACCTCCCGAGCCGCGCGCACGCGGGCTCGAAACGACGACAACGGTCCGCGGAAGGAGGAAGTTAAGGCCGGCGCGTGGATGAGGTCGCACGCGCGTGGATTCGACGATCGAACTCGACGGTCACTTCGAACCGACCCTTCGTTCGAGCGACGCTTCGCGTATTTTTCTAACCGAAAGATGGACCGGCGACGATCCCTTTTTTGTCCACAACACGGATACGAATAGCGAATTTTTCCGAGCACTCTCGCGGTGCTTGGCGGTGCTTGTCGTCGGTGGTGGAGAGCTCCGCGCGCTCGTGGGCGGCGCGTTCACGTCGCCGGCGATCGTGCGTCGACGTGAGCCCTCGTCGTCCACGCCGGCCTCCGACGCACGCCGGCGTCCGGAGAGCCCGCGCGGGCGCGTCCTTCAGTGGTCCGAGGTGCAGACCTTGACGCCCTGCTTGCTCGCGCACTTCGTGTTCCGCGGACACTCGGCGTCGGCGGCGCACTTGCGGCGGCACATGCCCTCGGAGATCGCCCAGCCATCGGGGCACTTGCCGTCGGCGGTGGGCGCCACGGCGACCGCGCTCTTCGGCGGCTGCGGGATCGTGCTGCTCTTCGCGCCGCCGGCGTCGACGACGGCCGGAGCCGCCCCGGCGTCCTTCACGGCGACGCTGCTGCCGGCGTCCTTGATCGGGGCGCCGGCGTCCTTGACCGCCGCGTTGCTCCCCGCGTCGACCTTGACGACCGGGACCGGGACGATCGGCTTCACCGTGGGCTCCGGCGCGGTCGCGTCGAAGACCTTGGGCGTCACCCAACCGACGAGCTTCGAGCCGTCGCCCGACGGATCGTCGAACAGGATGAGGACGCCGGTGTTGAAGTACTGCGCGACCTTCACGACGGCGGTGCCCTTCGGGAGCGTCGCCACCTCCGGGCCGTTGCCGGGGAAGTTCCGCGCCTTCGCGCCGCCGTCGCCGATGACCGCCGGCTCGTTCGGGAGCGGCGTCTCGTTGGCGTAGCGGAGCACGTTGGCCTCGTTCTTCGCGCCCAGCCCGGTCGCCGTGACCGTCTCGGCGTCGGCGAGCGCGGCGCTCGGGTCCTCGTCCTCCACGCCGGCCTCGATCTCGGCCCCCTTCTTCTTCAGGAGCGGACACCCGACGAACGACGCGGCGAGCACCATCGCCGCGAGCGCGAGCCCCAGACTACGCCGACCTCTCTCTCTCATCGGCTCCTCCTCACCTGCACTGATCCTGCGACTCGGCGCAGACCTTCTTCTCGTCCTTGTCGCACTTGATGCAGAGCGGGTTCTTGTTCCTGCAGTTCTTGAGTCGTTCGGGCTGCGTCGCGCCGGTGGCGCACGAGCGGTGGCACTTGTTCGTCTTCGCCACCAGGACGAAGCTCGCCGGGCACTTGCCGCCCGTGGGGGCGACGACGTCGGCGGCGGGGCCCGTCGGCGTCGGCGCGGGCCCGGCGTCGGCGGGCTTGCCGGCGTCGACCGCCGCGGGCGCGCCGGCGTCGACCGCGGTGGGCGCGCCGGCGTCGTGCGGGTGGAACGCCGTGCAGACGGTGACGCCGTCGCCGGCCTTGCCGTTCGCGAGCAGCTTGCTCGCCTGCCCCTTGCACGCCTGCCCGGTGGGGCAGTCCTTGTCCTCGCTGCAAAGCTTCCCGCAGAACGGCGTGTCGCCGAAGAGCGCGATCTCGCCCTTCGGGCACACGAGCGGGCCGGCGTCCTGGATCACGGCGCTGAAGGCGTCGCGATGGATCCAGCCCATGAGCCTCGTCCCCGGCGCCTTCGGATCGTCGAAGAGGATGAGGAAGCTCCCGCCGCGCTCGCCGATCTGCGTGACCGACGTGCCCTTCGCGAGGCCGCGGATGATCGCGCCCGCCGGCGGCGCCTCGCGGACGTTGTACGCCCGCTGCAAGGTCGCCGCGACGTCGTCGAGCTTCGTCTCGTCGGGGAAGCGCGCGACGTCGCCTTCGTTGGCCGCGAGCGCGGCCGGCGCGGGCTCGGGCTCGGCGTCGGCGACCTCCGACTCGACCGACGCCTCGAGCCCCGCGTCCTCTTCGCCGCCCTTCTTCTTCAGGAGCCCGCTGCAGCTCACGACGAGCATGAGGAGAGCGAGCGCCGCCGACCCACGGACCAGAGTCTTCATCTGGCCCGGAGGCTACCCAATTCCCGGGCGACGGTGGCGGGATCTTTGACCCGCGACGCGGCCCCTCGCCTCTCGGGCATCAGGTCGTCATCCCCAGCAGCCAACCGACAAGAATCCGGTAGCCCTGGAACAACAGCTTGCAGTCGGTGGACTCGTTCTTCTGGTGCGCCTGCGCGTTCTCGCCCGGGCCGAAGTTGACCGCCGGGATCCCGAGCGCCGAGAACCGCGCGACGTCCGTCCACGCCTGCTTCGGCTCGATGCCCTCGACGCCGGCCGCGACGAGGCTCTTCACGAGCGGGTGGCTCGCGCTCGGGAGCGCGGCGGGAGAGAGATCGGTGAACTCGACGCTCGCGCCCTCGCCGACGAGGGCGCGCACGTCGGCCTGCGCCTCCGCGAGCGAGGTCGTCGGCGCGAACCGGTGATTGAGGTTCAGCGTGAAGCCGTCGGGCACGACGTTCCGCCCGCGCCCGCCGTTCGCCAGCGTGACGGTCGTGACGGTGCGGTAGACGTAGCCGTCGATCGTGTGCTCGATCGGCCGGAGCTCGGCGAGCCGCGCGAGCAGGGCGTGCGCCTTGACGATGGCGTTGTCGCCCTCCCAGGGACGCGCGGAGTGTCCCGTCTTCCCCTCGAACCGCACCGTCGCGTGGAGCGTCCCGCAGCAGCCGAGGTGCAGCTTGTTGTCCGACGGCTCGAGGCACACCGCGAGATCGATCGAGCGGAGGTCCTCGTCGGCCTCGAGCACCGGCCCGAGCTCGTTCTCGACGTAGGGCCCCTCCTCGCGCGCGTAGAAGACCAACGTGAGGTCGCAGGCCACGAGGCGCGCGGCGCTCTCGGCGATGACGATCATCACCGCGAGCCCCGCCTTCATGTCGGCCGCGCCGGCGCCGTAGATGCGGCCGCCCTCGGCGCGCGCGGGGCCGTTCTCCGTCCGCACCGTGTCGAGGTGACCGACGAGCGCGACGTGGGGCCGCCCCGGCGCGCGCGCGCGGACGACCGGGACGACGATGGAGTTCCCGTAGCGGCGGATCGGGCCGGCGAGCTCCTGACGCGACAGGCGCTCGGCGACGGCGTCGCAGAGCTCCTTCTCCTCGCCGATCGGCGACGGGATGGCGCAGAGCCAGAGCAGCGTCTCCTCGAGCGAGACCGCCGCGGGGGTGCGCGTCGCGATCGTCTGCGTGACCGACGGCGGGGGCGTCTTCGCCATGGCTCGCGCGATCACACGGGGACGGCGAAGTCGCGCAGGGCGTCGTTCAGGCTGACCTTCTTGTCGGTGCTCTCGCTCCGCTTGCCGATGATGAGCGCGCACGGGATGCCGAACTCGCCCGCCGGGAACTTCTTGGCGCGGACGCCGGGGATGACGACCGAGCGGGCAGGCACGCGGCCGCGGTGCTCGACGACCTCGGGTCCGCTCACGTCGAGGATCGCCGTCGAGGACGTGAGCACGACGCCGGCGCCGATCACGGCCTCCTTGCCGACGTGCATCCCCTCGACGATCACCGCGCGCGAGCCGACGAACACGCCGTCCTCGACGATGACGGGGCGCGCGCCCGGCGGCTCGAGGACGCCGCCGATGCCGACGCCGCCGGCGAGGTGGACGTCCTTGCCGATCTGGGCGCACGACCCGACCGTGGCCCACGTGTCGACCATCGATCCGGCGCCGACGCGCGCGCCGATGTTGACGTAGCCGGGCATCACGATCACGCCCGGCTCGCAGAACGCGCCGTACCGGACGACGCCCGGCGGGACCACGCGGACGTTCTGGCTCGCGAGGTCCCGCTTCAGCGGGATCTTGTCGTGGAACTCGAACGGCCCGACGGAGAGCGTCTCCATCCCGCGGACCGCGAAGTAGAGGAGGATCGCCTGCTTCACCCAGGCGTGGGTCACCCACTCTTCGCCGCCCGGCTCCGGCGGAGACGCCACGCGGAGCTCGCCCCGGTCGAGGAGGCCGACGGTACGCTCGACCGCCGCCGCGTGCGCGGGGTCCTTCAGCTTGGAGCGGTCGGCGAAGGCCGCCTCGATCAGGGCGCGGTCATCCATCGTCTTGGGCTCCGCGCTCAGCCGGCCGCCGGCGCGACCTCGCTGGCGGGGAAGAAGTAGGCGATCTCGATCTTCGCGTTGTCGAGCGAGTCGGAGCCGTGGACCGCGTTCTCCCCGACGTTGGCGCCGTAGAGCTTGCGGATGGTGCCGGCGTCCGCCTTCGCGGGATCGGTGGCGCCCATGACCTTGCGGTACTGCGCGACCGCGTCCTCGCGCTCGAGGACGGCCACGAAGACCGGCGAGCGGGTCATGAACTCGACGAGCTCGCCGAAGAACGGACGCGCCTTGTGGACCGCGTAGAAGCCCTCGGCGACCTGGCGCGTGAGGTGGGTGCGCTTGCACGCGAGGATCTTGAACCCGGACTCCTCGAGGAGGGCGAGGATCGCGCCTGCCTTGTTCTTCTCGACGGCGTCGGGCTTGATGATCGAGAGGGTACGTTCGACGGCCATGTGCATTTGCTCCAGCGTGTAAGTTGGGAAAGCCTTTAGGATCGGCCGACGAAAACTGCAAGGACGTGGTACGCCAAGGCGATGGACGGGGCGCCGAGCGACACGGAGGTCCTGGTCGTCGGCGGGGGGATCAACGGGCTCGTCTGTGCGCTCCTGCTCGCGCGGTCGGGCTTGTCCGTCCACGTCGTGGAGGACAAGCCCGCCGTCGGCGGGACGCACCGGACCGAGTTCCCGTTCGCGCGGGCGCCGCGCCTGGCGGCGTTCACCGGCGCGCACCGCGTCGGCTTCGTCCCGAGGGCGCTCGTCGAGGCGCTCGCGATCGAGCTGCCGCTCGCGCCGCGCGATCCTTCGGTCTTCGTCCCGACGAGGACGCCCGGCCGCTACCTCCTCGCCGGAGCGGGCGACCACGCGCTCGCGCGCGCGGCGGGAGGCCTCGTCTCCGAGCGGGACCGGAGCGCGCTCGGCGCGATGTTCGGCGAGCTCGACGCCCTCGTCAGCGATCTCGAGGCTGCGTGGGTGGCCGGGCCGATGGCCGTCGAGGACGTCGCAGCGCGCTGGGTGCGGCCCGCGCTCCGCGAGGCGTTCGTCGGGCTGTGCCGCGGCAGCTTCGCGGCGTACGCGGCCCGCTTCGGCATCCCGTGCGGCCTCGTGAAGGCCGCGCTCGCCGCCGACGCGCTCGCCGGGTCGTTCGCCTCCTGGGACACGCCCGGGAGCGGCGCGCCGCTGCTCGTTCGCCACGCCGCGCGCGCCCGAGCCGGCGGCGGCGACGCGGTGGCGGCCGGCGGGCTCGGCGCGCTCGCGCGAGCGCTGGCCGATCAGGCGGAGCTCGCCGGCGCGTCGCTCGTCACCGGCGCGGCGGTCACGCAGATCGTGGTCGAAGGCAACGCGGTCGCGGGCGTCGTCCTCGCCGACGGGCGCTTCGTCAGAGCCGGCGCGGTCGTCGCCGGGGCCGATCCCTGGCGGCTCCGCGCGCTCGTCGGCGCCGATCGGTTCCCTGCAGAGTACAGCCGTCGCGTCGACGCGCTCGCGCGGCCGGGCGGCGTCGCCAAGCTGAGCGTCGCCTTCGCCGAGCTCCCGCGCTTCGCCTGCCTGCCGGACGCCGGCGGCCAGCATCGCGCGACGACGTTCCTCCTCCCCGGCGGCGAGGACGACGCGGTGCGCGCCCTCGGGCGGGCGTTCGCCGACGCGAGCGCCGGCCGGCTCCCCGGCGCGCCGCCGCTCGAGTGCGTGTTCCCGACGGCCGCCGACGAGGGGCTGCGCGATCCCGACGGCCGCCACAGCGCCTCCATCCTCGTGCCGTGGGCCCCGTACGATCTCGCCGGCGCGACGTGGTCGGGAGAGGAGGACCGGTTCACGAGCGCGGTGCTCGACGTGCTGGAAAGCTTCGCGCCCGGCGCGCGCGCGCTGGTGGTCGACGCGGTCCTCCACCACCCGAAGAAGCTCGAGACGCATTTCGGGGTCACGCGCGGCCACCTCGGTCAGATCGACGACACGCTCGTCTTCGGCGATCGCCTCGCGCCGGCGACGCCGATCGGCGGCCTCTACACGTGCGGTCGCGCCGCCGGGCCGGCGGGCGGCGTGCTCGGCGTCGCCGGGCTCAACGCCTCGCGGAGGGTCCTCGCCGACCTCGAGCTCGCGCTCGAGCGCACCGAGGTCGGCCTCCGCGTCTGACGACCGGCGCCGCCTCAGCGGCTGGCGACGGCCCACACGGTCGCGACGAACAAGACCGCGAGGAGCGCCGCGACGAGCACGACGAGCACCCCTCGGCGGAGCGCCTCCGCGGAGGTGACGTTCCGCGTCGGATCGTTGTCGGAGACCGGCGGCTTCGGCGGCGGCATCGAGCGGATCGCCTGCGGGTCGGCTGCCGTCGAGGTGTTGTCTTCGTGCGTGAGCTCCATCGGTCCTCCTCGTGCGGCTGTAGGAGCAAGGCTCGAACCAGGTTCTCCGTCCGCGTCGCGCTCGCGCTCACGCCCGCTTCGCGCTCGCGCTCACGCCCGCTTCGCGCTCGCGCCACGCCCGCTCGAGTCGCCTACGGCCGCGCTCGCGCTCGCGCTCGCGCTCACGCCCGCTTCGCGCTCGCGCCACGCCCGCTCGAGTCGCCTACGGCCGCGCTCGCGGTAGCTACGGTCGTGCTCGCGGGAGTAAAGTCGGAGGATGCGGTCGGCCCTCGCGCTCTCGACGCTCCTCGCGCTCTCCGCGCTCCTCGCGCTCTCGGCCTGCTCGCGCCGCGCCCCCGGGGACGCCGCGGGCCCCGGCGCTCACGACGCCGCGACGGCGGGGCCGGTCGACGCCGCGCGCTCCGCCAGCGTGGAGGGCGACGCCGCCGGCCCCCCGCCGCTCCTCACGCCTCCCGCGGCGGCGCCGGCGGGGACCGCGCGGCTCGTCCTCCAGCACGTCGAGGCGGTGTGCACGGCCGGCGTCGCCGCCAACGGCAAGGGTCACTTCACCGTCGGCGTGGATCTCTTGCTCGAGACGTCGGACGACAGCGGCGCGAAGCCGACCCGCGAGCACGTCTTCTGCCCCGAGCGACACGCCGACGGCGGCCCCGCGACGGCGCGCCTCGGCATCTGGCGCAACTGCCGGCGGGACGCGGCGTGCACGGTGGTGAGCCCGGACGCGAGCGACGGCCCCGTCGAGGTCGTGTGCGGCAAGGATCACGTCGTCCTCGACGCGGCGTCCGGGCGGACGATCCTCCGCGGGCCGTTCGGCGAGCGCGTGATCGCGCCCGCGCCGATGAAGATCGCGCCGCCGAAGCGCGAGCGCCGGGACGCCGCCGTCGACTGCTGAGCGGCGCGGCCTCGACCCAGGCCCCTCACCCCGGGCCTCGCCCCGCGGGCCCCCCGCCCGCGGGTCCTCCCCACCCGTGGACGCCCGCCGCGGGTGGGTCGGGACGCGTCAGCCCATCATCGCCTTGAGCGTGCTCGCCATGTCGCTCGGCGTCGGCGCGACCTTCGCGCCGGCCGCCTCGAGCGCGGCGATCTTCGCGGCCGCCGTGCCCTTGCCGCCCGAGATGATCGCGCCCGCGTGCCCCATGCGCTTGCCGGGCGGAGCCGTCGTTCCGGCGATGAACGCCGCGACGGGCTTCGTCATCTTCGCCTTGATGAACTCGGCGCCGCGCTCCTCGGCGCCGCCGCCGATCTCCCCGATCATGATGACGCCGTGCGTGTCGGGATCGGCCTGGAAGAGCTCGAGCACGTCGACGAAGTCCATGCCGTTGACCGGATCGCCACCGATGCCGACGCACGTCGACTGGCCGATGCCGAGCGCGGTGAGCTGACCGACGGCCTCGTAGGTGAGCGTGCCGGAGCGCGACACGACGCCGATGTTGCCCTTCTTGTGGATGTGGCCCGGCATGATGCCGATCTTGCACTCGCCGGGCGTGATGACGCCGGGGCAGTTCGGACCGACGAGGCGCGGGACGCGCGTGCCCTTCGCGCGGGCCTCGGCCTGCGACGCCTCGAGCACGCGCCGCACGCCGAGCATGTCGACGACGGGGATGCCCTCCGTGATGCAGATGACGAGCTCGACGCCGGCGTCGAACGCCTCGAGAATCGCGTCCGCGGCGCCGGGGGGCGGGACGAAGATGACCGAGGCGTTGGCGCCGGTCGCCTTCACGGCCTGGCTGACGGTGTCGAAGACGGGGACCGACTTGTCCTGTCCCCCCGAAGACGCGGGGCCCTTCCCTTCGAACTTCTCGCCGCCGCGCGTCGGCGTGACGCCGCCGACGACGTTCGTGCCGTACTCGATCATCTGCTTCGCGTGGAACGAGCCCGCGCCGCCGGTGATCCCCTGGACGATAAGCTTCGTGTCTTTTCCGACGAGGATGCTCACTTGGCGCCTCCGTTCCCGACCGCGGCGACGATCTTCTGCGCGCCGTCGGCCATCGTGCTCGCGGCCTGGATCGCGAGGCCGCTCTCGTTCAGGATCTTGCGGCCGAGCTCGACGTTGGTGCCCTCGAGGCGGACGACGAGCGGCACCTTGAGGCCGAGCTCCTTCGCCGCCGCGACGACGCCGTTCGCGATCACGTCGCACTTCATGATGCCGCCGAAGATGTTGACGAAGATCGCCTTCACCTTCGGGCTCTTCAGGATCATGCTGAAGGCCTTGGTGACCTGCTCCTGCGTCGCGCCGCCGCCGACGTCGAGGAAGTTCGCCGGCGCGACGCCGTGCTTTTCGCCGGCGTGCTTGATGATGTCCATCGTCGCCATGGCGAGGCCGGCGCCGTTGACGAGGCAGCCGACGTTGCCGTCGAGCGAGACGTAGTTCAAGCCCGCGTCCTTCGCCTCGAGCTCGACGGGGTCCTCCTCGTCCTTGTCCTGCAGCTCGGCCCACGACTTGTGGCGGAACTCGGCGTTGTCGTCGAAGTTGATCTTCGCGTCGAGGGCGACGACGTCGCCGTTCTTGAGGACGACGAGCGGATTGATCTCGAGCAGCGAGCAGTCCTCCTCGAGGACGCAGCGGTAGAGGCTGGCCATGAGCCGGACGAACTTCGCGACCGTCTCCTTGCCGTACTTCATCAGGCCGAGCCCGAACGCGAGCTCGCGCGACTGGTACGGCATGAGGCCGTTCACCGGGTCGACGTGCACCGTGAGGATCTTCTCCGGCGTCTCCTCGGCGACCTTCTCGATCTCCATGCCGCCTTCGGTCGACGCCATGAACGCGATGCGACGCTTGTCGCGATCGATGACGGCGCCGAGGTAGAGCTCCTGCGCCATCTCGAGCCCCTGCTCGACGTAGAGGCGGCGGACCTTCGTGCCCTGGGGGCCGGTCTGGTGCGTGACGAGCTGCATGCCGAGGATCTTCTCGGACAGCTGCCGGGCCTCGGCGGCGCCGCTCTTCGCGACCTTCACGCCTCCGCCCTTGCCGCGCCCCCCCGCGTGGATCTGCGCCTTGACGACGACGAGCTGGTTGCCCGTCTCGGTGGCGAGGCGTTTCGCTGCGGCCTCGGCCTCGTCGACGGTGAAGGCGGGATAGCCTTTGGGAACGGGCACGCCGTACTTGGCGAGGACCTGTTTGCCTTGGTACTCGTGGATCTTCACGCGGACCTCGAATGGTGATGGGGCCCCACGATTTCCGTGGGGACGGACAAGCGGGTCGCGACGCTACCACATATCGTCCGCGCGGCGTCACGCCGCCGAGCGTGTTCGTGCACGGATCACTGCACGGTCGCTGCTGCAGAGCCTCGCACGGCCGCCGACGCGGACGGGTTCTTCGCCGCGGCGGTGACGGTGACCCCGCCGGAGGCGACGGCGGTGGCGAGCCCGGCGTCGTCGATGGTGAGCAGCGCGTCGTCGCTGCTGGTCCAGATCACCTCGTTCGTGACGTCCCGGGTCGTGCCGTCGCCGAAGACGCCGCGCGCCTTGAACTGAGCCTTCTCCCCGAGGGTGATCGTGATCGGGTTCGGCGTGACCACGATGGCGGAGAGCTCCGCGGGCTCGCCGCTGACGAAGACGATCGTGCGCCCCTGCACGAGCGTCGCCGCGTCGGTCGCGGTGATGGTCGTCTCGCCCGAGGCGATCGCCGTCACGACGCCGACGTCGGGCGGCGTGAGGCCGACGGTCGCCGCGGCCGCGTTCGAGGACGCCCAGAGCACCTGACCGGTGACGTCGCGGCTCGTGCCGTCGTTCATCCGCGCGTTCGCGGTGAGCTTCACGCTCGCGCCGGGGCGGAGGACGACGGCCGGCGACGGCACGACGTCGATCGACTCGATCCGCGGGAGCGCCACGGTGAGCGTGGCGGTCCCCGTCGCGTCGTTCGCGCGGTCGGTCACGCGGAGCACGACGGACCCCGGCTCGCTGCCCGCCGTGACGACGCCGGTGCTCGAGACCGTCGCGATGTTCCGGTTCGACGACGAGTAGGTCACGCGCTCCGTCACGTGCTCGACGGGCCCGCCCGCGAAGCGCCTCGTCACCGCGAGCTGCACCGTCTGCCCGCTCACCAGCGTGAGGGTCCCCGGCGTCACGTCGATCGCCGGCTTCTGCGGCTCCGCGCAGCCCCCGAGCAGGAGCCCGATCACGACGGAGAGGACCACCACGACGAGTTGGAAGGAGCGCCTCATGATCGACCTCGACGCTACCACAACGCCCGGCCACGCGACCCCGGGCCCCGTCTGCCCACGTCTCGGTAGTCTCTTCGCGGATACGCTTCGTCTCTCTGGCGGCGCGCGACGCCGGAGAGACCGTCTCGATACGCTAGGTGCGGGGACGCACGAGCCGGGACAACGTACCGATCACGTGGTTGAACCGAGCCTCGAGCGACGGCGACGGCGCGTCCACGTAGCCCCACGCCGCGGCGATGACGAGGGCGGTCCATGACTCCCGCGCCGAGCCAAACGCCACCGAGTAGTGCATCGTCCGCCGCCCCCCGATTTGGCCGCTCCCCTCCGCGGTGTTCAACGCGACGCTCCAAGAAGCCGAGCGAGCCTCTCCCTTGCGCGATCTGCCCTCTCTACTCGCGTGCGCCCCCTCCCTCGCCCTCTTCAGGCGCGCCCGCGCGCCCTCACCCCCCGCACCCCCGCTCCCACTTTCTCACGCGCGCGCTCTTCCTTGCTCCCCGATCGCGCTCATCCGCGCTCAGCGCGCGTGCTCGAGGAAGAACGCGAACATCGACGCGTGGAGCCCCGGCCAACGGCCGTGTCCGCCTTCGCCCTCGCAGTACCGGACCTCGGCGCCGTCCGCGCAGTCTCGGTGCGCGACGCAGCCGTCGGCCAGGCCCTCGCCCTCGCCGCACGCGTTGCAGGAGACCCACCAGTCGCGCGCCGCCTGCCCGTATCCCGGGAATACGGCGTCGCCGCGGTTGTGCATGACCATGACGGGCATCGGCGGCGCGAGGCAGCTCGCCTTCGCCAGCGTGGCCCGCGACGCGCCGGCGGCGAACGGCGCCACGGCGGCCGGCTCCGGCGTCATGTAGCGGTTGAGGAGGATCGTGTAGATGAGGCCGCCGCCGTCGGAGCTGCCCGTGAGGTAGACGCGCCCGCGGTCGATGCACCATCGCGCCGCGATCCGGTCCGGGATCGTCGCGGCGTCCTTCGCGCCGGCGACGTTCGCGGGGCTCACGGTGTCGACGTACGCGACCACGAAGCCCGCCGCGAGGGCGTCGGGCGTCAGCTTCGTCGACGCCTCGACGGATTCCGCCGTCCCTCCGGACGGCGCGAACGCCACGATCAACGGCGACCCGACGAGCGGATCGTAGCCGCCGGGCGTGCGGACGGTGAAGTGACGTCCGGCGGCGCTCGTGAGGTCCTCGCTCGCGCCGGAGGCCCCCGCCCGGCTCCCGGCTTCGCAGCGCGCGATCGACGCGTCGCTCGCCGGCGCGCCGGCGTCGCGCGCTCCCGCCTCGCTCGGCGCGGCGGCCTCGAGGCTCACGCCCGCGTCGGGCGGCGTCTCCGCGGTGGAGCCCTCGGTCGAGGAGCAGGCCACGAGCGCGACCGAGGAGCAGGCCACGAGCGCGACCGAGGAGCAGGCCACGAGCGCGACCGCGAGGAGCTTCGCGCCCCGTTCGAGCGTCGGCGGTTGCATCGCCACGACCCTACACCCGACGAAACCTCCCACGTGTCCGCCACGACGCGATTTCAGATCGTCCTCCGGGATCGCTTTTTCCGGCAAGAGCGACGAAGCCGACGCGATACTGAAAGCTCGACGCTCGAACGATCGACGCGACGGCTCGAGGAGGGGAAGATGGCGACGTATCAACAGATCGACGGCGGCAACGGGTGCGGTTGCGGCCCCGCGTCCCTCATGGTGGCGGCGCACGAGCGCAACCACGGCGCGACGCCGCTGACGGCCGCCGAAGAGATCCAAGTCCACACCCAGTGCGCGTTCCGGGACGCGGCGGCCGTGGGAGCGCCGGTCTACGATCCGGACGAGTACAGCAGCCCGGTGCGGTTGGCGGACTACGCGGTCAATACGTACGGCTTCGCGAGCGCGCGCGTCGTGCTCTCGGGCCAATTGTTCCGGCGAATGCTCCTTCGTCGCTATCCGAACGAGCTGGCGCTCGCCACCACGATGGGCGTCCCGGTCGACTACTGGCTCGGCTGGAGCCCTCGCTACCTCTACACGCGCAACTGGGTGCTCATGGTGGTGCTCTGCGTCGATCACACCTCGATGCTCTTCCCGAGGACCGGCGGCGCGCTCCTGGGCGGCGGCGGCGCCCTCCTCCGTGGAGCCGCCACGCTCTCGGGCGTGGGCATCGGCGCGGCGATCGGCGCGGCCGCCCTCGAGGCGGCCACCTCGCTCTTCGATCTGGCGCGCGGGCTGGGCGTGACGGGTCACCCGAACCTCAGCCTGCACACGGTCCTCTACCGCGGCGGGACCTACATGGATCCGGCCACGGGGCAGGACTACTGGTTCTTGAACAGGATGGGGGGAGACGACCGCGCCTACTGGGACACCGGCTGCTACGTGCTGCTCTCCTGAGACGGGGCCGTAGCGGCCGTCCGCACGTCGTGTCCTCGCCGGAGCGAACGCGCGCCCGCGCGAACGAGGAAGGCTTCGAGGTCGACCATCGTAGGAGCATCTGCCGATGCCCGGGCACGAGGAACGCCAGCTGACACGACGATCGCTCCTCGCCGTCGTCGGGCTCGTCGGCTTGGGCGCATGCGCGCGGCGATGTCCTTCGACACGTCGGCGCCGGCAAAAAAAGACGATGTCTCCCTCCGTTCGCGACGAGGAAGCGGCGCACACCGAACCGACGCGAGAGGAGTCCTCGACGAAATCGAGGACGCCCCTCCGTGAGGCGCTCTTCACCGGCGCCGCCGCACATCCCCAAGAGCGGTGGCTGGCGACGAGCAGCATGACGCCCCACGGAGAAGGCGAAGGGGAGGTCGTCGTCTGGGCGCTACCTTCTGGCGTCCCGATCCATGCGTGTTTCGACGAGCACGGTTTCGGCTTCGAGTCCGATCCGGACGCATTGCGCTGGGCTCCGGATGGGCGTCGACTCGCGGCCAGCGCCGGGACCAACGCGATCGCGGTGCTCGAGGATGGTCGGTTGCTCACGCTCGCCCTCCCGGACGACACGCGCGACCACCAGGTAGCCTTCTGTTGGATGGGCAGCGCCGCGCAACTCTACGCCTCCGCCCAGGGACCTTCGGACAGGGGCAGCGGCGCGATCATCACGGTCGGCTCTCCCGAAGGCGCGTTGACCTGGACGCCAAGAGACGTGCCGCCAGCGGGGCTCAAACGGATGACGTTCAACGCGGCGGCGGGGATCGTGGTCGGCGACGACCTTCACTTCCTCTCGGCGGTCGACGTCGGCAAGGGGAGCGTTCGCTACCACGTGTCCCTCGCAGGCGCTCTTCCGATGCCCACGATCAGCTCGACGGTCGCCTGGTCGGCCGACGGACGCCGGTTCGCGGTCGTTGCTCCCACGGGCAAGTCCCAGGCTGCGAGCGTGATCACCGTCTTCGATGGCGACGACGGGCGCGAGCTGGCGCGGGTGAGCGTCGAGGGCCACGTCGATGCCCTGGCGTGGAGTCCGTCGGTCACGACGGACGGGCACCGTCCACTCGCCATCGTCGCGGGACCTGCGTTCGACGATCCGCGGCGCGTTCACATTTTCGTCGCCGACCGCATCGCTTCGACGATCGAGGTCGCGCTCGCGCGCCGCCCACACGCTCCCAAAGATGCCCGGTCGCTCGACTGGTCTCCACGCGGAGATCGACTCGCGTTGGTCCTGCGAGACGGAACCATCCGAATCGTCGACGCGACCAGCGGCAGCACGGTGGGCGCGATCGATGCCATGCCCCGGCTCGTCGACGCCGGGGTGATCTGGGGACAAGGAGAATGCATCATCGGTCTGGGGGAGCGTCGCCTGACCTTCTGGACGATCCGTGGCGACCGCACCGCGCACTACAGCGTGAAGGCGACTCCGGAGTGACGCCTATGGGGGCGGCTTTCGCGTGACCGTTGGCCTCGAGAGCGTGAGGCCGCGAGGATGGGCGTGAGCTACGCTCGTCCACGAGAGGCGTTGATTCGTCGTCGCTTTCAGAGCGCGCTCCTGGGGACGGGTGCCGTCCTGGGCACGTCTCTCGTCGCTTGCGTCACCGAGTCCGACGGTCGCCACGAGTGGACGAAGGCGTTCGCCGACGTGTCGGCGAACGAGCGGACCTGCGTCGCGCGCGTGGATGGGAAGGTTCAATGCTGGGGCGTGGGGATCGGAAACCTCGTCCCGTTCACGACGCAGAAGGGAGACGGCGACTTCGTTCGCGTCGGCCACGCTTCGGAGTGCGTGTACGCGCTCACCGACGCGCACGAGCTGAAGTCCGTGGCCTCGAACACGAGGTGCCAGGCGCCGCCCGTCGGCAAGCAGCGCGACTTCTCCGTCGGGGACACGACGTGTTCGATCGCCGACGACGACACGATGCGCTGCTGGTCGTCGCGGTCCGGCTCGAAGGTCTGCGTCCCGGGGCGCGACGGTACACAGCGGTGCTTCCACGTCGAAGGGATCGGCCCCGTGGAGCCGTTCCCCGACGAGCATTTCCGGCGCGTCGCGGCGGGGGGGCACCACTCGTGCGCGATTCGCTCGGATTTCAAGCTCCGATGTTGGGGACCCGTGAACGCAGGCGTTCCGCCGGAGGGTCAGTGGGTCGACGTCGCCGTCGGGAATGGCTTCGGCTGCGCGATCGACACCGCCGGGGCAGCCGCCTGCTGGAGTGCAGCTCCGATGCCGGAGATCGTGCCGCCGCCCGGTGTTCGCTTCTCGCGCATCGCCGCGCGGAACGAGCGCGTCTGCGCTGTCGAAGAAGGGGGCGGCGCCGTCCGCTGCTGGGGCAAGCCCTTCCGCTGGAACGCGTGGACATTCGAGCCTCCGAGCGGCGCGTTCGTGGACGTCAGCGTGGGGACGAACCACGCCTGCGCGCGCAAGGCGAACGGGGACGCGGCCTGCTGGGGCGTCAATCAGCAGGGACAGGTGACCGGAAAGGCGCCCTCCAGGTTCTTCAGGAACTGAGGTCGGCGAAGCCCGACCTCGGAGACGCTCGAGGGCGCGGGGCAGCGGCTGCTCGCTCCGCTCGACTCCGCCCCTACCCGGTTTCTGTTCGTCGCCCCGCGGCTTCGCTCCCCGCTTCCTTCCCACGATCGGTCGCTCTCGCGCCGTCGCGGCTCGCTTCGATTTGGTCGGACTTTCACCAACAGGACAGCGCCCACGCTGGGCGCGCCAAAAAAGAGGCCGGAGGCGCACGCGCGCTCCGGCCTCGTCGTCGCTCGAACGCAGCGCGAAGGCTCAGCTCTTCTTCACGACGTCGACCACCGACTGCACGCTCTGGGCGCTCTTCGCGAGCATGCCCTTCTCCTCCTCCGTGAGCGGGATCTCGATGATCTTCTCGACGCCCTTGCCGCCGACGACGACCGGGACGCCCATGAAGAGGTCCTTGTAGCCGTACTCGCCGTCGAGGTACGCCGCGCACGGCAAAAGGCGCTTCTGGTCGAGGAGGTAGGCCTCGGCCATGGCGACCGCCGCGGACGCCGGCGCGTAGTACGCGCTCGTGCCCATCAGGTTGACGATCTCGCCGCCGCCCTTGCGGGTGCGCTCGACGATCGACGAAAGCTTGTCCTTGGAGATGAGCGTCGTCGCCGGCACGCCGTTGATCGTCGTCATCGAGAGGACCGGCACCATGTCGTCGCCGTGGCCGCCGAGGACCATCGCGCGGACGTCCTTGACGCTCACGTTCGCCTCGCGCGCGAGGAAGAGCTGGAAGCGCGCCGAGTCGAGCACGCCCGCCATGCCGGCGATCTTGCTCTTGTCGCAGCCCGTGACGCGCTTGTACTCGTAGACCATCGCGTCGAGCGGGTTCGAGATCACGATCACGAACGCGTCGGGGCAGTACTTCTTCGCGTTGTTCGCGACGTCACGGATGATCGGGAGGTTCACGGCGACGAGATCGTCGCGCGACTGCCCCGGCTTGCGCGGGATGCCGGCGGTGACGATGAGGACGTCGGCGCCTTTCAGATCTTCCCACTTGGCCGAGCCGGCGATCGCCGAGTCGTAGCCGATGACCGAGCCGTTCTGCTCGAGGTCGAGCGCCTTGCCCTTGGCGAAGTTCTCCTTCGCGGGGATGTCGAAGAGGACGACGTCGCCGAGCTCCTTGTTCGCGCAGAGCCGCGCGAGCTCGCCGCCGATGTTTCCTGCGCCAATGAGTCCGATCTTCTTGCGGGTGGCCATGATGAATCCTCGCTCTGTCCGGCGCGGCCGGAGTTGGGCGTCGCGTTTGGGCGGCGTTCTAACACGCTCGCCCCGCGCGGAGATAGACGCGCGGCGCGCGCGCGGCATCTGAACGCGTGGGAGGGTCGCGTCCGGCGGCGCTCGGCGCAATTTTCGCGCGCCTCCGTGCCACACGCGTCGTCCGCGCGCAGCGCCCACGGGCGCACGCGGGCCGCTCCGCAAGGGCGCGCGCGGGCCGCTCCGGGGAGGCGCAGCTTGCTCGACCGTCCGCGGAATGGCAAAGATCGACGCATGGTCCGAAGGCTGCCCCTGCACGTGATCGTCTCGCTGCTCGCCGTTCACGTGGTCGCGTTCGACGTGCTCGTGGGGTGCGCCGCGTCGCACGCGCACCTCGGCCGTTTCGTGACCGCGACGGCCGCGGCCGGGCTGGCGTTCGGCGCGACGGCGGCGCTGTGCGAGCGGACCTGGGGCGTCGGGCTGACGCTCGCGGCGGCCACGTCGTTCTTCGTCGCGGGCGCGCTCGGGATGGGCCCCGCGACCTTCTTCGTCGTCGCGGCCGTCGGCGCGCTGCCGTTCCTCTTCACGATGAAGCACATGGCGCGCTTCCACCTCGGCGCCACCGTGCTCTTCGCGCTCCTCGCGGGCGCCGCCGGGACGACGGCCTCGTTCGCCTGGAGCGCGATCGCGCCGATGGTCCTCTGCCGATGAGGCGCGCGTAAGGCACGGAGCGCGACGGCGCGATCGCGCCTCGCTCGGGGCGCGGTCGGCGGCGGGGCTTCGAGCGCGTCCGCGGCGGGCGCACGCGGCGGCCCCGATCAGCTCGCCTCGCGGACGTCGAGCGGCCGATCGCCGAGCGGACGGACGAGCGCGTCGAGGACGCAGGGCCCCTCGCCCGACCTCCACGCGTAGAGGAGCGCCTCGTGGCGGTCGTCCTTCGCGTGGACGACGAGGTGCGTGCGCGCGGCCCGGTACACCTTCGCCGGATCCTCGGCCGGATCGGGCTCTTCCTCGGCCCACGAGCCGAGGTTGATGTACGTCGCGCCGTCGAGCGGCTTCGTCGTCGGCACGTGCGTGTGGCCCATCACGACGAACGACGCCGGGAAGAGCTTCGCGAGCTCCCCCGCGCGCGCGCACATGAGCGTCGCGGGATCGACGTCGGGGCGCCCGCGCGAGAGCCGGACGTGGAGGAACGTCCACGCGAGCAGGAGCGCGATCGTCGCGTGGATCGCCCAGCCGCCGAGCTGCACGCGGAGGCTCGCGACGGCGACGATCGCGACCACCATCACGACGAAGACCGACAGACGGTCGAGCATCACGCTCGCGAGCACGCCTCGCGGCGTCCGCCCGATCGGCGGGGCGTGCAGCGCGAGCGCGTCGCGGAGGCGCGCCTCGTCGATGCCCGTCCTCCGCGCGTGCGCGGCGAAGCGACGCTCGTGCTCGTCGCGCACGCGCGCTCCGTTC
The DNA here is from genome assembly GCA_019637105.1 of Labilithrix sp. GTDB lineage: Bacteria > Myxococcota_A > Polyangia > Polyangiales > Polyangiaceae > Labilithrix. The sequence goes on from JAHBWF010000006.1 coordinate 65,236, forward strand.
GGGCCGTCGTAGTCGCGGGCGATCCGACGCAGGACGAACACGGCGGTGAAGAAGCGCTTGAAGAGGCCCGCCGTGCCGCGCGCGCCGAGCATGAGCCCCCACGAGATGTAGCTGGCGAGGCCTCGGTTCTCGTGGCCGTACTCCTTCATCCCCGGCGTCCGGCGCACGATGTAGCGGAGCAGCGTGTCGCTCAGCGACTGGAGCACGCGGCGCGGATCGGTCGGCGAGAGCGGGGCGAAGACGAACGGCGTCGCGCAGAACGGATCGAACTGGTGGCCGTGCTCGATGTAGACGAGGCCCGCGCGGTGGAAGAACCAGGGCTCGAAGTCGACGCGTGCGGCGACCTCCTCGCGCGTCGCCCCTCCGGTCGTCAGGAGCGCGAGGAGATCCTCTTGCACCGTGTCCCAGTACATCTCGAGGTCGTGGTTTCCGCGGATGAACGTCACCGCGTTCCCGTCCGAGACGAACGCGGCGAGCTCGGCGAAGACGTCCGGGTGGCGGGACGCGACGCGCCTCAGCTTGAAGCGGACGTGGTCCTCGGCGCCGCCGAGCCCGAACGCCACCTCGGCGGGCGTGGGCTCGGTCGCCAGCTCGTCGCCCTCGGGCGGATCGATCGACATCCCGACGAAGTCGACGAAGTCGCCCGCGATCACCAGGCGCCAGCGCTCCGCCGGCGGAGCGACCCGGCGGTAGTGCGCGAGCATGGCGGCGAGGTCCGCGTCGATGCGCGTCGAGCGCGGCACGCTCGGGCCGCTGTCGTTGAGATCGCTCCCCAGGTGGACGTCGGAGAAGACGAGCAAGCTCTCGGTCGGCGAGGTGCGGCGACTCACGGCACCGATGGATCTACTCGGGCTCGGCTCGCCGGCGTCGGAACTTCGCAGGCAGCTCGCGCTTTCGGCGCGTCGATGGGTGCTTCGCTTCGCGCCCGCGAAATCATTGAGGCCCCTAACCGCGAAGCCCATTTCGCGCCTCGCGGGACGGGCACGACCGTGAAGTCCGTGTTACGAGGGCGTTTCTCACAGTTTCGCGGGATCCTGTCGCGCTCGCTGCGACCAGGTTCGCGCTTTGCTTTGTCGGTGAGCAAATGGTTCAACCACTTTCGAAGCCCCGTAAGACCACGGCCCTCAAGAGCATGCTGAAGGGCCCGGGCCTCCAGTTCCTGATGGAGGCTCACAACGGGCTCTCCGCGAAGATCGCCGAAGAGGCGGGCTTCGAGGGCATCTGGGGGAGCGGCCTGTCGATCTCCGCCGCGCTCGGCGTACGCGACAACAACGAGGCCAGCTGGACGCAGGTCCTCGAGGTCGTCGAGTTCATGGCGGACGCGACGACCGTGCCGATCTTGCTCGATGGGGACACCGGCTACGGCAACTTCAACTCGGCGCGCCGCCTCGTCACGAAGCTGGAGCAGCGCGGCGTCGCGGGCGTCTGCATCGAGGACAAGCTGTTCCCGAAGACGAACAGCTTCATCCGCGGGACGGCCCAGCCCCTCGCCGACATGCACGAGCACGCCGGCAAGATCCGCGCGATGAAGGAGGCGCAGCGCGACGAGGACTTCGTCGTCGTCGCCCGCGTCGAGGCGCTCATCGCCGGCCACGGCCTCGAGGAGGCGCTCAAGCGCGGCGAGGAGTACCGCAAGGCCGGCGCCGACGCCGTGCTCATCCACTCGTCGAAGAAGAACGCCGCCGAGATCCTCGCGTTCTCGAAGGAGTGGGGCGACCGCCTCCCGCTCGTGATCGTCCCGACCAAGTACTACACGACGCCGACCGACGTCTTCCGCGAGGCGGGCAACATCAAGATCGTCATCTGGGCGAACCACCTGATGCGCTCGGCGCTCGCGACGATGCAGGCGACCGCGAAGCAGATCTTTGTCGACCAGTCCTTGGTGAACGTCGAGGAGAAGGTCGCGCCGCTCGCCGACGTCTTCCGCCTCCAGGGCGAGAGCGAGCTCGAGCAGGCGGAGAAGGCCTACCTCCCGCAGGGCGGCGTCGTCACGCGCGGCATCGTCCTCGCGGCGGGCCGCGGCGACGAGCTCGGCGAGCTCGTCAAGGACAAGCCGAAGTGCATGGTGCCGATCGCGGGCAAGCCGATCCTCGGCCACATCCTCGACGCGTACCGCTCGGCCAACGTGCGCGACCTCGTCGTCGTGCGCGGCTTCGCGAAGGAGGCCGTCAACCTCCCGGGCGCGACCTACGTCGACAACGACGCCTTCGCCACGACGGGGGAGGTCGCCTCGCTCGCGGCCGCGAAGGCCTCGCTCGAGGGCTCGGCCTGCCTCGTCTCCTACGGCGACGTCGTCTTCAAGAAGCACGTCCTCGACGAGCTCCTCGACGCCGAGGGCGACTTCGTGGTGGCGGTCGACTCGCTGCCCGCGCAGGAGGGCGCGGACTCCAAGCCGCGCCGCGCCGACTGGACGATCTGCAGCGAGCCGCACTCGAGGAAGACGCTCCTCGGCAACGTCACGCTGAAGGACATGGCGACGGCGCCGGACACCCCGGGCATCACCGGCGAGTGGACGGGCATCCTCAAGACGAGCGCCGCCGGCAGCAAGGTCCTCGCCGAGATGATCGGGAAGCTCCCCGAGACCGAGCTCGCGAAGCTCTCGATGCCCGATCTGCTCCGCCGCCTCGTCAAGGACGGCAAGACCGTGCGCGTCGTCTACTCGCGGGGCGGGTGGCTCGACGTCAACACGCTCGGCGACGTCGTGAAGGGCGGCGCGTTCAAATGAGCTCGCCGGCGATGCGCGCCTCGCGGCGGTCGGGAGGCGGGGTGCCGTCGTGATCGAGGCGAAGTCGTTCGTCGAGACGGCCAAGCTGGCGGGCTTCTCCCTCTACACGGGGGTCCCCTGCTCGTACGTGAAGCCGTTCATCAACTACGTCATCGACGCTCCGGACCTCTCGTACGTCGGCGCCGCGAACGAGGGCGACGCCGTCGCGATCGCGACCGGCGCCGAGCTCGGCGGCCGGCGCGCGATCGTGATGATGCAGAACTCGGGGCTCGGCAACGCCGTCTCCCCGCTCACCTCGCTCAACGCGATCTTCAAGATCCCGACGCTCCTCATCGTCACGCTCCGCGGCGAGCCGGGCGGGCCGAAGGACGAGCCGCAGCACGAGCTCATGGGTCAGATCACGACCAAGATGCTCGAGACGATGAACGTCGCCTGGTCCTTCTTCCCCACGGAGGAGGGCGAGGTCGCCGGCGCGCTCGAGAGGGCCGTCTCGCACATGGCGAAGACGGAGCTGCCGTACGCGTTCGTGATGAAGAAGGACAGCGTCGCCCCGCACAAGCTGACGTCGCGCCCGACGGCCCGCGAGCTGCCGCCGGCGCCGGCGTCGGCAGAGGTCGCCTTCCCGGCGAACGCGAGCGATCGCCCGACGCGCGCCGAGGCGCTCCAGGCGGTGCAGCGCGTGACGGCGACGGACCTCGTCGTCGCCACGACCGGCTTCACCGGGCGCGAGCTCTACGCCTGCGAGGACCGGCCGAACCAGCTCTACATGGTCGGCTCGATGGGCTGCGCGTCCGTCTTCGGGCTCGGGCTCGCCCAGGCGCGCCCGGACCGGCGCGTCGTCGTCCTCGACGGCGACGGCGCCCTCCTGATGCGCCTCGGCGGCCTGGCGACCATCGGCTACGAGCGCCCGCAGAACCTCGTCCACGTGCTCCTCGACAACGAGGCGCACGACTCCACCGGCACGCAGTCGACGGTGACCCACTCGGTCGACCTCGGCGGCTGCGCGCGCGCCTGCGGTTACCCGACCGTCCAGCGCGTCACGACCGCCGGCGAGCTCGAGGCCGCCCTCGCCGATCGGACCGCGGGCCTCCGCTTCATCCACCTCAAGACGAAGCCCGGCGCGCCCGCGGACCTCGTGCGTCCGAAGGTCACGCCGCGCGAGGTCGCGGCGCGCCTCCGCGCGCACCTGAAGGAGGCCTCGGCGTGATCCTCCTGAACCCCGGCCCCGTCTCGATGACCGCCAAGGTCCGCGCCGCGCTCGCCGGCGAGGACGTCTGCCACCGCGAGCCCGAGTTCAAGGCGCTCGTCGGCCGGGTGCGCGAGAAGATCTCGGGCGTCTACGGGGCCGCGGGCTTCACGCCGGTGCTGATCGGCGGATCGGGCACGGCGGCCGTCGAGACGATGCTCTCGGTGATCGGCCCGACGACCCGATCGCTCGTGGTCGCGAACGGCGTCTACGGCGAGCGCATGGCCGCGATGCTGCGCGCTCAGAACAAGGCCCACGACGTCGTGACGGCGCCGTGGACGAGCGGGATGGACCTCGCCGCCGCCGAGAGGGCGATCCGCGGCGGCTCGTTCGGCCACGTGCTCGCGGTCCATCACGAGACCACGACCGGCCGCCTCAACGACCTCGCCTCCCTCGGCGCGCTCTGTAAGGAGGCCGGCGTCCCCCTGCTCGTCGACGCCGTCTCGAGCTTCGCCGGCGAGGACATCCGCTGGGACGAGTGGAACATCGAGGCCGCCGCGGCGACCGCCAACAAGTGCGTCCACGGCGCGCCCGGCGTGTCGTTCGTGCTCGTCAAGGACGCCGCGCTCGCGCGGCCGAGCGGCGCTACGAGCGTCTACCTCGATCTTCACCGCCACGCGGCCGACCAGGCGAAGGGCTCGACGCCGTTCACGCTGCCGACCCACGTGACCTTCGCGTTCGACGCGGCGCTGGACGAGCTCGCCGCGTCCGGCGGCTGGAAGGCGCGCCACGCGACCTACGTCGCGCGCTCCAACCGCGTCCGCTCGACGCTCCGTGAGCTGGGCGTCGCCTACCTGCTCGATGACGAGAGCGTGTACGGCGCGACGTTGACGTCGTTCCGCTTGCCGGAGGGAAAGACCTACGAGGCGCTGCACGCGCGCCTCAAGGGCGACGGGTTCGTCATCTACGCAGGACAAGGGAAGTTCGATGGAGCCATCTTCCGCATCGCGGTCATGGGCGAGATCACGGAGCGCGACGTCGACCGACTCGTCGCCTCGCTCCGCGCCGCCCTCGGCTGACGCCGCCAGGGCGCGATCGCGCGTCGACTCGACCTTCCCGGACGCCGCCGCGCCGCGGTCCGGCGCGCTCGAGGCCGCCGAGCACCTCGAGGACGTCTCCGGCGTCCACGTGCCGTCGTCGGTCGTCGACTCGATCATCGAGTCGACGTGCGATCCGCCGAACCGCTTCTACCGCTACCCGGCCGCCCGCGCGCTCCTGCCGATCCTCGGCCGCATCCCGTGGCTGACGCCGAACCACGTCACGTACACGCACATCGCCTTCGGGCTCGCGGCGGCGCTGCTCGTCGCGTTCACCGAGGGGAGGGGCTGGCTCGTCCTCGCGTTCGTCCTCTGCGAAGTGCGGATGATCCTCGACTGCTTCGACGGTGTGCTCGCGCGCGCGCGCGGCACGTCGTCCCCGTTCGGCCGCGCCCTCGACGAGATCGCCGACTCGATCGCGTTCATCACGCTCGCGTGCGCGATGACCTACCGGCTCTCGCTCGGGACGCCCGGCGTGGTGCTCGTCTGCACGATGCTCGCGTGCGGCGGGCTCTGCGCGAACGCCTGGGACTTCTACAAGCGCAAGCTCACCTTCGCCCTCCGCGAGGGCAAGGACGGCGTGCTCGACGAGATCCGCCACAAGAAGGCGCTCATCGAGAGCGGCGAGGGCACGTTCCTCGGCTACTGGGGCGTCTACTTCGACTGCTTCCAGGTCCTCCTCTACGAGGTGCGCCCGAAGGACGCCGACGCCGTGTCGGTCATTCGCGCGCGCGCGAACGATCCGCAGTTCCGCCGCTTCGCGTCCCTCCTGTCGTTCGTCTCCTTCGACAACGGGCTCGGGATCCTCCACGTCGGCGCGCTCACGGGGCTCTTCCTCGAGGCGGAGGTCTTCGCGCTCGGCTACGCCGTGTTCATGTGGACCTCGACGATGATCCTCGCCCGCATGGTCCTCCGCACCTACCCGTCCCCCGAGAGCCGCCGGAACGAGCGCACCCCATGAAGCAGCAGATCGACAAGGCCATCATCCTCGCGGCAGGAATGGGCAAGCGCATCTCGAAGGCGCCGGCCGCGGCGAACACACCGAAGCCGCTCTTGCCGCTCGACGACAGCGGGCTGACGTTCCTCGACTGGCACCTCCGCGCGCTCTCCGCGAGCGGCGCCAAGGAGATTTACCTCGTCGGCAGCGCGGTCACCTACGGCACGCGCCTCGCCGCGATGGAGAAGATCCCGGCGACCTGGATCTTGAACGACTTCCCCGGCGAGCAGTCGGGGAGCGGACACTCGACGCACCTCGCGTTCACCAGCGAGCACCGGATCCTCGACGGCAGGTCGCGCGTCGTCCTGATGGACGCCGACGTCGTCTACGATCCGTCGCTCTTCGCCGAGCTCGCGGGCGCGCCCGGGCCACGCTCGAAGACGCTCGTCTGCAGCAAATTCCGCGAGACCGACGAGGAGGTCATGGTCTTCGCCGACGAGCGCGACGGCGCCCCGCGCGTTCACGGCAAGGGGCTCCTCGGCTCGCCGCTCGTGCGCGGGATGCGCTGCCTCGGAGAGGCGACGGGGCTGCTCTTGCTCGAGCCGGAGGACCACGCGCTCTGGTTGTCCGCCGCCGCGTGGTGCATGCAGTTCTCGACCGCCAAGACGCGGAGCGAGCACGAGGACATCACGCAACGGCTGATGATCGCGCGCGCGCTCGACGCCGTCTCGTTCGACGACGACCAGCGCTGCATGGAGTGCGACACGCCCGAGGAGTACGAGGTGGTGCGCGCCGAGATGGTCCCGCGCTGGCGGCCGCGCCTGCCCTGACGGCCTCCGTTCGACGGAGGACGCCCGCCGTGCGACGATGGGGCCCGATGCGCCGGCTCGTCGCTCTCGCCTCCTTCGTCGCGGTCGCGGGCAGCGCGCTCGCGTGCGGTCGCGTCCTCGACGATCTGGACGAGGCGGCGCCGAGCGACGAGGCGGCGCCGAGCGACGCGGCGCCAGGCGACGCGCCCACGCCCGACGCCGGCCGGCCGGACGCCGACGCGCCTTCGGCCGACGGCGGCGCCTGTCGGCCCCTCGTCTTCGAAGGCTTCGAGGCGGACGACTGGACGCCGACGGCCGGCTGGACGCTCGCGAAAGCAAGCGCCGACGTCACGGTGGTCGAACCCTCCCGCGCGAGCGACAAGGCGCTGCATATCCGGCTCACCGCCGCCGACGGCTTCGTCCGATTGTCGCGGATGCTCACGGGTTCGTGCGGCCTCACGGTCGACTTCTGGATGATGCGCGCGGGCGGCTCCGACGACAGGGTCACCGTGCTCGAGCTGGTCGGCGACGAACGGGCCCGGTCCCTCGTGATCGAAAACGGCAGCCTGCGCGTCGAGCGCGAGGGCAAGCCCCCGCTCCAGCTCGTGTCGGACTTCGGCGAGGGGACCTGGCACCGCATCACGGTTCGGTACGAGGCCTCGGGGGCGATGAAGGTCACGGCCGGGACGGCGACGGTCACCCTCGAGCCGAGTGACGGCCCGGCGAACCCGATCGAGAACGTCAGCCTCGGCGTCCTCGGCTGGATCGGCGGCGCTTTCCCCGAGAGCGCGCTGCTCTTCGACGACATCCGGATCGAGTGACATCGCGGCGGTGACGCCGCGCCGCGCGCTCCGTTCGACGTTTGCATCCAGCTATCCCTTAAGGAATAATCCGACCATGCCTAGGCCGGGCCGGGTCTCCGCCTCCCTCGCGCTCGTCGGGGCCTGCGCGCTCGTCGGGGCCTGCGCGCGCGGCGAGCCGGTCGTGGACGCGAGCACGACCGGCGCGCCGTCCCCGGAGACCGTGCGCGTCGGGATCGGTCACGACGGGCGAGTGACGTTCGACGGCAAGGCGGTCACGGGCGCGGAGCTGGGCGACCGCGTGCGCGACGCCGCGCGCGCGCAGCCGAAGCTCGAGCTCGTCGTCGACGCCGAGCGGGACGCGTCGTTCCAGCTCGTGATGTCCGTGGTCGAGCGCCTGCGGGCGGCGGGCGCGGCGCGCATCGCGTTCGGGAGCGTGCTCGGCGCGCCGCCGGCGGGTGCGGCGCGCGAGGACGCGGAGCGCCTCGGAGGCCCCGTGAGCGGCCCGCCTCCCACGCCGCGCGCGTCGATCCCCGCCGGCACGAAGTGGGACTGCGCGTTCCCGCGAGCGGGGGGGCGCGACGGCGGGAGCGCGAACGTCCTCGTCCGCGTGCACGTCGAGAGCGACGGGAGGCCCCTGAGCGTCGACGTGCTCGAGGATCCGGGCGCGGGCTTCGGTGAAGCCGCCAAGGCGTGCGCGCTCGCCAAGGCGTACGAGGCCGCGCGCGACGTGAACGGACAGCCGATCCGGTCGACGACGTACCCGTTCTACGTGCGCTTCGTCACGCGCTGATCGCGCCGCGGCGAGCCGCGGGAGTCCCGCTCACCCACAGCGCCGAGGCGCCGGTGCTCGGGGGAGCAGCGGCGCCTCGCGCGGGCTCGCGAGCCCTGGGCTCACCGAGCCGATTCACATGTGGGCGATGATGTTGTCACCGAACTCGCTGCACTTCACCTCGGTCGCGCCCTCCGTCAGGCGGGCGAAGTCGTAGGTGACCTTCTTGCTCGCGATGGCGCCGTCCATGCCCTTGATGATGAGGTCGGCCGCCTCGGTCCAGCCCAGGTGGCGGAGCATCATCTCGCCGGAGAGCACGACGCTGCCCGGGTTGACCTTGTCGAGATCGGCGTACTTCGGCGCGGTGCCGTGCGTCGCCTCGAAGATGGCGTGGCCCGTGACGTAGTTGATGTTGCCGCCCGGCGCGATGCCGATGCCGCCGACCTGAGCGGCGAGCGCGTCGGAGAGGTAGTCGCCGTTGAGGTTCAGGGTCGCGATGACGTCGAACTCCTTGGCGCGCGTGAGCACCTGCTGGAGCGTGATGTCCGCGATCGCGTCCTTGATGAGGATCTTGCCCTTCGCGAGCTCCGCCTTCTGCTCGGCGTTCGCGGCCTCCTCGCCCTTGGCCTCCTTGGTCTTCTCCCACTGGCCCCAGGTGTAGACCTGCTCGCCGAACTCCTTCTCCGCGAGCGCGTAGCCCCACTTCATGAAGGCACCCTCGGTGAACTTCATGATGTTGCCCTTGTGGACGAAGGTGACGCTCTTGCGCTTGTTCTTCACCGCGTAGTCGATCGCGGCGCGGACCAGGCGCTCGGTGCCCTCGCTGCTGACCGGCTTGAGGCCGAGGCCCGCGGTCCCGGGGAAGCGGATTTTCTTGAAGTCCTTGGGGAACTCTTTCTCGATGAAGCCGAGGACCTTCTGGACCTCGGGCGACTTCGCCTCCCACTCGATGCCCGCGTAGATGTCCTCGGTGTTCTCACGGAAGATCACCATGTCGACGTCGCCGGGGCGCTTGACCGGGCTCGGCACGCCGTGGAACCACCGGACCGGACGGAGGCAGACGTAGAGGTCGAGGAGCTGGCGGAGCGCGACGTTCAGCGAGCGGATGCCCCCGCCGATCGGCGTGGTGAGCGGGCCCTTGATGCCGACGAGGTACTTCTTGAAGTCCTCGATCGTCTGATCGGGCAGCCAGTTGTTCGTCTGCTTGAAGGCCTTCTCGCCCGCGAGCACCTCGTGCCAGGCGATCTTCTTCTTTCCGCCGTACGCCTTCTCGACCGCGGCGTCGAAGACGCGCACGCTCGCGCGCCAGATGTCTCGTCCCGTCCCGTCGCCCTCGATGAACGGAATGATCGGGTTGTCCGGGACCTGGAGCTTGTTGCCCTGTCCCATCGTGATCGGCTGGCCATTCGGAGCGGCGGACATGATCGACCTCCGGGTCGTGACCTCAGGCTTCATGCCTCAGGTTTCGGTTGAAGTGTGTTGGGGCCAAGGAGCTACCACGGCTGCCGCGCGGCGCGAAAGAGGAGGCGCTCGGCCACGCCGCGATTTTCCGCGCCGGGCGCCCGCGATCCTCCACGGCTCGCGCGCGCGACGGCGGGCGGCGCGATCGCGGAGCGAGGAAGGACGACGGCGCGGGCGAGGACGACGGTGAGCGCGGGCGACGGCTGCGCGGGCGACGGCTGCGCGGGCGACGGCGTGCGCGACGCCTCGGATCAGTCGAGCGCGAGCTCGCCGCCGCACGGCAGGTTGCGCGCGCGCGCGCGACCTCGCGAGCCGATCTGGATCTTGTGCTTGCCGCACGCGACCGTGATGGGCTCGGCGCCCTCGCCGACGACGCGGCCGTCGACGAAGACGCGATGTCCCTTCGCGTAGCTCGGGAGGATCACGCGCGTCATCGTCGGCGCGACCTCTTCCGTGGCGGGGGCCACCGGCGCGGGGGCCGCCGGCGGGAGCGCGTCCGGTGAGACGGTCGGCATCGCACGCGTCGCGGGCGGCTCGGCCGCGTTCGGCGTGGCGGCGCCATCAGCGGCCGGTGCCGCGGACGCGTTCGTCGTGGCGGCGCCATCAGCGGCCGGTGCCGCGGGCGCGCTCGTCATGACGGCGCCGTCGACGGCCGATGCCGCGGACGCGCTCGTCGTGGCGCCATCGACGGCCGGTGCCGCGGGCGCGTTCGTCGTGGCGCCATCGACGGCCGGTGCCGTGGACGCGGCCTCGTCGGCCGACTTGCCGCCGAGCAGGCGCTCGGAGACGGCCGCGCGACCACGCGCGAGCTGGTCGGGGAAGACGGCGACGCCCCCGACGACGAGGCCGGAGACGAGCGCTGCGGCGAACAACGCGAGGGCGACGCCGAGCCCGGACGCGCGATCGCCACGCGGGATGCGCGAGAGCTGCATCGTCGGATCCGCGGCGCCACGCGACGCGAGCCCGAGCGACGTCGACATCGCGACCGGAGCCAGGCTGGGCGTCGTCTCGATCTGCGCGCGGCGCACGACGACGCCCGGAACCGACGGCGTGCTCGAACGATGCGGCAGCGGCACCTCGCTCGAGGGCGTCGGACGCGCGACGGGGGCCGCGACCATCGCCTGCGTTCGTTGCGGCTCGAGCGGCGGCGCCGGGGCGTGAGACGGCGTCGGCGGGCGCTCGAGCGGCGGCGCCGAGGCGTGAGACGGCGTCGGCGGGCGCTCCAGCACCCGCGCGAGGGAGGCGACGGCAAACACCTCGGCGCTCTGCCGCGGACGCGAAGACGGCGCGAGCGAGGACGGCGGCGCCTGCGAGGGCCGGGGGACCGGCGGCGGAGTCGTCACCTTCACCGCACGCATCGGCGGCGGGGTCGGGATCGGCAACGGACGCGACGCCGGAGCGGCGACAGGGAACGACGAGGACGAGCACGAACGCGCGGGGAGGCTCGGCGGCGGGAGCCTCGAGCGAGGCGGCTGCGACGCGTGCGAGTCGTGCGACGGGAACGGTGGCCGCGTCCGGACCGACGGCGGAGCCACATGCGGCTCCGCGTAGGTCTCGAGGAGGATGTCCTGCGCTTCGACCTCGTCCGTGATCGGGGGGAGCGGATCGGCAGCGCGGAAGCTCTTCAGCCGTTGCGACGACGACGGACGACGGACCATCCGGACGGGCGGCCGCTCGAGCGTCTCGGCGGCCTCATCGTCGACAGGCTCGACAGGTTCGGTCGACAGCCGGAACTGCGGAAGGGCTCGGTGGTCAGCCCTTTCCATCATGCGCCCTCTCGACGTGAATCCGCTGTGGTTGAACATGCGACCTGAACGGTGGCCCCAGTCTGTCCGATCAAGGCTGAGACGCAAGGCCTCTCTTTGTGAAAATCGCGAGCACTTACGACGCGCGAAACGGGAGCGCCCTCCGCACGGAACGCAACGTCGGAGTTAAGGCCCTCCGCACGGAACACCGCACGGAACGCAACGTCGGAGTTCGGTGTCTTGGAGCCAGCGCGAGACCACCGAGCCTTCGAGGCAACTCGGGAGCCTGGCGGGGACAGCAACCGCCGAGCCTTCAAGGCTCCTCGGGAGGTTCCGAACACGACCTCCGAGGCAACGTCGACCTCCGAGGCAACGTCGGAAGTCCGAGCTCAGGCCTCCTCGGCCTTTTCGACCACGTCGGGAGGTTCGGCCGGCGTTTCGGAAGGCAACATCGGGAGGTCTGCGTTTGCGTTGCGTCGGGACGTTTCGCCCGAAGCTCCGTCCGGAAGCTCATCCCGTTCGGCAACGTCGGGAAGGAGCCTCTCGGAGCCTCTCCGCCAAAGCTCAACCATTCAGTAACGTCGGCCGGCGGACCCACAAAACTCAGCCGTTCGGTAACGTCGGAAGGCGACCCTGACCCAGACCCTGGAAAGCGATCCGTGGAACGCGATCCCCGATCCCGATCCGGGAACGAGCTCTCGCACGAAGCTCAGCCGTTCGGTCAGTACTCGTCTTTGGCCCCCCGCACTCACCTCTCGCGCGTTCGCTCGACGACGGGCTTCGAAGCGCGTCCCGTGCCCTCAACGCAAGGGCCCTCAACGCAAGGTCGGAGCGCCCCTTCGCCCCTCAACGCAAGGTCGGAGCGCCCCTTCGCCCTCGGTAATTCCTTTCAAACCCCCTAGAGTACACCCCCGCATGTTCTGGCCCCTTCGCCGCCCTCCCCGCATGGCCGCCTCCTCTTCTAGTAAGGTCAGCCGCGGCGGCCGCCGGGCGGGAGCTTTCGTGCTCGGCGCGCTCTTCACGGCGAGCGTCCTTCCAGGAGGCTCGGTCGCTCTCGGGCAAGCCCCCAGCGTGCAAGCGGGCGGCACGACGACGCGAGCCGCCCGCTACACCGGCGAGACGCCCGACGCGACCATCGACGCCCAGAAGAAGCTGGCGATCGCCGCGTCGGACGACGCCGAGCGCGTCGCTGCGCTCTCGGTCATCGCCTCCGTCTCGGAGCGCGCCACCGAAGGCGCAGCCCTCCAGGCGACGCGCGACGTGCTCGCCTCGCTCGCCCCGACGTCCGAGCTCCGCGGCGAAGCCGCCGCCCTCGCGCGCGCCTACGCGCCGACCGAGGGTACGGTCGCCGGCGCCCGCAGCGCCCGCGCCGAAGCCGGCATCGTCACCGCGCTCTCGGTCCTCGGCCCCTTCCGTGACACCGGCGGCGGGCTCGACGCCCACGACGGTCCCGAGGAGAAGCCGAGCGCCGCCTCGTTCACCGACCCGAAAGGCGTCTACTCGTGGGGCTCGGTCGAGGTCGCCTGGCGCCAGGTCCCGCCGACGTTCGCGCAAGCGCGCGGCGTCCCGCTCGATCTGTTCATCCACCCTCGCAAAGAGAGCTGCAGCTGGATCGCGACGAAGATCACGCTCGACGCCAGGACCCCGCTCGTCGTGCGCCTCGCGGCGGCCGGCACGGCGCGCCTGGTGTTCGACGGCGTCGATCTCGACAAGAGCGACGACGTCCACGCGACGATGCGCTTCGACCGACTCGCCGCGAAGGTCGACGCCTCGGCCGGATCGCACATCGTCGCGGCGAAGATCTGCAGCGGCGCTCTCGACGACTCGGGGCGTGCGCGCCTCCGCGTCACGGACGACAAGAACCAGCCGCTCGACGTCAAGGCGAGCGCCGACCTCACGCTCGCGCCGGGACAGAGCATCGCGTGGGGCGCGACGAAGCCGCAGAGGCTCGTCACGCCGCTCATCCGCGCCGCGAACGGCAGGGGCTCGTCCGCCGCGCTCCTCGCCGCCGCGACCGTCCGAACGCTCGGCGGCGCCGAGGACGAGAAGAGCCCGCGCGCGCCGGGACAGCTCGACGCGCTCCTACAGAGGAAGGACCTCGATCCCGATCGCCTCGCGATGGCTGCGTGGATCACGCCGTCCGGCGCGAACAAGAGCGCGCGGCTCTACCAGGCGCGCGCCGCCGCCGAGAAGGCGGGCGACGCGACGACGAAGGCGTTCGTCGACCGGCGCCTCGTCGACCAGCACCTCGACTCCGAGACGCCCGACTGGGCGATCGCGACGCTCCGCGGTGCCAAGATCGACGGCAAGTCCGACGGAGAGGCGCTCTTGCTCTCGACGCGGATCGCGCGCGCCCTCCGCGTCGAGGCGCTCGCCGTCCGCGCGATGCGCGACATGACGACCGCGTTCAACGCGGGCAAGGACAAACTCCCGCTCGCCGTCCTCTTCGAGCTGGCGTCGGCGGCGCGCGGCGGCGACGTGAAGACGTGGGTGCTCGCCACGCAGGAGCTCGCGCGGCGCGGCGTCCGTGGAGAGATCCTCGTCGACGCGATGGGCACACGGAGCAGGGCCGACGTCGAGGCCGCCGCGAAGGACGCGTTCGCCGGAGGCATGGACGACGCCGACGAGGCGCTGAGCGTCGCGCGCCACGTCGTCGAGGCGGGCGGACACGAGCTCGCCGCGCAGCTCTACCGCGCGACGTGCGCCTGGGCGCCGAACCGACCGGAGGCGTGGGCCGGGCTCGCGCGCGAGGTCGCGGCCTCGTCGAGCGATCCGAAGGACAAGGAGCTCGTGCTCGTCGCGCTCCGGCGGGCGCGGGAGCTGTCGCCCGGCGACGCCAAGTACCGCGCGGAGCTCGCGCTCCGTGTCGAGAAGCCCGCCGCCAAGGGGCCCGAGGGCGAGGCCGAGGCCCGCGACGACGAGCGCTACCTCGCCAAGAGCGAGGTCATCCTCGCCCGCCGCAAGGGCGTACCGGCGGGCGCGCCCGACGTCGCGGACCGCGAGCTCCACTGGCTCCGCGCCGTCCGCATGCACGCGGACAACCGCGTCTCGCAGCTGATCCACTACGCCCGCGAGATCGTCATCGCCCCTCGCAACCAGCAGGAGCTCTTCGAAGCGATCCCACCGGAGGGCGATCTCACCGAGATCCTGAAGGCGCGCGTCCACCGGAAGGACGGCAGCGTCGCGTTCCCGGTGGAGGAGCACAACGATGGCTCCCGCCCCCGCATCCGCTGGCCCGAGCTCGACCCCGGAGACACCGTGGAGGTGGCGATCCGCCAGTGGACGAGCACGGCCGTCGGCGGCCGCGGCGACGCCCCCTACTACTTCCTGGACTACGCCGGCTCGCCGGCGAGCCACCCGCTCCTCTACAACGAGGTGATCGTCGAGACGATGCCGGGGCACCCGCTCTACGTCGACGTCATCCACGACAAACTCGCGCCGTACAAGCGCATCGAGAAGGACGACAAGGAGCGCGGCGTGCACGTCCTGCAGCTCATCTGGGACAAACCGCTCGTCGTCCCCGAGGAGCCGCTCGCGCCGCACACGTCCGAGATCGCGCCGGTCATCGTCGGCTCGACCTTCAAGACGTGGGCGGACTTCCGCAAGTGGTACGCGGAGGCGATCCGCGGCTTCACCGAGCCGGACGACGAGGTGCGCCGGATCGCCGCCGAGCTGACGAAGGGGAAGCGGACGCGCGACGAGAAGCTTCGCGCGTTGTTCGAGTTCGTCGCGGACGACATCCGCTACGTCAACTACGTCTCCGGTGAGTGGTGGCTGCCGAACCGTCCGCAGCAGCTCCTCGCGCGACGCGAAGGCGACTGCGACGACAAGGCGATCCTCCTCATCACGCTCCTCCGCGCGATCGGCATCGAGGCGCAGGAGGTCATGGTGCAGACGCGCCTGACGGGTCAGCCGTCGGTGCTCCTCGCCAAGAACGCCGCCGTGCCGATGTTCGATCACGGGATCGCCTTCCTCCCCGGCCCGAACGGCGGGCAGTACCTCGACGCGACCAGCCCGCAGTCACGCCTCGGGCCGATCCCGTCGATGGACGCGCGCGCGGTCGCGCTGCGCATGGACAACGGGCCCGCGGAGATCGTGCAGCTCCCGGCGAGCTCGCCGGACGACCACGGCGCCGACGTGACCTGGCAGCTGTCGATCGCCCCCGACGGCTCGGGCGAACTGGCCGGCGAGGAGCGCCACTCCGGCGACGGCGCGTTCTGGCTCCGAACGAACCTGTCGCAGGCGGAGGCGCGCGCGCAGTACGTCGAGGACGCGCTCGTGGCGCCGTGGTTCTCCACCGTGGATCTCGACAAGACGATCGACTTCAGGGGGGACCTCCCGAACGGCCAAGCGCTCGTGAAGTACAAGGCGCGCTCGCGCGGCATGGCGCGTCGCGAGGGCAAGGACCTGGTCCTGCCGCTGTCGCCGGCGGCGACCTACGGCTCGCAGATCGCGCCGCTCCCGACGCGCACGCTCCCGGTGCTGCTGCCGTCGTACTTCGCGCCGAGCCACCAGAACCGGACCGTGCGCGCGCTCGCGCCCCCGGGGATGGCGTGGGGTGAGCTCCCGCCGGGCGGCGACGCGAACGGCGGCGATTTCGGCAAGGCCCACCTCGAGATCACGCGCGACGCGCGCGATCCCCGCGCGCTGGTCATCAAGCGGAGCGTGGTGTTCAACCAGCACCTCATCCCCGTCGAGAAGTACGGAGCCTGGCGTAGCTGGGTCCAGCAGGTAGACGCGCTGATGCACAAGGAAGTGCGCCTCGTGGAGGCGAAGTGATGACGACGCTCGGTATGAAGCGCGCCCTCGCGCCGGCGACGCTCGGCTTGCTCGTGACGGCCGCAGCGTGCGGCGGCCACAAAGAGGTCAACGCACCTCGGGGGCTCGGGGACCTGTCGACGCCGCTCGTCGCGGCGTTCCGCGAAGAGGCGGTCGGCGACTCGGTCAAGGCCGTCGATCTCTACACGAAGGCGCTCGCGGCGGCGGCGGCGTCGCCGGACAACCCGTCGAGCGTGACGATCGCGATGGCTTCGCTCGACGCGCTCGTGCACCACGACTTCACTGCCTTCTCCGAGGCCACGTCGTCGAGCTCGCTCGCCGACCGCGTCGACCCGTCCTCGCTGCGAAAGAGCGGCGGCACGATCGACGAGCGGCTCGCGAAGATCGCGAAGGACGCCGGAGGGCCCTTCGTGCCGTCGCTCGTGGCGAACGCGCGGCTCGCGCTGGCCGAGCGCCGCGGGGACGCGAAGGCCGCGGCGGAGCAGCGGGCGCTCTCGGGGTGCGCCCGCGAGGCCGCCGTGGTCGGGCCGGTCGCGTGGATGAACGTGAGCGGCGCGCGCGAGTCGTCGCGGCTCGGCGAGCCGGGCGCGCCGATGCCGAGCGAGGTGCCGGGCCCCGGGCCGTTCAAGCCGCGGCTCGTGCCCATGAAGGTGGCGGCGTTCGGGTGCCGGCTGCCCCTCTACGCCGAGACGAGCGCGACGGGCGTGCGCGAGGTCGTGGTCGACGTCGACGTCCCGAAGGGCGGGTGGATCGGCGTCGGGCTTCGCTCTTCGGCGGCGGCGGTGATGCGCGTCGGTGGGCAGGTCGCGATCGAGCGCGCGCACTCGGCCGGCCCCCGCGCCGTCCCGCGCTTCGCGCGGGTGGAGACGTCGGCGGGGGTCCTCCGACTCGTGGTTCGCGTGGGGATGGATCAGGACTTTTCTTCCGTCGAGGTCGGCGCGTGGGACGCCGACGGCAAGCCGCTGCGCGCGCGGGCTCCGGCGCCGGGCGCGACGGCCGGCGCCGCGGCGAAGCAGAGCGTCCCGGTCGCACCTCCGGATCCGCGGAGCGATCCGGAGCGGGTCGCGGTCGCCCTCGGAGCGCTCGCCGCGAACGACGCACGGCTCGCGGAGAACCTCCTGTCGCCGCAGGTCGCGCGCGCCGACGCGCCGCCGGACTTGCTGCTCGTGTACGCGCGCGCGGTCCGCAGCGCGCGCGATCTGCCCGTGGTCAAGGCGCACGAGCGCGCGCGCTCCGCCTACGATCGGGTGCTCGAGGCGTGGCCCGCGTCCTGGGAAGCGGCGATCGAGCACGCGGTCCTCGCGGGCGCGCGGCGCGGACGCGCGGAGGCGCACATCGCGGCGCTCGCCGATCTCGACGCGACGCGCGCGAAGGTCACGTCGTCTCAGCCGGCGCTGCTCGACGCGTTCGAGGCGCAGACAGCCGGACGCGAGCGGCTCTACGACCGCGCGCGCGTGGCGTTCGCGCGCATCAAGTCTACCGCGGCGTCGCCGCTCGCGAACACGTCGCTCCTGACGGAGACGGATCGCGTCGTGTTCGAGCGGATGGGTCGCGATCTCGTGGCCTTCGATTGCGGCGCCGGCGTGGCGGACCGCACGAGCCTGGCCTGTCATCACGCGCTCGCCGCGGCGGGAGATCGTGAGGGCGCCGAGCGGGAGCTCGAGCGCCTGCGCGCGCTGGCGGGGACGCCTCAGTTGTATTTGTCGCTCTCGTCGCGGAGCGCGATCGAGGCGGGCGATCTCGGCCGGGCGCGGAAGATCCTCGAGGCGATGAACCCGGGCGACCGTCCGCTCTCGTCGGTGTACGCGGCCAAGGGCAAGTCGGCGGTCCCCGAGCTCCTGCGCCTCGCGACGACGGCGCGGGACGCCCCGGCGGCGCTGCCGCCCCTCTTGCGTGACGCGGGGGACGATCCCCTCGCCCCGTTCGCCGGAGTGGCCGAACGGGTGGTCCACGATCCTAACGTCGGTCCGCTGCTCGCGAACGCGGCGACGGCGATCCTCGCGCATCGCGAGCGGTACGACGTGGAGCCGTCGGGGCTCGTTCACTTCACGATGCTCGACGTCCGCCGCGTGATGGGCACCACCGACGTCGAAGCCAACGCCCAAGCCGCCGCACCGACGTTGTTTGGACGGGACACGATACGCGTCCTAAGGCGTCGAATTTTCAAGAAAGATGGGCGAATTGTCCTCCCGGACAGGACGCCGAACGCGGCCCAGTCGCACGCCGATCTGTCTCAGCTCGAGGCGGGCGACGCGGTGGAGGCGATCTACGAGGGGTGGGGCGTCCCGAACGAGACAGGTAACGTCGGGATCGATACACCGGACCTTCTTCCCGAGCGGACCGCCGTCCGTGACGCCAGCATCGAGCTCGCGCTCCCACCGGGCCTCAGGGGCTCGATGTGGAGCCACCCCCTCCTCGGTAAACCGACGGAGCGGACCGAACCGGCTTCGGGCACCGCGAGCGCCAAGCGTGTCCTCACGTGGCACGTGAAGGATCGCGCCGTGCGCCGCCTCGAGCCCGGCGTCCCGAAGATGGATCGTAACGTCGGAGTAAGTTTTTCGACGTCATCTTGGGATGATGTCGCTCGTGCGCTCCGCGAGACGCTCGCAGCGCTCGAATCCGACAGCCCCGAGGTCACGAACTGGGCGCGCGAGGCGTCGGCTGGAAAGCCCATCTCACGTGAGCTCGTGGACCGAATCGTCGTGGCCTCAGGTCAGGCGATCAAAGAGGCGTCCGGCATCGTCCTCTCGGACGTCGATCTCGGACGCGCGGGCGGCCAGGGTATGACCGCGCGCGGCATGCTCGCGACCCATGAAGGTAGCCGCACCTGGCTCGTAGTTCAGGCCCTCCGCGAGCTCGGAATTCACACCGACGTTGCCGTCGCCGAGAACGATCCGTTCTCCGACAGCCCCTCGTTCCCGCCCCACTTCGGCCGCTTCATGCACCCTCTCGCGATCGCGCATCTACCCGATCCCTCGAATCCGGGTGCCATGACCGACGTTTGGATCGACGTCGACGTCCCAGGCCCGCCACTCCCGGCAGGCCGCATCTCGCCAGGACTTCGCGGTAGGAACGTCTTGTATCCGAACGGACGGATCGCTCCACTCCCTGCCGCCTTCGGCGACACGGAACGCGACGAGATCGACATCCGCCTCGTCGTCGACGAGAAAGGCGACGCGACGGGCACGATCACGGTGCTTCTGCGTGGACACACGGCACAGGATCTCGCCGAGGCGCTCGTTCGTCTCGTCGGACTGGAACGGCAGCGCGCGCTCCGAGGTATCGCGCTCGGGTGGGTCCCCTTCGCTACGGTGGAGAAGGTCGAGCTCTCTTCGAGCGAAGGAAGCTGGCAAGTCGCGATGCGCGCCGACCTGACGGCTCCTGGCTACGCGCAGCTCGAAGGGATCAAACCGGAGGCGCGGGTGTGGGTGCTGCCCGGGATGGACCCCGTCCACTACGTCTTTCCCAGGCCGTTCGTCACGACGCTGAGCTCGACGT
Source organism: Labilithrix sp. (assembly GCA_019637105.1). Classification (GTDB taxonomy): domain Bacteria; phylum Myxococcota_A; class Polyangia; order Polyangiales; family Polyangiaceae; genus Labilithrix. The sequence continues at coordinate 85,045 of JAHBWF010000006.1, forward strand.
ATGCGTCGCAGGCGGCGCGAGAAAGCGCGCTCGCGATCAATCAGGCCACGCAATACCACGTGCGACGTCGCGTAGAGCTCCCGCCGAAAGCGCAAATCGCGCGTCTTCCGGGGCCCTTCGAGGGCCGAGGACCGCTGCTGAGCGCATCGCGGAAGATTTCGGTCTCAGGGACGTCAATCGAGGAGGACTTCACCCTCGACGTGGCGACAGGCACCGTTCCGCGCGACAAGTACGATGCGTTCGTGACCTCGGCCCACAGCACCGACGACGCCTTTCGCGCCAGCACACGCGTGAAGCCTCAGCCGTAAGGCGGATGTCAGGCGGCCATGGGCACGGACGCACACTGGACGCCCCAAAGGCGCATTCGATACGTCCCTGGAGGGAACTCGACGTCCCGCTCACCGTGGATGAATCGCAGGCGTGATGACTCATGCTCACGACGAAAACGCTTCAGGAGCTCGAGCTCGACGATGCGCACGCGCGGATCTTGAGCTGCAAGCACGGGCCGGAGCTCGCGTCGCCGTTCAACCGTCACCGGGGAATCGAACGGCGACACGCGCAGGACGGCCTTGCGGCCGAGCACACGACGCCCATTGATCTGGCGAGCTTGCCTCACGCCGCGCTCCTTTTTGTCCAACTCCGCGAACACGCGGCTCGCCCACGACTCGGCGCTCATGCGCTCCGAGACGATAGGCGGCAACGTGACGGCGAGCTCGACATTCTCTGGCATCAGACCGGTCTCTTTGAAGTAGAGGCGAGGGCGGCGCGGAATCGACCGCTTTCCGAGAAGATGCCGTAGGGAGCTTGCGCCTGGCCAGTCCGCCGCGCGGTCGACGAGGTCGTCGTTCACGGGATTCGCAAGCGTATAGACAACCTTTCGCAGCACGTCCTCGAACGTCGGAAGATAGGTGACGCACGTTTCCTCCGTGGACCAGAGGTTCTCCCGACGCTTCCACCGAACATTGAGGACTTTGGCGAGCATCTTGTGGAGATGCTCGAGAAAGGCAGGGAGTTGACCCTTCGGGTCGTGCACGACCGCGTGGTAGTGATTCGACATCGCCAGCCAAGCGACCAGACCGACCTCGTACCGCCGCGCGGCCTCCGCCAAGCAGTACTCGAAGATCTCGTTCGTCAGTCCGTCGGGACGGAGCAAAAATTGCCGCTGGGTGCTCCGACGCGTGATCAATACAACATCGCCAGGTCGAATCCGTCGCGGTGCGGTCATCGCTGCTCCGAGAGGTCACTCGCGAACGCTCGCGCGGTCATTCCCGCTCACGGAAGCAGTGCTCGTACCAACGATCTCAGGCTCCGTTGCCCGCAGATCTGACGACCGAGTGTTGGCCCAGGCCAGCACATGCCTGGCCCCATGACACTCGGAGACAACTCGGACGAGCGGCATGCAACACCCCAGCCGACCAGCCGGAGGTAACAGCCGGAGGTAACGTCGGACCTAGGAACTTCAGCCGAGCAGCCGGAGGGAACGGCGGACCTGGGAGCTCGAGGTAACGTCGGAATGGGGTAGCTCCGGAGGCAACGTCGGAACGGGGTAGCTCCGCGCTGAAGTCAATCCGCGCGCCAGGAGCCGTTCGATGCGATGACGATCCCCTGCTCGCCGCCGCAGGGCAGGTGGAGCACGCGAGCGACGCCTTTTCCACCGATCTTCACCGAGTGCGAACCGCAAGGAACGCGCAGCTCCTTCGTGGTCACGCCCACCACGATGCCGTCGAGGATCACCAGTCGCGGCGAGAGGTGGCCGTCGAAGCGAAACCTCGTCTCACCGTTCGACACCGCGGGAGCGGCCTCGCCCGCGCTCGACGCCGATGACGCGTCGCCCACGGCCGTGTCGTCGACGTCGCCGACTTCGATCACCTCGTCGACACCGCCACCGCCCGACGTCGTCGACGAGCCGTTGGCCGACGGCAGCGGCTGGGGAGTCGGCTCCTCCGGGAGCCGCGTGCTCACGAGCGCCGCCACCTTCGGTGCCGGCGCGGCCGGCTCGATGGCGTCCTTGCCGACGACGAAGACCACGAGGAGCACGATCCCCGCCGCGAGGACCGCGAACGCGGCTCCCCCCACCACGACGATCCCGAGCGCGCCACGCTTCGACGGCCGCTGTGAGTCGCCACGCTGCACGGGCGGAGCGTCCACGTCGGTCGCGCTCGGCCGACTCGGCGCGTGCGGGCGACTCGGCCTGCCGGCAGCGAGCCAGTCCGACGCGCTCGGCGCGCTCGGGCGAAGCTCGCCCGGCTCGCTCTCCACGGTCACGACCGCGACGTTGCGCGAGCTGTCGACGAGCTCACTCGGGTCGAACAGCGACTTCGACGACCGGGGAAACACGATCGCGTCCAGGTCCTCCGCCCCGTCGTCCGTCAGCGACTCCGACGAGACGCTCGGCATCGGACGGCGCGGCGGACCGAGCGACGCCGGCACCGAGGCACGAAGCGCCGCGCGGAGCTCCTCGACCGTCGCGAAGCGACCGCGCGCGGCGTCATCGACCGTCGACGTCATCGCGCGCGGCAGCTCCGGCGCAGCGTCGTGCAGCGGCGCCGACCGCGCGAGGCAAGGGGTCCCCGACAACATCTCGTAGAGGACGCGGCCGACCCGCGCGACGTCCTCCTTGACGCTCTCCGGGGTCGCCGCTCTGGCGTGCTCGAGCTCGAGCAGGCACATGCCGCCCTGCGGCAGGATGATGATCGCGTCCGCGCGGAGCAGGCCGACGGAGAACCCGGCCCGGTGCAAGGTGCCGATCGCCTCGCACAGCTCGTCGCCGAGCCCCATCGCCTCGTCGGGCGGCGCCCGACCTCCCGACGAAGCGCGCCAGTGATCGAGCCGCTGCCCCGTGACCGGCTCGAGGACCAGGTAGGGGAGGCCGTCTTCCGTGACGCCGTCGTCCCGGACGTTGACCGCGCGCGAGCCGAGGGCGTTCGCGACCCGCGCCTCGTCGAGGAGCGCCGTCGCGTGCTCGGGGCTGCGTGGCAGCTTGATCCACGCCTCCGCTCCGTTGCGGTGCCGCGCCTCGTAAACGATCGCGACGCCGGACTCGCGGACGACGCGCCCGAGCCGAAACCGTTGATCGATGACGACTTCGTTCGACACCAGGTCGAATGGTAGCGCGGACCGCCAAATGACGCGTCGTTTCCACGGCGCGGCGCGCCCGCCACACGACCTCGCACCTTCGGCCCCTTCCTCGCAGCTCCCCTCATGGGGCGGCTCCGCCTCGAGACTTCATCGCCCTTTTCCACGCGGCGCGAGCCAGCAGCCGGTACGCTGGCTTCAATGCGCCGAATTTATGCCGTGCTCACGGCGAGCTCGATCGTCCTCGCTCTCGTCGCTGCGTGCGGGAGCGACGGCGACAGCCTCTTCTCCGGCGGTGGTGGCGCCGACGGAGGCGACGACGGCTCGGGGAACCTCCCCGGCTTCTCGCCGGGTGAAGGCGGCGTCGACTTGGACGCAGAGGCGTCCCCCATCGAGCTCACGCCGGCCGATCAGACCCTCACGTACGTGAGCGGGCAGCCCGCTCCGACGTTGCAATTCACCGCGAGGATCATCGCGACGGGACAGGTCGTACCGGCAGCGTTCACGATCGACCGCGGCGAGATCGGCGCCGTCGGCCTCAGCTCCGGCCTCTTCACCGCGTCGGGGACGGTCGGCGGCAAGGCGCGCGTCACCGCGACGTGGAACGGGACCGCGGCGAGCACCTCCATCCGGATCAAGCTCAAGGTCGTCGAGAACGGCGCCGCGGTGATCCCCGACGCGGGCGCCGACGGCGGCGGCGCGGGAGGCAACGGCGGCGTCGGCGGTGACGGCCCAGGAGGCGCGGTCACGCCCACGACGATCGCCGTGCTCAAGGGCACCCCGATCGCCGCCCCCGATCTCGCCCTCCTCTACCCCTACGACGCGACCGTGTGGCCTCGCGGCATCCTCGCTCCTCTCCTCATGTGGAGGGCCGGCGTGAGCTACGACGCGGTCCTCATCGAGATCAAGGAGGACAACTTCACGTACGAAGGCACCTTCGCGAGCAACGCGCCGAACTTCAAGAACCACCCCATCCCTCAGCAGGCGTGGAAGCAGATGCTCTCCTCGAACGAGGGCGAGGAAGTCACCGTCTCGCTCAAGTTCGCGAAGGACGCCGTCGCGTACGGTCCCCTCAGCGTGAAGTGGAAGGTCGCGTCGGCGCCGCTCAAAGGCACCGTCTACTACAACTCGTACGGCACGAAGCTCGCCAAGAACTACCCCGGCGCGAAGCCCGACAACGCCAGGTTCGGCGGCGCGACGCTGGCCATCCGCGGCGGCTCGACGGATCCCACGCTCGTCGCGGGCGGAGACGGCGACGCCACGTACTGCCGCGTATGTCACTCTGTGGCGGCCAACGGCTCGAAGCTGATCACCCAGCGCGACACCGGCGACAAGCGGCTCTTCTCGACCTACGACCTCACGTCGGGCGCCGAGACGCCGATGACCCCCGAAGGCGGAGGCCGCTCGAACACCAACAAGTACTCGTGGCCCGCGATCTACCCCGACGGCACGATGTTCCTCGGTGACTCGAGCGCCGCCGACGGCTCGCACGACACACCGAACCAGCTCTACCAGACGGTGTCGGGGACGACCGCCGTGGCCGCCGACCCGCTCCCGATGAACGGCTGGCCCGCCGGCTTCCGCGCGGCCTTCCCGGCGTTCTCCCCGGACGGCAAGAGCCTCGCGTTCACGATGTTCGCGGGGGCCGCCGGCGCCGATCAGAAGACGCTCGGCATCATGACCTTCGACAAGGCGACCCACACCTTCGGTCCCCTAACGGAGCTTCACCGGCCTGCCGCGCCGAACACCGCGCTCTATCCTGCGTTCCTCCCGACGAACAAGGGGATCGTCTTCCACGTCGAGACCCGCTACAACACGCGCGACTACGGCGGTACCCGCTCCGACGCCGATACGTCGGATCCTCCGAAGGCCGATCAGGGCACGCGCGCAGAGCTCTGGTGGGTCAACGTCCCCGCCGCCGGAAGTCCGGCCCAGGCGACCCGCCTCGACAAGCTGAACGGCGTCGGTTACTTGCCGACCGGCCCCGACGCGCACGACAAGGACGCGGAGCTCAACTACGAGCCCACCGTGAACCCGGTGCCGTCGGGCGGCTACGCGTGGGTCGTCTTCACGAGTCGGCGTCTCTACGGGAACGTCGCCACGATGAACCCGTTCCACAGCGATCCGCGCTACTTCGATCTCACGCAAGAGGCGACGACGAAGAAGCTGTGGGTCGCCGCGATCGATCTCAACGCGGCCCCCGGAACCGATCCGAGCCACCCTGCCTTCTACCTCCCTGCGCAGGAGCTCCTCGCCGGGAACTCGCGCGGCTACTGGGTGGTCGACCCGTGCAAGGCCGACGGCAACGCCTGCGAGACGGGCGACGAGTGCTGCGGCGGGTTCTGCCGCCCCAACCAGTCCGGCGCGCTCGTCTGCAGCAACGTCGTTCCGACGTGCGCGCAGGAGTTCGAGAAGTGCGCCTCGAGCGCGGACTGCTGCAACAGCCCGTCGTTCCAGTGCATCAACGGCCGCTGCGCGACGCCCGCACCGAAGTAGACCGCGTGCGCCGTCGATCGCGCTCACGGAGCGACTCGGCCCGGCAAGCAAGGCCACCCGTCGGGTTGGCTCCGACCTCGGGCGGGCGCCCATGGTCGCTCTCGAGCCGCCCTTTTGCGCGAAACCCGCTTCGCACCTTGAAGCGGGACTCGGCTCAAATTAGGGTTTCCGGCGAACTTTCACGGTGGTGAGGCGACGATGAGCGGCCATTCGAAATGGGCGACGATCAAGCACAAGAAGGGCGCAGTCGACGCGAAGCGCGGCAAGCTCTTCACCAAGCTCATCAAAGAGCTGACGGTCGCCGCGCGCATGGGCGGCGGCGAACCGGCCAACAACCCCCGCCTCCGCAAGGCGATCGCCGACGCCAAGGCGCAGTCGATGCCGGGCGACACCATCAAGAACGCCGTCAAGCGCGGGACCGGCGAGATCGAAGGCGCGGCGTACGAAGACGTCCTCTACGAAGGCACGGGCCCCGGCGGCACGCTCTTCCTCGTCGAAGGGCAAACCGACAACCGAAACCGCACCGTCGCCGAGATCCGCAAGATCTTCGAGAAGAACAACGGCAACCTCGGCGGCGCGGGCGTCGCCGCGTGGGCGTTCGACCGGAAAGGTCTCATCACGATCGAGAAGGGCGCCACCAACGAGGATCAGCTGATGGAAGTCGCCGTCGGCGCGGGCGCCGAGGACTACACCGACGACGGCGACGTCTGGAGCGTGACGACTCCCCCGGACTCGCTCAACAACGTCCTCGACGCGCTCGAGAAGGCCAACGTCCCGACGAAGGCCTCGCAGCTCGCGTACATTCCGAAGACCAAGAAGCCGGTCACCGGACGCGACGCCGAGGTGCTGTTGAACCTCGCCGAGGTCCTCGACGACCACGACGACGTCGCCAACGTGTACGCCGACTTCGACGTGTCCGACGAAGAGCTCCAGCGGCTCTCGTGACGGTCGTCCTCGGCCTCGATCCCGGGACGCGCCATTTCGGCTGGGGCGTCGTCCGTCGCGTCGGGACGAGGCTCTCGCACGTCGCGCACGGCGTCCTCGACGTCGAACGGCTCGGCGATCTCGGCGAGCGCCTCGTCGCGATCGAGTCGGGGCTCGCCGCGATCGTGCGTGACCATGCGCCGACCGAAGCGAGCATCGAGTCGCTGTTCTTCGCGAAGGACGCCCAGGCGGCGGCGAAGCTCGGCCACGCGCGTGGCGTCGCGCTCCTGGTGTGCGCGCGCGCCGGCCTCGCGTCGTTCGAATACGCGCCAGCCCGCGTGAAACGGACGATCGCGGGCGCCGGCCGGGCGGACAAGACGCAAGTCGCGCAGATGATCCGCGTCGTGCTCGGCCTCGGCGAGGTCCCGCGAAGCGACGCGGCCGACGCCCTGGCGATCGCCGTCACCCACCTCCAGGGCTCGCGCCTGCCGGCGGCGGCGGCGCCGAGGCGTCCCGCCGTAACCCGCTGATTTCACGGGCCGAGTGGCCCGTCCGACGTTACGCGGAGAGCCGGGGAGAGCCGGAGTAGCCCGTCCGACGTTATTTGGGCGTTTTGGATCGCCAGGGGGGAGCAGCCCGTCTTGGGCATCTTCGACGCTCCCTACGCGCGAGGCGCGGGCCTCCTGGGCCGCTCGGATCCTCGGGATTTCGAGAGGTCATCCGTCCTGTCGGGGCCGCGGGTCGCTTTGGCCTCTCCGACGTTGCCCGGCTGCTTTCGGGGTCCTCCGGCCTCTCCGACGTTACCTTGCCCTCCCGGCCGCTCCGACGTTGCCTCCAGCTCCGACGTTGCATTGCACCGCGGATCCACGCCTCCGATCGCTCGCGCTGGCCCTCCGCTCCGCGCTCGCGCTGCCTTGCTGCGGCTGCGGCGAGCCACCTCGCCGGCGAGCTGCCTTGCGGGCCTTCGGAAGGAAGTCCCGGGCTCGCCGGTTATTCAACCTCGGAGCCGGTTAGCGCTGATTTGATGCGTACTTACCCTCAATATTGCGCGCGGGTCACTCGTCCAATAGAAAGACCCTGGGCTCGGCCGTAAGCCATCGTCCGAACCGCCGTTCAATCGGAGAACCGACTCATGCCTCGCCTCGCACCGTTTGCCGTCGCCGCGCTCCTGGCCGCCGCCGCTCCGCTCCTCGTTTCGGACGCGACGGCTCAGCCTGCTCCTGCACAAGGCGCCGCGGCCCAGCCACAGCCAGCCTCTCCCCAGGCGACCGCGCAGACGGTGGCCAAGGTTCAGGCCTTCTACGACTCGACGACCTCGTTCTTCAGCAACTTCACGCAGGAGTTCTTCGTCAAGTCGCACAACGTCCGCAAGGAGTCGAAGGGCAAGGTCACCTTCGCCAAGCCCGGGAAGATGGCTTGGGACTACGAAACCCCGGCCGGCAACCGCGTGGTCTCCGACGGCACGACGCTCAAGGTCTACGAGGCCGCGAACAAGCAGATGTTCGAACAGAACATCGACAAGTCGCAGTACCCCGCGGCGCTCTCCTTCCTCACGGGCACCGGTAAGCTGAGCGACTCGTTCACGTTCGTCATGTACCCGGGCGCGTCGATGAACTTCCCGGGCGGCAACGTCCTCGTGGGCACGCCGAAGAAGGAGAGCGCGGCCTACACCAAGGTCCTCTTCTACGTCGACACCTCGACCTTCCACGTCCGGCGGGCGCTGATCGTCGACGCACAGGGCAACCGCAACCGCTTCGACTTCGTCGAGCCGAAGGTGAACGTTCAGGTGAACGACGGCACCTTCAAGCTCGTCCCGCCTCCGGGCACGCAAGTCATCAAGCCCTGACAGGACGGCGTTGGCCACTTCGACGTGCCCGGCGTGCGGCGCGGACGCGTTCGTCGCGGACGCCGGGACGGGCACAGCCGCGGAAGGCGGGCAATGCTCGCGCTGCGGCTACACCTCGGGTGAGTCGAGCCGCTGCCCGCACTGCAACGCCGTGGCGCGAATCGAGGGCTCGGGCCTCGCCGCCGTCTGCGCGATGTGCGGCGGCCCGCGTATCCCGAGCAACCTCGGCGGCGACTCCGCGCGCGGCGCCCTGCGCGAGCAGAAGAAGGCGCTCGCGAACGCCCGCGCCGCGTCGGTGGCGACCGTCCTCCAAGGAGCCTTCTCCACGATCGCGACGCTCATCGGGCTCGCGATCCTCCCGGCGTCGATCCTCGGTAAGCTCGTCGTCTTCGCGATCGCCCTCGTGCCGCTCCTCCTCGCGATGCGCTCGCGCGGGCGAGCCAGAGCCGCGCGAGAGAGCGCGGCGCACGCTGCGGAACGCGCGTGGCAGGCCGCTGCCGAGGATGTCGCCACGCGCCGGAAGGGCGGAGTCACCGCCGCGGAGCTCGCGGCGACGCTCGGCATCGAGGCCGCGCACGCCGACAAGCTCCTCACCGCGCTGACCGTGAACGATCGCACGCGGATCGACGTCGGCGACGACGCCGAGGTGCGCTACAGCGTCGGAGCCGACCGGCGGGTTCGTGTCGGTGAGGGCCCGCCCGCCGACGAAGAGCTCGCCGACGAGACAGCGACGGCCGAGCGTGAGAGCCCTGTCCGATGAGCCGAGGATGAGCCAAGACCGAGCGAAACGACAGGACCGGACGACACCGTCGCCCCGACAACGCGCGTCGACCGCGCGCGACCACGACCGTCCGAAGGCCCATCCGGACGGCGCCGGACGCCCGCGCGCCGACGACCGGCCCCGCCCCGACCCACGCAGCGCCGGACGTCCGACGTCCGCCGAGCGCCCGGACCAACGCGGAGCGAACGCACGCCGCCGTACGCACGAACGACCCCGCGACGACGACCACCGTACGCGCGAACGACCCCGCGACGCGCGCGACGACGACCGCCGTACGCGCGAACAGCCTCGCGCCGTGCGCGACGACGATCGCGCCGCAGGGTCGTTGACCGAGGAGCCTGCGTATGAGGCGAGCGCTGGCTCGCCACCTCCTCGTCGTCGCTCACTCACGAACGTCGGCGGCGAGATCGAGACGAGCGGCGATCCGGCGGCGGCCGCGCTCCTCGCGCACGCGATCGACGTCGCGCCGAGCATGGACGAAGGCGCGGACGATCGCGCGCACGTCCATGGCTTCCACGCCTACCCCGCGCGCGCGCATCCCGTGACCGCCCGTCGTCTCGTCGAGGCGCTCGTCCCACCGAGCGGCACCGTGCTCGACCCCTTCTGCGGCTCCGGCACCGTGATCATCGAGGCGATGCTCGCCGGACGCGCGGCGATCGGATCGGACCTGAACCCGGTCGCGGTGATGCTCGCCCGCGCGAAGACGTACCCGCGGACGCTGGAGAAGACGACGGCGCTCGTCGCGGCTGCGCGCGGCGTCGCCGCGCACGCCGAGGCGCGGCGCAAGGCGAAGGCCGGCGCGTCGCGGCGCCTCCCGCAGGAGGACGTCTCCCTGTTCCCACCGCACGTGCTCCTCGAGCTCGACGGCCTCCGGGCGGGCATCGCCGAGGCGGCGCCCGAGCTCCGACCCGATCTGTCGCTCGTCCTCTCGTCGATCCTCGTGAAGCTGAGCCCGCGACGGGGAGACACGTCGGAGGAGCAGACCGACAAGCGCATCGCCGCGGGCTACGCGTCTCGCCTCTTCGTGCGAAAAACGGAGGAGCTCGCGCGCCGCTTCGACGACTTCGCGCTCCTCCTCCGCAAGGCCGCGTGCTCCACGGAGCCAGGCCAGGACGACGCGCTCGACGCGACGGGCATCGGCTCCCCGGACGCCGCGGCCACCCCCGACTCGGCGGTCGCCGCCGCCGGCAACGCGGTCACCGCCGACTCCGCGGCGATCGGTGACTCTACGGTCGACGCCACGGCTGACGCGGCCACGGCCGCTGCCGACTCTACGGCCGCTGCCGACTCCACGGCCGACGCCGACTCCACGGCCGCTACCGACTCCACGGCCGACGCCGCCTCGCGGACCGCTGCCGGCTCCCGAGGGGTCACGGCGGCGCGACCGCGGGTGCGCGTCTGGGAGGACGACGCGAACGTGTTGAAGCGGGTCGCCGACGGCTCGGTCGACGCCGTCATCACCTCGCCGCCTTATGTCGCGACATACGACTACCTCCAGCATCACGAGCTCCGCATGCGCTGGCTCGGGCTCGATCCGCGCAAGCTCGCGCGCGGCGAGATCGGCGCGCGACGTCGCTACGAGCGCCTGTCGGTCCGCGAGGCGGTGGCGTCGTGGGAGCACGAGCTCGCGAAGCTCTTCCATTCGCTCGCGCGTGTGATGAAACCCGGCGCCCCGCTCGTGCTCCTCATCGCCGACTCCGCCGCCGGGCGTGGTCCCGGCGGTGAGCGCGCCGAGCCTATCCGCGCGGACGAGGTCGTCGCCCGCGTCGCCGCTCGTGATCGAGAGCTCGTCCCGATCGCGCGTGCTTCGCAAGCGCGGCCCCACTTCCACGGCCCGACGCAGCGTGCCTTCGCCGGACGACCGCGTTTCGAGCACGCCCTCCTCCTCCGACGCGCGTAGGCCCCCGTCCTTCGACGCGCGTAGGCCACCGTCCTTCGACGCGCGTAGCCCCCACATCTCGGGCGCGCGCGCAGCCCCCCACATCTCGGGCGCGCGTAACCTCCGTCTCTGGCGCGTAGCCCCCATCCCTCCGGCACACCTCGCCCGTTGGCTCGGCAAGACGCCGCAGCCGCCGCAGCCGGACACCAGCGACGGCGGTTTGATTTCCGCGCCCGCTCGAGCTCCAGTGGCCCCACGATGCGACACGATCATCGTAGTGACGACTCAACCCTCCCCTTCGCCGGCGCGCACGACTGCCGACGGTGCCCGACCGCCGACGGCGCGACGCGACCGCCGTGCGGACGACTCGACCTTCCGACGACGACGTGGCCCGGCGCCCCGAACGCCGACCACGCGACGCGACCTCCGCGTGGACGACTCGACCCTCCCTCCAACGGCGCGCGCGACTGCCGACGGTGCCCGACCGCCGACGGCGCGACGCGAGCTCCGCGCGACGACTCGACCGTCCGACGACGACGTGGCCCGGCGCCCCGAACGCCGACCACGCGACCTTTGCGGTGGCGGCTCAACCTCACGGCTCGCCCGCACCACGGACGGCGCCGACAGCCGACGACGCGACCATCCGCTGATGGTTCGGCCCTCCGACGGCACGCACGACTTCCCTGCGCCCGAGACTGCCCACGACGCGACCTCCGCGTGGGACGACGCGACCTCCGCGTGGGACGACGCGGCCCGATGCCGACGACGCGTGCCCGATGCCGACGACGCGTGCCCGACTGCCCACGGCGCCCCCGACCGCTGGGGGATGCGACCGACCTCTGCGGCGGTGGTTGACCTCTGGCGGCTGCGCTCGACGGTCCGCGTTCAGCAGACGCAACTCGACCCTCGGACGCGCAAAATTGACGGGGCTCGTCCTCGACGCCGGCCCTCCGCGATCCGACGCGATGGACGGCGTGATCGCGACTTGCATGCCGTGCGGCTCCCGGACTAAGACGTGAGCGTCATGCCGGAGATCACCTTCGAGTCGAGCGACGGTTCCCAGAAGAAGACGGTGAACGCGCCCGAAGGCGGCGCCCTGGCGGATCTTTGCGACGACCACGCCGCTCCGATCCCGTTCTCCTGTCGAAGCGCGAGCTGCGCGACGTGCCATATCGAGGTGATCGAAGGTGAGGACGCGCTCCTCCCACCGGAAGACGAAGAGCTCGACGTGCTCGACGCCGTTTGCTCGCAGCCTCCGAGATTCCGCCTCGCCTGCTGCGCCAAGCTCCGCGCCGGAGCCGGTCGCGTCATCGTCCGCGCACAGAACGAGTACTAGCGTTCGCACGGCCTCGTCGTGGGTTGCGGAGGGCACGCGCGAGTCGCTTGCGCTGCAACGCTGACCTCACGCGCGCGTCACCGTCACGCGCTGCCCCACGCGTGAGTCGCCGCTCAAGCGCAACGCTCCGCTGCCCTTCGCCGTGCCGTTCACGCGCGAGCCTCGGTCATACGCCTTCGCCGCGCTCCTCGAGCGTAAGCCGCGTCCACACGCGATTGCCGGTGAGCATCGTGCTCGCGCGGCACCTCGCCTTCGTCCACGCGCATCCGCTGCGCATGGGGATCCCGTGTACGATGCCGCCCGGCGCGCACCGTGCCCCGCACGGCACTCGCCCTCGATCCACGCGCATCCACCGCGCGACGACTCCGTCGTACGATGCCGCTGGCGTAGACCGCTCCCACACGGCACCTCGCCTTTGTCCACGGGCATCCTCCGCGCATGGGATCCCGCGTACGATGACGCCGGCGCGCACCATGCCTGCACGGCACTCGCCTTCGGTCCACGGGCGTCCACCGCGCGACGACTCCGCGTACGATGCCGCCGGCGCGCACCGTGCCCACACGGCACCTCGCCTTCGTCCACAGGCATCCGCCAATGCGCGGGATCCGCATACGATGCCGCTGGCGAGCACCGTCCTCTCGGCCCGCACGCCTCTCGGCCCGTACGCCTCTCGGCCCCGCGTGCGTCTTCCGCGCGACGGTTCCTCCAACCTCGGCGCGCGCCGTGGCGTCGGGCGGGGCCGAAGGGCGCGGGGGCTCCTCGCGTCGACTCGGCCAAGTCTGCGACAAGACGGCAACTTTATCGCCATCTGAGCCGCGGTCGGCGGACTCCGCGACAAAGTCATGCTAGGAGAACCGCTCCTCGGGGCGCCTGAGCGCTCCCGACCCATGTTCGTGACAAGCCGCCTCAGGCTCGGCGTGCTTTCTTGGAGGGACTCGCGATGCAGCAGCGCAACCGTCGCCTTGCCATTTTCCTCGGCAGCTCACTTCTCGCCATGCTCGGCTTCCTCGCCGCGTGCAGCACGGACAACGGCACCACGCCGCTCCCCGGCCAGACGGGCACCGACTCCGGACGCGACTCGTCGAAGGGGGACGACGAGGAGCCGGACGACGAGGACGGCGGCGACACCCCGAAGGACGGCGGCACGCCCGACTGCGCGGCGGGGCCGAAGCTCCGGAGCAACGACAAAGGCTTCTTCTGCGCCTTCTTCACGCGTGACGCCAGCGCCGCCGACGCGAGCGCGAACGCGGGCGGCAACCGCAACTGCGGCCACGACGAGACCTGCTGCAACCCCGGACGCGGAGCAGACGGCGAGTTCCCGGCGTCGTTCTGCGCGGCGACGCCTCGCAACACGAAGGGCGGCAACAACGGGCAGACGGAGTGCGCGGCCCAGGCCACCGCCAACGGCACCACCTGGGTCGCCACCAACAGCACCACGTGGGAGTGCAACGACAAGAACAGCTGCGGCGCGGGCGAGACCTGCTGCCTCTACACCTGGGCGGACGCCGGACCGAACGACAAGGTCAACCTCGGACCGCTCCAGGGGAACAACGACGTCCCGAAGGAGTGCAACGCGCTCCAGTCGTTCAAGCAGGGCGGCACCCGCTGCGCCACGGCCTGCGCCACCGACGAGATCCAGCTCTGCAGCCTCACGGACGACAACTGCTCGGGCAACCAGAAGTGCACGCCGTTCTCGGGGCTCTTCCGCGACCTCGGCGCCTGCCGCCAGTAACGCGTCGCTCATCCGGGTCCACGTGACCTGACGCGAGAGCCTGTCCCTCGGGGCAGGCTCTTCGCGTCTCCGGCGCTTCCCAGCGACAAGGACGCAGCTCTTCGAACGGCGAAAGCTCGCGGTAGGATCGCTCGCCGAGCGACGACAGCACCCGAACGGCGGCACGCTCCTCCTCCCAACGCGCGGGCGGGGACGGCGAGCGCTCACCACGGCGGAACGCCCGCCGGACGAGACCTCCCGTCCGAAATCGCTCGCCGAGCGACGACCGCACTCCGAACGGCGGCACGCTCCGCGCACGCGCCTCCTCCCCAACGTCCAGCGGGACGACAGGCGCTCGCCGCGACGCGCTACGGGCGAGGCTTCCCTTGCCTAGTGCCGCCCCAGCGAAAGTTGCACCGGGTTCGGCTGGCGTGGGTCGGCTCCTGCTCCTGCTCCTGCTCCTGCTCGTTGCCCCGAACCTGAACCTCTCCCTTCACGTTCCCGCCACCCGTCACCGGATGAGGCCGGTAAGGAGGGCGTAGAGGCGCTGGGCGAGAGGCAGGCACCGCTGCACGTCCGCTTGCTCGGCGTCGCCGACGAGAGCAGCGGTCTCGAGGGCCGCGAAGGCCTCGAGACCCTCGCCGCGCGCGATGGTGAAGGCGCGGCCCTTGTCGGCGCGGCTGACGCGCCCGGCGCCTTCGGCGACGTTGAGCACGGCGCTCTTCGCGGCGCGGAGGGCTTCGTCACGCAGCTTCGCATCGCGGATGTTCGCAGCCTTGATGGCCAGCAGAAGCTCCACGGCGACCTGGTAGGCGACGAGGCGGTGATGCGGGAGTTGAGGAGGTGTTCGCTGGTCGGTCATACCCTCGCTGGCGCAGAAAGCGTGACGCCGCGAAGCGGCGGCGCGGTTTGTGCGCCGTCCGGCATGACCGACCAGCGAACGCCGACGAGCACGCGCTACGCCTCGGTTCCAGGACTTGGGCCGGTAGGACCCGCGGAACGGCCGATCCTTCGCGAGGCACCAGGCGACGTACGCATCGAGCTTCGCCGCGAGGTCTTCGGTCGAGGTGAACGAGCCCCCTGGTAAGCACGTGACGCTCGAGGAGCGAGAACCAGCACTCGATCTGGTTGAGCCAGGATGCGTGCGTCGAACCACTCGTTCGCGTCGGGCGTGTCGTGCGCGAACAGGTTGTCCATGATGATGTGCCCGCGTCCCGGTGGCAGCTCGAGGAACGTATCGCTGTCGTGGACCTTCGAAGCGAAGCCGAACGGCTTGCCCCGGCGAACGTCGAGCGCCCCCCATCCAGCAGAGCGTTCCGTGACGGATAGACTCGAACTCCCGCCGAACAGGCTGACCGGCCCCCATCGGGATGTCCGCGCAGCGTCGCTCGAGCGCCTGGATCCCGGTCTTCTCGTCGACGCACACGGATGGGAGGTTCGTTCCGACCCCTCGCTCGTCGTGGAGGCGGAACGAACCGGTCGAATCATCGCGTCCGGGTACTAGGCGTGCGTGACGATCCAGCGGGCGATCGACTCGACGAGGTCCTTCCACGACGGCTCGTTGAGCACCTCGTGGTAGAGGCCTTCGCGCGCGTCCCACGTCTTGTCGGCGCTGCCGGCGGCGGCGAACACGCGCTTGGCTGCGGCCATGTTCGCGACCTTGTCGCCGGTCCCGAACGCCACGTAGAGCGGGAGCGTGAGCCGCGACGCGTTCGCGAGAGCTCGCTCCTGCGCGGCGACGGTCTCGGTGAACCAGCGCGCCGTCGCGTTCGGGAACACCAGCGGATCCTCGTCGTACGCGCGGGCCTTCTCGGCGTCGTGCGTCATGTCCGTGCCGGCGAGGCCGCTCGGCAGCCCGAGCCGCGGGTAGACGCGCGAGGCGAGCTTGCCTGCGAGCACCTTCACGCGCGGGACCTCGAGCGCGAGGCCGAAGAACGGCGCCGAGAGGACGAGCCCGCGGAAGCTGCCGGGGCTCTCGAGGATGCTCGACGTCGCGACGAGACCGCCGAAGCTATGGCCGAACAGGAACGTCGGCACGGGATCCGGCCCCTCGCCGCGCGCGCGCGCTGCCCCGCGTGCCCTCTCGTCGACGAGCCGACGGAGCTCGCGCGCGTCGTCGAGGTACTCGTCGAAGCGTTGGCAGAAACCTCGCGGGCCGAGCGCGCGACCGTGACCGCGAAGGTCGATCGCGATCGAGCCGATGCCGTGCTCGGCGAGCGCGCCCATCACGTGCCGGTAGCGCGCGCCGTGATCGGCGTAGCCGTGGAGGATGCCGAGCACCGCCTTCACGCCCTCGGACGGCATCGCCGAGGCGTAGTAGAGGTCAGGTCCGTTGCCGGCGCGCTTGCCGAGGATCGCCTCGTCGAGCTCGATTCTCATCCGCCCTTCCCTGTTCCCGTTCCGAACGTAGCCGCGTCGAGCACGACCCCCTCCCTCACGAGCGCCTCACGCAGCGCCGCGAGGGCGCGCGCGGCGCGCGACTTGATGGTCCCGAGCGGCACGTTCTCACGCGCGGCGATCTCGGGATAGCTGAGCCCTTCGAAGAAGGCCACCTCGAGCGTCTGGCGCTGCGCGTCGGGCAGCTCCGCGAGCGCGCGGCGGATCTTCTCGCGCTCGCCGGCCTCGGACACGAGCCGCTCGGGATCGCGGACGGAGGCGGGGGGCTCGTGCGGGAGCACCTCGCGGGCGAGCGCCCCGCGACGCTCGCGCCGCCGCGCGCGGTCGATGCTGAGGTTGCGCACGAGCGTGACGAGCCACGCGATGACCGAGCCGCGCTCCGGGGCGTACTGATGCGCGCGCTCGCTCACGGCGACGAAGGCGTCGTGCAGGATGTCCTCGGCTTCCGATCGCTCACGCAGGATCCGGAGCGCGATCGGGAAGAGCGTCGAACCGTAGCGATCGTAGAGCTCTCCCATGGCGCGCACGTCTCCGTCGGCGATTCGCCTGAGGAGATCCGCGTCTGCGTGCCCTTCCGACATCGGAGCCTTGAGCGTCCGCTGTCCCGGGTGCTCGCGTCAAGGGCTTCGCCCCGAAGCAGCGCCACAAAACAACGCCTGGCGTGACGCTGCCGTCGTCCGATCCTCACCACGACCGCAGCCGCGGTCGCCGACTCGTCTCACGGCGGCCGTCTCGATGCCCGCCTCGGGCCCGTCGTTCCCATCCTCTCCGCAAACGCAGCGCGGTCGCCGACTCGTCTCACGGCGGGCCACCTCGACGCCCTACCCCGCGCCCTCGTTCCGATCCTCACCACGACCGCAGCCGCGATCGCCGACGCCCACGGCAGCGACAGCTTCGACGCCTCCCCGGACCATCCGTTCCGAACCTCGCGATCGACCGCAACGACGCCGACTTCCACGCAGGCGGCATGCCTCGGGGTCGTCGTTCCAGTCCGCACGACGACGCCGACTCTCCTTCGGCAGGCAACCTCGACGCCTACTCCGGGGCCGTCGTTCCAATCCGCGCGACGACCGCAACGACGACGCCGACTCTCCCTCGGCAGGCAACCTCGACGCCTACGCGAGGCCGTCGTTCCAATCCGCGCGACGACCGCGACGACGACGCCGACTCTCCCTCGGCGGGCAGCCTCGACGCTTACCCCGGGCCCGTCGTTCCGATCCGTACCGACGCGACCGGGACGACGCCGCCGGCTCTCTCACGGGAAGGGGCCAGCTCGAACCTCGACCGATCCCGCTGCGCGCGGCGGCCTCGACCCTCGGCCGATGCGCACGCCGACGGCGCCGCGTTGGGACCTCCTTCGATTTCCGGCTAGCATCTCGGCGGATGCATCGACTCGCCGCAGGCCTGGCCGCTGCGCTGGGCGCCGCTCTCGTCACGTCGCCTGCCGCGGTCGACGCGACCGTGGCGCGCTCGAGCGGCTTTGCGTCCAAGAAGGGCGCGATCGCGCCGGAGACGCCTCACGAGGACGACCCGCCTCTCCTCGGGACGCTCGTGCAGACCCACACGGACGAGCGCGTGCCGCTCGACGAGCGCTCGCCGACGGCGGACCGCTTCGCGCGGCTGCTCGCCGATCGCGTCACGGGCGAACGTCGCGAGCTCGATCCGAAGCTGCTCGAGCTCATTCGCTCGATCGCGCGCAAGCACCCGGGCGCGCGGTTCGAGCTCGTGAGCGGCTACCGGAGCCCGAAGCTGAACGAGATGCTCCGGAAGAAGGGACGGCGCGTCGCCTCGCAGAGCCAGCACTCGCTCGGACACGCGGTCGACTTCCGCGTGGTGGTCGATCCCGAGACGCGCGGCGTCGACCCTCGCGTCCTCGAGAGGGAGATCCGCGAGCTGGGCTGGGTGGGGGGCGTCGGCGTCTACACGCTCTCGAGCGACTGGTTCGTGCACGCCGACGTCGGGCGCCTTCGCCGCTGGGGCGGGTGACCACGCGTCGAGGCATCTTCGACCAGCCGAAGAGGTCCATCTGGCCGTGGAAGCGCTGCGGAGCCGGATCGGTCGGCGCGAGCGTCTCGTCGCCGAGGTCCTCGATGACGAGCCAGCCGTGGCCGGTGTCCTCGCGAGGACGCCGGGGACGTGCTCCGCCGGCAGGTCGCGCACCTCGAGGAAGGGCCGGCGGGCGCCGTCGCGCGCCTTCCGGACCTCCTCGCGACGGCCGGCGTGCCGGACCTCCTCGCGGCGGCCGGCGTGCCGGAGAACGCGCGGCGCCCTGCCAGCACCTTGCTCGCGCGCGAGGGGCCGTCGGCCGTGCCGGACGCGGAGGTCGACGCCGGACGTCGCGTACGCTTGGCCTCTGACGAAGGCGGCGCGACGGGCCGTGCACTTCGCGCGCGCACTTCCGCGTTGAGCCGGCGGCGCGAGCCCTGTAGCTTCACGTCCAGCGTTCCACGCGCGGCGCGGATTTCCTCGCGCCGCTTGACCACGTGAGGCTGAATGTTCGTTCTGTCCGACGCCGCCGCCGTCGAGGCCGCAACCACCGCGCCGAGGGCGCTGCCGATGGTGGTGCTCGGCCTGATCATGGTCGTCACCTACACGACGATCGCCCTCGAATGGCTCAACAAAAGCCTCGCGGCGATGCTCGGCGCGGTCGCCGCGGTCGTCGCGGCGCTCAGCTTCGGGATCTTCCCCACGCCCGCGGGCGCGCGCGGGCCGTACGGGCACGTCCACTACATCATCGGGCACGAGCTCGGCGTCCTCGGCGTCATCGTCGGCACGTCGATCCTCGTCGACGTCGCGAGCCACTCGGGGCTGTTCCATTTCATCGCGGTCAAGATCGTCAAGCGGACGCACGGCGACCCGAAGAAGCTCTTCCTCTTCGTCGCGCTGCTCACGCTCGTGTTCGTGACGTTCCTCACGATCGCGCCGGGGACGCTCATCGTGGTCTCGCTCGCGCTCGTCGTCACGAAGGCGCTCGAGATCAAAGATCCGAGACCTTACGTCCTCGCCGTCGCGATCATCGCCAACTCGGCGGCGCTGACGACGCTCGCCTCGGGCATCTGCACCCTCATGCTCGCGACGGCGTCGGAGCTGCCGTACGTCGCCTTCTTCCGCGTGACGACGCCGATGGGCTTCGTCACGGCGGCGATCGCGTTCTTCGTCCTCCGGCGGTCCTACGGGCACCTCCTCGTCGCCCCGGGCACGCCCGAGGAGCGGAAGGCGAAGGTCGAGGCGTTCGACGAGTGGGCGCTCGTCAAGGACCGGCGCGTCTTCTACCGGATCGCGCTCATCCTCGTCCTCACGATCGTCGGCTTCGCGACGGCGCAGACGTTCCGCATCGGCCTCGACTTCATCGCGATGTGCGGCGGCGTCGGCGCGCTCTTCTTCTCCGGTCACAGCACGGAGAAGGCGATCAAGGTCGTCAAGTGGGACACGATCCTCTTCTTCATCGGCCTCTTCGTCATCATCGGGGCCGTCGAGGCGACCCACCTCCTCACGACGATGGCCAACGCGATCCTCTCGCTCTCGGGCGGCAGCGCGATGGTCACGATGCTCCTCTTCACGGTCTTCGCGCTCGTCATGTCCGGGATCGTGGACAACATCCCGATCGCGGCGACGATGATCCCTATCGTCCGCACGCTCGAGGCCCAGGGCATCGAGGTCGACCCGCTCTGGTGGTCGCTCATCCTCACGGCCAACCTCGGCGGCAACTCCACGCCGGTGGGCAGCATCAGCAACGTCATCGCGCTCTCGTCGCTGGAGAAGGAGCGCGGGATCAAGATCGGCTGGGGCGAGTTCCTCCGCGTCGGCGGCCTGATCCTGGGGATCCAGAGCGCCGTCGTCGTCACGTGGCTCGTCGTGTTCAAGGTGTTCGAGCTGTTCCCGGCGCGCTGAGCGACCTGCTACGCTCTCGGAGAGACCATGGACTTTACGGACCTGAACCAGAGCATGGGCGCCTTCGAGAGCGCCGTGTCGAGCACGAAAGCCCGCGTGCAGATGCCGACCTGCGGCGCCGTCCTCTTGGCCGTCGACGGCTCCGAGCAGGACGCCACGGCGATCGCGCTCGCGGCCGAGGTCGCGCCGCGGCTTCGGGCGAAGCTCCGCGTCACGATCGGCAGCGACGACCACGAGATCGCCGCGCGCGCCGTCGCCGAGCTCAAGGCGCAAGGACACGTGGCCGAGACCGTCACCGGCGAGGGCGACACGCCGGCGGCGCGGATCCTGGCAGCGCAGACGAAGACCGACGCCGGGCTCGTGATCGTCCCCGCGCCGTACCTCGAGGCCATGCCCGCCCTGCGGGGAGAGAGCCTGGGGACGACGGTCGACATGCTGCTCGCCGAGGTCCACGGCGCGCTCCTCGTCGTGCGCGACCCCATCGCCCTGACGGCGGAGCACCTCAAGCGGTTCCTCCTCCCGATGACGGTCTTCACCCCGGCGCTGGCCTCCGCCGCCGGCTGGGCATTCAGCCTCGCGGAGGGCGCCGCGACCATCGACCTCTACGCCGTCGCCGATCAGAAGGCCGTCGAGGCCGCGGCGGAGCTCGTCGGCGAGGTCGACGAGGAGCACCGCGAGGCGCGGAGCGCCGACGCCCTCCTGCGCGCGGAGCACCGGAACGCGGGCGGAATGATCTCCGCGGTCCAGCAGCGCGCGAGCGACACCGGCGTCAACGTCAACGTCGACATCGACGCCGGGGACCCCGTCTCGCTCGTCCTCGAGCGCCTCCACCGGGAGCCCGCGCTCGCGATCGTCGGCGCCCCGCTCGACCACAAAGCCGCGGAGTTCCACCGCGTCCACGACATCGTCCTCGGCTCGAAGCACCCCGTGCTCGTCGCGCGCGCGTAGCGACGAGCTCGTGAACCGGCCGAGCGTGCTTCACGCTCGGCGTTCACGTCACGTGAGGATGTAGCCCTTGGCCTCGACCGGAGGCGGGACCTTCTCGCCCAGGCGCTCGCGGAGGTTCCGCTCGATCGTGCGCGAGATGGCCTTGAGCGGCAGGTCGTTGATGTCCATGCCGAACGGCTGCTCGAGCTCGTCGCCGATCGCGCTGAGGCCGAAGAAGCAGTACGAGATCGCGAGCACGATGAACGGCGTCGTCCACCCGACGGCGTCCATCATCCCGAACGGCAACAGCGTGCAGTAGGTCGCGACGATCCGGTGCATCAGCACCGTGTACGAGTACGGGATGGGCGTCGACTTGATGCGCTCGCACGCGCCCTGGACGTCGGTCAGCTCCGTGAGCGAGCCCTCCAGCACGGGGACGTGCATCGGGTGGATCCAGCCCTTGCGCCGCGCCTCGACGAGCAGCTCGCCCATCCGCTGGAGGATCGCGTACGGGACGTTCTCCTGCCCGGTCAAGAAGTCGGTCTCCTCCTCGCCGATGATGTGGCCCAGCGGCTCGAACGGATCGGTGTCGCGGAGGTGGTGGCGCAGCGCGTGGACGAAGCCGATGACGAGGTAGACGAACCGACGGCGGAAGTGCTCAAGCTCCTTCCGCGTCTCGGGGGTGCGCGCCGCCTCGTCCTGCGCGTCGACGAGGGTGAGCACCTGGCGCGTGACGCTGCGGGAGGTGTTGACGAGCGAGCCCCAGAGCTTGCGCCCCTCCCAGAAGCGGTCGTACGCGGTGTTGTTGCGGAAGCCGAGGAAGATGCCGAGCGGCAAGCCGATGAGCGTGAACGGCGTCGCCGTGATCGAGTAGTGGAGGCTCTCGACCTCCTCGTAGAGGATCGTGACGCCGATGCTGAGGCCCGTGACGAGGAGCGTCTTCCTCCAGATGTGCGGGAGCGCGAAGCCCCCGAACAGGACGGTCTCGATCCACGAACGCTTTTTCTCGACCCACATCGCGGGCGAGACAATTTAGCCTGGATTTCGCTCCGGCGAAGGACCGAGTCGGGCGGAGCTCGCTGCCCTCGCCCTGGGCTGGGGTGGGGCGCCCTCGTCGCTGGGGCGGGTGAGCGCGCGTCAAGGCATCGTGAGCGTCGCCTGGAGGTAGGCGTACTGCGCGATGTTCGCCGGGGAGATCGCGCCGTTCGCGAGGCGCGAGCCGCGCGCGTGCGCCGCCATCGTCGCCTTCGCCCCATCGCCGAGGAGCAGCCCCGACCATCCCGCGCGGAGCTCGAGCGGGGTCCACGGCCAGTACGAGACGACGACGTCGAGCTCGTGCCCCAGGTCCGTCTCGCTGCCGCTCGGCCCCGGCGGCGCGGGCGTCGTGGCGACGAGCGGCGGGACCGACGCGCTCCCGACGGCGCCGAGGTAGCTCCCGATCCACTCCCCTCGCGCCTGCGCGAGCCGCGCCCAGCGGTACTCGAGCGCCACGGACGTGTGCGTGGCCGGCTGGATCTGCGCGCGGCCGGCGACGTCCATCATGTTCGACCAGCCGAAGAGATCCATCTGGCCGTGGAAGCGCTGCGGATCGGCGAGGAGCGGATCGAACTGCTTGTACACGCCCTTGCGATCGTCGCCGGACGCGTACGAGCCGGCGACGCGGAAATTCGGCGTGAAGACGAGCTCCTCGAGCGTCTTCGAGACGTGCGCCGCCGCGGCCCACGCGGAGATGTCCGTCCCGCCGATGGCGAGGGAGGACGCCGCGCCGAACTGGTAGGCTCCTTCGGCGCCGTAGGTCCATCCCTTCCCGTCGCCCGAGACGCGCAGCGCGGCGGTGAAGCGCTCGCCCGCGAGGCGGCTCGCGGCGAAGCGGGAGCCGTCGAGCTCCGCGCCGTTGCTGCGCGAGACCCGCGCGAGGCCGAACGCCTCCACCCGGAGCAGCGGAGCGACCTGATAGCTCGCGCTGAGGCCGTAGAGCTGGACGCCGGAGGTCTCTGGTCCGGCGGTGTCGGTGAACGCGGCGCCGAGCGGACCGGGCACCTCGAGGATCACCGCGAGCGCCTCGAAGTCGAAGCTCCCGAGCGCGAGGTGGCCGCGCGCGGCGTCGAGCGAACGGCCGGAGGGCGAGAAGTCCGCGGTCCCGACGAGGCGCCCCTCGCCCCACTGCACGGCCTGACGACCGAGGCGCAGGTAGTTCGGACGCGCGCCGCTCGAGCGCATCTCGGCGTAGGCCTCGTACGGCTCGAACCGGCCGATCCCGCGCTCGTCGGCGAGCCTCGCCGTCGGCGCGGGCGAGCCGAGGGCGCGCGCGTCTTGCAGCGTGATCTGCGCGCGCACCGCGCCGCGCTCCGCGCCGAGACCGACGCGCGAACGCTCGAGCACGACCCATTGGTCGCGGACGCGCGGGCTCTGACGTCCGAAGAAGTCGGTGCCGCCGAGATCCGGCGCGTCACGCCGGTACTCTCCGCGCACGCGCACCTGGAGCGACGGGGACAGCTGCCAGTCCCCCACGCTCAGCTTCTCGGGCGCCTCGGGCGGAGACTGCGCCGCAGCCGGAGACGCCGCGCTCAGCGAGGCGAGCGCGGCGCCGACCCGCGCGAGCGAGACGAACGAGCGGTCACGCCGCGGACGCGCCGCGGACACCGCGGCGACGCGGCCCTCCGACCGCCCGGGGATCCGCGGCTCAGCGAGGTTCGAGCGGGGCAAATCCGCGCGGCGCATTTCGCGGCGAAGCTATCACGACCACACTTTCGCCGGCACAAATCGTGGCCGCGCGACGCCTCGCGGCCGCCCCGGCACCGCGAGGCGGTCGCGCCTTCGGTGCGGCCGCCGCGGCTCCGAGCGCGCGACGCGGACATCGGCGGGGCGATCCGACCGGGAGGACACGAAGGACGGGAGGACGGACGAAGGACAGACGGAAGACGACGCCGATCGCTCGCGAGACACCGCGGCGACAGCCCGCACCGGCCACGGCGCGGATCCCCGTCCTCCGCCCTCACGTGGAGCGCGCGCTCGAGAGCGCGCACACGCCGGCGCTTCGTCGAGCAGCACGCTCCGCTCGTTCAGCGACGGGGGCGGGCGCGTCCTTAGGAGCGCGACGCCACGAACGCGCGCGCCTTGTCGAGCAAGACGCTCCGCTCGTTCAGCGACGGGTCGGCGATCACGTCCTCGAGGAGGCTCTCGAGGATCTCCCCGATGACGCGCCCCGGCTTGATCGCGAGCTCCTTCATCAGCACGTGCCCGTCGATCGCGAGGTCGCGCGTCGAGAGCGCCGCGCCCTCGGCGAGGACCTTCTCGACGTGGGCGCGGAGCGCGGCGAGCGGAGCGAGGAGCTCGGGATCGATCGACGGCGCCTTGCCGCGGACGTCCGCCTCGCTCAGCGCGTAGAGGTCCTCGAGCCGCTCCTTGCCGACGCGCCGGATCCAGCGACGGACGTGCGCGTCGGTCCACTGGTCGTAGTGGAAGAGGTGGTGACGCACGAGCGCGACGATGCGCTGACGCTCGTCGGTGGAGAAGCGGAGGCGGGCGCAGATCGGATCGGCGATCTCGGCGCCGATCCGGTCGTGATCGTAGAACGTCCAGTCCTTGGTCTTCTCGCTGAAGGCGCGCGACCGCGGCTTGCCCACGTCGTGGA
>JAHBWF010000060.1 GCA_019637105.1 Labilithrix sp.
GCGGAGGACCTCGCGCGCCGGAGCGTCACCGGCGCCGAGAGCGTCGACGGGCTCCGGTCGACGGTCGGCGCGTCGAAGGGGGAGATCGGCCTCGCGCGGGAGTCGAGCGAGGGCGCGTCGCACCAGACGCGCTCGAAGGGAGGCGCCGACGCCGCCGTCCTCGCGATCCTGTCGGGCCAGAACGCCGCCGGCATGTGGGAGGCGACCGGGCGCGACGACGTGACCGTGACCGTCGAGGTGCTCCTCGCGCTGCTCCGCCTCGGCCTCACCACCGCGCACCCCGTCCACGGCGCGCAGATCAAGAAGGCCGTAGACGCGCTCCTCGCGCGCCTCGGCGACGCGGCGGTCTCTCCGCGCGTGCGCGAGCTCGGGCTCGGCGCGGCGTGGCTCGTGGCGAGCGGGCGCCGCACCCGTCACGCGATCGAGGACGCCGCGCGGACGGGCGGCGCCGATCTCTCCGCGCTCGCGGCGACGCTCGGCAGCGAGCCCGCGGTCCGCGCGCGGCTGGATCTCCTCGCGCCGCCGCGCTGACGGCCGCGCTCACGCGGCTCGGCGTGTTCGCGTCGTCGCGCCGAGGGTCGCGGTTCATGGGGCGCGCGTGGTCTGCTAGTGTCCTGCGTCCATGGATCGTCGGACCGTCGCTCGGCCCGCCTCGCCCGTGAGGGCCTCGCGACGGTCCGACAAAGCCGAACGTCGGACTGGGGACACGTTCCTTTCTCCTTCTCGTGCCCGAGCCCTTGCGGACTCGCGACACGAGACGACCGAGCGTGATCCGGAATCATGGCCGGCCCCGCCGATCCGGACGGACGCGTAGACGATGCGCGCGGCGATGATCCTCTGCGCCGGTCTCGGGACGCGGCTCCGCCCGCTGACCGACTGGCTCGCGAAGCCGATGGTGCCCGTCGGCGACGCGCCGGCGGTCGGGCACGTCGCGTCTCGCCTCCGCGCGTCGGGGGTCGAGCGGCTGGTCGTGAACGTCCATCACCGGCCGGACGATCTCCGGGCGTGGGCCGCGGGCACGGGCGCGGCGATCTCCGAGGAGGCGGAGCTCCTCGGGACCGCGGGCGGCGTCGCGCGCGCCGCGCCGCTGCTCGGCGACGGCGACGTCCTGGTCTGGAACGGCGACATCCTGAGCGACCTCGATCCGCGCGCGCTCGAGCGCGCGCACGCGGCGTCCGGCGCGGCCGCGACGCTCGCGGTCGTGGCGCGCGCGGCCGGCGAGGGCAACGTCGGCCTCGGCGAGGGCGGGCGGATCGTCCGACTGCGCCGCGAGGCGTTCGGCGACGAGCGCGCCGGCGCCGACTTCGTCGGCGTGCACGTCGTCGGCGCCGGCCTGAGGGCGTCGCTGCCGGAGCGCGGCTGCCTCGTCGGCGACGTCTACCTCCCCGCGCTCCGCGCGGGCGCGCGCCTCGCGTCGCACGCCGTCACGAGCGCGTTCGTCGACGTGGGCAGCCTCGCGGCCTACGTCGACGCGAACCGCGCCTGGCTCGCGGCGCGCGGCGCCTCGTCGTGGGCCGCGCCCGACGCGCGCGTGTCGGCGAGCGTGGACGGCTCGATCGTCGGCGCCGGCTCCGTCGTCGAGGCCGCCGCGCTCCGCTGCGTCGTCTGGCCGGGCACCCACGTCCGCGAGCCCGTCGCGGACGCCGTCGTGACGCCCCACGGCGTGGCGCGCCTCCCGTCGTGACGTCCGCCGCCGCTCTTCGAGCCAGGCTCGGCCCAGTCAGCCAGGCTCGGCCCAGTCAGTCGAGGTACTGCTCGATGCCCGCGGCCCCGCCGACGACGACGGGCGCGCCGATCGCGGTCGGGACGAGGCGGGCGCCGCGGCGGGGGACGCGGAGCGGGACCTCGCGCGCGCCGGCGGGCGTCGCGCGGTAGGCGCGGGTGGCGCCGGTCGCGTCGTCGCCGAGGATGAAGGCGGCGTCCGGCGCGAGGGCGTAGGCCTCGGCGCGCGCGAGCGGGACGGCGTCCGCCCAGGTCGCCGGCGCGCACTCGGCCGCGCACGCGAGATCGAGGACGCGCACGGGCGCGTCGCCGCCGCCGGCCACCGCGACGTGCCCGTTGTCGAGCGCGGTCGCGCCGCAGCCCTTCACCGGATCCGCGGGGAAGGGGAGCGGCGTCGCGAGCGACGCGCCGGGCGCGAGCAGCTCGGCGCCGGCCGCGCCCGCGTCGCCGCCGACGACGACCAGGCCGCGCCCGGGCACGAACGTCGCGCACGCGCCCTCGCGCGGCGCGGTGAGCGCCGCGAAGGAGCTCGCGCCCTCCGGATCGATCACGAGCACGCGCGCCGTCGGGCCGCCCGCTGCGCGCGTCGCGCCGACGACGTACTGCGTCCCGTCGGGGGCCGTCACGGTCGCGCCGCCGGCCACCTCGCCGAACGCGCCGCCCACCGGCGGGTCGAGGGGGTAGCTGGCGGCGTCGGAGAGGTCGAACGTCGTCGCGCCCTCGTCGTCGATGACGAGCACGGCCGTGCCGACGCTCGCGAGCGAGCGCGCCGACCGCGGCAGCACGGGCGGGCTCGCGAGCGGCTTCAGCGCGAGGAGGTCGTAGAGGATGGTCGCCGAGCCGTTGGCGGCGAGGATGAAGCGGCCCGAGACCACCGCGGTGACCGCGGGATCGAACGCCTCGGGCCCACGAGGCAGGCGCGCGAGCTCGCCGGTCCGTTGAACGAAGACCTCGAGCGTCGTGTTCTCGAGCGCGCCCCACTGGACGAGCAGCGTCTCGCCGCGGACGACCACCTGTCCGGTCGCGTCGAGCCCCGAGATCGCGAGGGCGCCCACCTCGGTGCGCTGCTGCGCGCCGAGCCGGACCGAGTCGACCGGGAGCTCCGCGCGGGCGATCTCGGTGCGCGCGCCGTCGAGCGCGACCTTCTCGGCGACGAGCGTGACCGCGGCGGGCGCGCGCGAGAACACGTCGACCTCGTCGCCGGTCACGAGGCTCACGGTCCCCTCCGGCGTGCCGCTGCACGCGGCCGCCGACGCGACCAGCGCCGCCGCGCCGAACGTCTTCCTCCGGGCCCGACCCATCGACGGTCCTCGTTAGCACGGCCGGGGCGTCGCCGAGGCGCGATTCACCGGCCGCCGGGGGGGGGGGCGGCCTCGAAGCTCGACCGCGGTCCGGTCGCGTGGAGAGGTCGGCGGGGCGGAGGGCCGGCCGCCGGGAGCCGCGCCCGCCGCCGCAAAGTTGGCCGCCGCCGCCGGCGCGAGATAGCCGGAAGGAGCCGCATGAGCCTCGTGGAACGTGTCCGGACGTCGATCGACGACGCCCTCCGCCGCCTCGCCGAAGGCGGCGCCCTGGGCGAGGCCGGACCGCGCGCGCTCGCGGAGGCCGCGGGGGCGTGGAGCGTGGAGCGCCCGAAGCGCGCCGAGCACGGCGACTACGCCACGAACGCCGCCATGGTGCTGACGAAGAGGGTGGGGATCTCGCCGCGGGCGGTGGCGGAGAAGCTCGTCGCCGCGCTCGCCGGCGACGCCGTGGTCCAGAGCGCGGAGATCGCGGGCCCGGGCTTCGTGAACCTCCGGATCCACGCGCGCGCGGTCCACGAGGAGCTCGCCGCGATCCTCGCCGCGGGCCCGGCGTACGGGCGCGCCGCCGCGGCGACCGGGGAGCGCGTCAACGTCGAGTTTGTGAGCGCGAACCCGACCGGACCGATCACCGTGGCGGCCGCGCGCAACGGCGTCTTCGGCGACGCCGTCGCGTCGCTCCTCGAGCTCACCGGGCACCGCGTCACGCGCGAGTACTACATCAACGACTTCGGTAACCAGATACGGGCCTTCGCCGAGAGCGTGCGCCTCGCCCACGAGGGCGCGCCGCGCGGCGAAGGGCACTACCAGGGCGCGTACGTCGACGAGATCGCGCGCTGGCTCGAGACGCGCGCGCCGGATCCGTTCGCCGTCGACGACGCCGAGCTCGCGCGCACCTGCATCACGGCGATGCTCCACGGCGTCCCGGGCTCGAAGACGCTCCCCGGCATCCGCGAGACGCTCGCGGATCTCGGGATCCGCTTCGACGTCTGGTTCAGCGAGGAGTCGCTCCATCGCTGGGGCAACGTCGACGTCGCCGTCGAGAAGCTGCGCGCCGCCGGCTTCCTCGTCGACAAGGACGGCGCGACGTTCTTCGTGGCCGGCGGCGCCGCCGCGGCCGCCGAGGACGGCGCCCAGGCCGGCCGCGAGAAGAAGGCCGAGGGCGACAAGGACCGCGTCGTCCGGAAGAGCGACGGCGCGTTCACGTATTTCGCGAGCGACGTCGCCTACCACTCGGACAAGCTCTCGCGCGGCTACGATCGCCTGATCGACGTCTGGGGCGCCGATCACCACGGCTACATCCCCCGGATGAGGAACGTCCTCGACGCGCTCGGCCTGCCGTCGTCGCGGTTCGAGGTCCTCCTCTACCAGCTCGTCAACATCCTGCGCGGCGGCGAGCTCGTCAAATCGAGCAAGCGCGCGGGCAACGTCGTCACGGCCGACGAGGTCATGGACGAGATCGACGAGGCGGCCGGGCGCGAAGGCGCGGGGCGCGACGCGCTCCGGTTCTTCTTCCTCTCGCGGAGCGCCAACACGACCGTCGACTTCGACCTCGAGATCGCGAAGAAGAAATCGCTCGACAACCCCGTCTTCTACGTCCAGTACGGGCACGCGCGGCTCTCCTCGATCCTCCGCAAGGCCGAAGGGATCGGCGCCTTCCAGCCGGCGCCGGCGAGCCTCGACGGGTGGGCGAAGCTCGACCACCCCGACGAGCTCGCCCTCGGCATCCAGCTCGCGCGCTGGCCCGACGTGCTCGCCGAGGCCTCCGCGCTCCGCGAGCCTCACCGCGTCGTGTTCTACGTCCAGGACCTCGCGCGCGACTTCCAGAGCTACTTCACGCGCATGAAGTCCGACCCGGTCCTCCCGCGGGACTCGACGCGCGCGGACGCCGCGTGGGCCGAGACCTGGGACCACGAGAAGACCACCGCGCGGCTCGGATGGATCCGGGCCATCCGCGCGGTGTACGCCGCGGCGCTCGCCGCGATCGGGATCTCGCGGCCCGATCGCATGGACCTGCCGCAGGCGACCGAGGAAGAAGCGATCACGTAGCCGGCGCGCGCCCGCGGGCGCGGGGAGCCAACACGAGGACGACCATGATGGAGCAAGGGAGCGTGAGGAACCTCGAGCAGATCCAGGAGAGCGACGCCGGCGGCGGGACGCCTCGCGGCGTGACGATCCTGCTCGTCGCGCTCGGCGCCGGCTGCATCGTGTTCGCCGCGCTCGCGCTCGGCGGCAAGCGCGGCGGCGGGGCGGCGCAGAAGGTCGATCCGCTGGGCGAGCTCGTCACGCAGCAAGGCAAGAGCGGGCAGGGCGCGAAGGCGACCGATCTGTCGTCGCGCGACGTGACGTTCCCGGGCATCCTCAGCGACGAAGGGGCGCCTACGACCGCGCTCGCGGCGGTGAAGGGCGGATCGAAGGGTGGCGCGCAGGCGCCCGCCGAGCCGCCGGCGGCGATCGTCCTCTCGGCGCCGATGGGCGCGGGGACGGGCGGCGAGGCCTCGCCGCCCCCGCCGACGGATCGGCTGCCGGTCGTGCCGCTCCCGGCGCAGAACGTGCTCGAGGCGTCTCCGGTCGTCACGCGCCCGCGCGACTCGCTGACCCGCGCCGCCAACGACGCCGCTCAGATGGGCGCCGCGACGGGGCCGGCGGCGCCGCCCGGCAAGGAAGGCGGCTACCAGCTCCAGGTGAGCTCGTTCCGCTCGCAGACGGAGGCGGAGAGCTTCGCGGCTCAGCTTCGCGCGCGCGGTCACAAGGCGTACGTGCTCGAGGCGCGCGTGCCCAA
The DNA here is from genome assembly GCA_019637105.1 of Labilithrix sp. Taxonomy (GTDB): domain Bacteria; phylum Myxococcota_A; class Polyangia; order Polyangiales; family Polyangiaceae; genus Labilithrix. Next base: position 5,803 of record JAHBWF010000060.1, read on the forward strand.
CCGTGGAACCTGGTACCGCGTCCGCATCGGGCCGTTCTCGAGCCAGCACGCGGCGGCGAGCTACCGGGTGGGCTTCGAGGGCCGCGAGCACGTCGTCCCGTTCATCGTTCAGCCCCAAGGCAAGTGACGCCTGCGGTGTTCTCGCTCGCGTTCGACGCGGCGCGTGCATCGACTGCGTCCGTGTGCCAAGTTAAGGAGTGACCGATGCGCGGCGCGATGTCTCTTCCGCTCTGGAGCGTCGCGCTCGTGCTCGCCGCGGTCGCGCCGTTCGTCGCGCGCGCGCTGGCCTCGGCGTTCGAGCGCCGTGCGCACGAACGGACCAAGCGCATACTTGCGCAGCGGCCGGCGCGACCCCAAACAGGTTGATGCAGCCGAGGCGTCCACGAGGCGAGAGCCGTCGTCCGCGGCTTCCATCGGCCGCCGAAGCCGATTAACTTCTCTCTACGCTGAAGCGCTCCGCGCCGAGGAGATCGAACAATGGCACGTCTGTTCGGATTGATCGGAAATCGCGCAGACCTCGCGGGTCGCGTCCTCGGCTCGGAGAAGGACGCGCTCACGGTGCAGTCGCGCGGTGGACAGCTCGGTTGGGGCGTCGGCTTCTATCAAGGGGGCGAGGTCCTGATGCGGCGCCGCCCGATCGACGACCACGCGTCGGTGGACGTGGCGAAGGTCGCGAGCGACGTCCGCGCGGATCTGCTCGTCGGGCACGTCCGGAACGCGACCGTCGGATCGCTGCGCACCGAGAACACGCACCCGTTCCGCTACCGGCAGTGGCTCTTCGCGATGACGGGCACGCTCTCCTCGTTCGACGCGATCCGCGAGCGCCTCGTCGCGAGCGTGCCGGAGTTCTTGCGCTCGTCGATCCGCGGCGAGACGGACGCGGAGATCCTCTTCTACGTCTTCCTCTCGTTCTTGCACGACGCGGGCCGCTTGAACGACGCGCTGACGCCGCCGTCCTTCGTGCGCGACGCCCTCCGCTCGTGCGTGGCCGTCGTCGACGGCCTGGCCGCGGAGGTCGGCGGCGCGCCTTCGCAGGTCAACGTCATGCTCTCGGACGGCGAGAACCTCTTCGCCCTCCACCGCGGCGCGGAGATGGGCATCCACACGCTCTCCGGCAAGAGCGACGCGGACGCGCTCATCGGCGACGACCTCGCGCTGCGGCGCAAGACCCCCGAGCTCGCGCAGATGCACTTCACGCTCCTCGCCAGCGACTTCGACGAGCAGTGGTCGCTCGCCGCGTCCTCGCCGGCGGCCCAGTCGCGCTGGCAGGCGGTCCCGGAACGTGCGATCGTCACCGTCGAGCGTGGGCAACAACCGCACATCGAAGCGCTCTGAGCGCCCCGGTCGAGCCCCGTCGCGCGTCGCGCTCGCGTCGCTGCTCGTCGCCGCGTGCGGAGGCGGCGCGTGGGAGACCGCGACCGAGCTGCCCAAGACCCCGCGCCGACCCGACGGCGTCGCCCTCGAGCCTCCCCCCGCGATGCCGCCTCCCGCCGACCGAGCGGAGGCGCGCGGCGTCGTCGCGCTCCGCGAGCCGCTCGCGGACAAGGACGTCGAGGAGGTGGTCCAGGCGTACATCCGCGCGTTCGAGCGCGAGGACGACCAGGCGCTCGTCCAGCTCGTCGCCCAGGAGGCGGCGAGCCTCGGGCGGGCGGGGAGCAGCCGGCAGCAGCTCATCGACGTCTGGCGCACGAAGATGAAGAGCTTCGAGTACCAGCGGCTCGCGGGCCTCGAGGTCGCGCGCGTCTCGCAGATGGAGCGGCACACCTACGAGACGCTCGGCGGCCCCGACACGCCCGAGCGGCCCGCCGAGATGCGCCCCGGCGATCTGTACGTCCGGGTGCCGATCACCACGCCGCGGGTGGGCTCGGAGCAGCTCTTCGGTGACGTGCTCGTCCTCTTGCTCCGGCGCGAGGACGGGCGCCTGAAGATCGCCGGTCAGGCCGACGAGACCGACAACTGAGCCGGCGCGCTTCCGCCGGCGCTCACCGGTAGTGGCTGAGGTCGATGTTGTATCGCTTCAGCCAGCGGTGCACCTGCATGCGCTCCTTCCCGAGCTCGCGGCCGACGGCGGCGATGTTGCCCCGGTGCCGCTCGAGCAGGCCGCGGAGCTCCTCCTCCGTGGGCGCGCCGCGCCGGCCGCCCGGCGGGGCGGACACGGGCAAGAGCGAGCTCCGATCGGACGGCTCGGACGACACGTGATCGATCATCGGCGTCGCGGGGAGGTTCGACGGCAAGGTCACGCGCGGACGCTCGCCGTAACCCTTCATGTGCTCGCTGATGGCGTCCGGCAGGTGCACCGTGTCGAGCTGCGCGCCGTCGGTGAGCGCGACGCCGCGCTTGATGCAGCTCTCGAGCTCGCGGACGTTGAACGGCCAGTCGTAGTGGAGCAGCGCCACGATGAACGAGAACGTGAACTGGATGTTCGGGCGCCCGTAGCGCTCGCCGAAGCTCCGGGCGAGGAGCAGGATGTCCTCCTTGCGCTCGCGGAGCGGCGGCAGCCGCACGACGTGCTCGTTGAGGCGCGCGAGGAGGTCGCCGCGGAACTTCCCCTCCTTCACGTACTGGTAGAGGTCGCGGTGGGTCGCGCAGACGATCCGGATGTCGACCCGCTCCGGGGTGGTGGCGCCGAGGGGGAAGACCTCGCGCGACTGCAGGACGCGGAGCAGCTTCGCCTGCGCGTCGAGCGGCATGTCGCCGATCTCGTCGAGGAAGAGCGTGCCCTGATCGGCGAGCTTGATGAGGCCGGGTTTGTCACGGTCGGCGCCGGAGAACGCGCCGCGCCGGTAGCCGAACAGCTCGCTCTCGAGCAGGTTGTGCGGGATCGCGGCGCAGTTGATCGCCTGCAGCGAGCCCTTGCGGCCCGAGAGGCGGTGGATGCCGCGGGCGATGACCTCCTTGCCCGTGCCGGTCTCGCCGAGGATGACGGCCGAGAGCTCCTTCGGCGCGATGCGCTCGATGTCGGCCGCGATGTGATCGATCTGCGCGCCGCCGACGAGATCGGTGAAGAGCTTCGCCTTGCGCTCGCCGGCGACGCGGCCGTCGATGCGGTAGGCGACGCACTTCTCGACGCCGGCGTCCACGAACTTGAAGATCGCGTCGCCGACGCGGATCTCGTGGTTCGGCTCGAGCTCGAGCTCCCCGACGTAGCCGCCGTCGACCATCGTCCCGTTGCGGCTGCCGAGGTCCTGCAGGATCCAGACCTCGCGGCTCGTGACCGGATCCACGCGCGAGTAGATCCGCGCGTGCTGCCGGCTGACCGCCTGCTCCGGCACGCAGATCAGGTTCGACGCGTCGCGCCCGATCGTGAGCTCGGGCGACACGAACACGTAAGCCGGCGAGAGCTGCTCGAAATTCGGCGCGTAGAGGAGCACGAGCCCGGAGCGCTCCTTCGGCGCGGGCATCGAGTCACGAGCATCGTCCCCGTAGCTGGACGAGACGCCGGTGCGGTACCTGCTCATCCTTCGTCCGGCTAGGTTAGCATCGTCCGCGCGGCGGAGAGCCAGCGTGTGCGCCGGTCACTCGTAGCGGTCGGCGTCGACGCCGAGGCGCTCGCAGATGGCCGCGAGGACGTCGTCCGTGCGGCGGTTCAGCTCGTCGAGCGTGCCGGTGTTCTCGATGACGAAGTCCGCGACGGCGACCTTCTCGTCGAGCGGCATCTGGGCGCGGATGCGCGCCCGCACCTCGTCCGCGGTCGCGCCGTCGCGCGCCGTGGCGCGCGCGACCTGGAGCTCCTCGGGGGCGGAGACGACGACGAGCGGGCGGAACGCGTCCGCCACGCCGTTCTCGACGATCAGCGCGGCCTCGTAGCACGCGAGCGCCTCGCCCTCGTCGCGGAGCCGCGAGGCGGCCTTGAACGTCAGCGTCGAGACGATCGGGTGGACGATCGCGTTCAGCGCGCGCCGCTTGTCGTCGTCGCCGAAGACCGCCGCCGCGACCTTCTTGCGGTCGAGCGAGCCGTCGTCGAGGAGCACGCCGTCGCCGAACAGCTTCACGACGGCGGCGAGGCCGTCCGAGCCCTTCGCGACCGCTTCGCGCGCGAGCAGGTCCGCGTCGATGATCGGGACGCCGCGCTCCGCGAGGCGCGCGGCGACGGCGCTCTTGCCGGAGGCGATCCCGCCCGTGAGGCCGAAGAGGTGCACGCGGGCATCCTACTCGAGCCGGGCGCGGTCGCGTCCGGCGCTTCGACGCGACCGCGGGCGGCGCGTCGCGCGCCGCCGAGGCGCGGGCGGCTCACCTGAGCCGCCGAGGAGGACCCGCCGCGATCCACCTCCGGCCCCGCGCCGGCGCTTTCCTCGCGGAATCGCATGTAGGTAACTGTGGCACGACCGATGCTTGACGGCCGGGGATGAAGGTTTCCGCCGGTCTCTCGAGCGTGCTCCTCATGGCGGGCGTGGCGGCCCTCGGCGCGGGCTGCTCCCACGGCGCGGACGACGACGCCGGCGAGGACGGCGCGGAGATCGTGGCCGGCGCGTCGGGCGCGCCCAAGCTCTGCGCCGCCGTCCGCGGCAACGGCCACTACATCGTCACCCACTTCGCCTCGCTGGCGCGGATCGTCGAGCACTACGGCGTCGTCGACGGGATCGCGGGCGGGAGCTCCGGGAGCCTCACCGCGTTCGTCTACGACAGCGTCCTGTCGAACCCCGCGGTCTCGCGCTGCGGCGGCGCGAAGCGGTGCGACGACGCCGCGCGCGCCGCGCGCGTGGCGCTCGCGCTGAAGAGCGTCGAGGGCTATGGCCTCGCGGTCGCGAGCAGCGAGGAGGGCGTCGCGATCGGCAACCTGGTCGGCGTCGCCGCGAAGCTGAAGCAGGAGGTCGACGCCCGCGGGATCGCCGCGCTCGCGTCGACGGACGCCGCGCGCGCGGCGGCGCAGCTGAAGGAGGTCCTCGAGATCCCGGAGGTCCGGGGCCTCGTGAACCCCGAGGTCTTCGCGATGCTCCGCGACACGGCGCGCCTCGCGTACAACGTGAAGGAGATCCACACGTCGATCGCGACGCTCGGCGCGTTCTCCGTCGACGACAACCGCCTGTTCTTCCGCCCCGGCGTCCTCGGCTGGGACTCGCTCGCGCTCCTGTTCGGGCGCGTCGCCGATTTCTACGCCGGCTACGGCGCCGCCGATCGCGACGCCCAGTCCGCGTGGCTCGACGCCTGCGCCGAGGCGTCCGTCGGCAAGGAGTGGGCGGAGGCCGCGGCGCTCCCGATGCCCTCCGGGGGCACGTGCGGCGAGGCGTTCGGCAAGCTCGCGTCCGACTACCGCGCCGCCGCCCGCGCCGGCGGCGCGCCTCCCCGCCGACTCGAAGAGACCATCGGCGCGCCGAGCGCGCTGCGCAAGGTCGTCTCGACGAGCGTCCTCGAGGGCGAGGCCGTCGCGAGCTACGAGCAAGCGCGCGCGGCGTACCTCTCCGGCGAGCACGCGTCCGGCGACGTCCCCTTCGACGTCTCGTTCGACGACGTCAAGTTCGGCTACTGGGGCGCGGCCGAGGACCTCGCCGCCCTCGCGGCCGACGGCGCCGGCTTCGGCGACCTCAAGACGAGGAAGATGACGCCGCTCGGCGACGCCACCTGGAGGGAGATCCTGACCGCGTCGCCCGCCGAGCCGGGCCTCTCCCGCTTCGTCGAGCTGCCCGACGGACGCATCTCGGCCGGCGGCTGGAGCGACCTCGCGCCCACGCTCGTCCTCAAGAACCTGGGCTGCGAGCGCGTCGTCTACGTCACGCGCGAGGGCGACGAGTCGGGCTTCGCGACGAAGATCGCCAAGCACCTCGGGATGACCGAGGCGGAGTGGCAGAAGCTCTACGATCTCGGCGACGCGCGCAGCAGCTACAACGTCTCGCTCGAGGAGGCCGACGCCGTCTGGTGCACGAACTGGAACTCCTTCGGCGACCTCCAGCAGCGCGAGATGGCCGCCGACTCCTGGCGCGCGCCGCTCGAGACGCGCGAGGGCTTCGCGGGCATCCGCGCGCTCGCGCCCTACGCCAACACGACCCCGCGGACCGGCAAGGTCGGCTGCACGCCGGGCGTCTCCGGCGGGGCGACCTACCCGCGCTGATCGCCGCGGGCGCGCGACAAAGACAAAAGAAGAGCGCCGGCCTCCCGCGGGAGAGGCCGGCGCGTTCACGCGAGGCGATCAGCCGCGCGTCGTGGCCGTCACTGGTCCGCGTTCTCGCACGGGTCCGGCGGCGCCTCGGTCTGCTGCACGGTCTTGGTCGGCGCCCCGACCTGCTTGGCCGTGAAGCCGAGGCCGACCGAGATGCCGTCGCAGTTCTTGGACGGGTCCTGCGAGCCGTCGGCGAGCATGTCGCTCGCCTGGCGGATGGAGCCCTTGATGCCCTCGACCGTCGAGCCCGAGCAGAGGTCGGTGCTGAAGCGCCCCGCGACCGAGCTGATGCCGTTGACGAACTCCTCGGTGTTGATGACGCCGGCGATCGTGCCCTCCTCGAGCGACTTCGTCGCCGGGTTGTGCTTGAAGGAGATGATCGCCTTGTTGATCGTGAGGCTCAGCGACTGGCCGCTGATCGAGAGGCTCAGCTTGACGGTGGCGCCGCCCGTGCCGTTCACGAAGACGCCCTTGTTGATGTAGGCGCCGGAGATCCCCACCTGCGGGTCCTGGATGTACGGCCAGTCGTCCGCCGTCGTGAACGTCGGGCGCGTGTTCTCGTCCTCGCTGAACTTGCCGCCGACGAGGAGCGTGCCCGACAGGCCCGTGTTCGTCTGCTCCGCGTCGTCGGTGAGCCCGACGATCTTGAGCATGATCGTGAAGTCGCCCGCCGCGATCGCGTCGTTCAGCGACTTGGACGGCGTCGGGGTGAAGGGATCGAGGAGCTTGAGGATCTCCTTGCCGAACGTGTTGTCCGTCCCCTCGTCGCCGTCCTGGTGGACCGTGGCGGGGGCGCCCTGCGCGCGCTTGCACACGCGATCGAGGTCGGGCGACGTCGCGCCGCTCACGTTCGTGATGAGGCCGTCGAGGTTGTAGCCGTAGCTCTTCCACGCGTCCTTGTTCTTGTTGCCCGCGCGGTCCGCCTCGCCGAGCGAGATCGTGTTGAGCGCGAACACGCGCTCCTCCGTCGCGGACGTCGGCTCGCCGTCCTCCGGCGGGACCGTCTTGCCGGTCTGGCTGCCCGTGCCGCCGTCGCCGTCCGAATCGCTGCTACAGCCCTGCGTGCCCGCGAGGGTCGCGATCCCCGCGCACAGGCCCATCAGCGTTAGCGCTGCTCCAAGCTTCATTGCTAATGCTCCTCTCCACTCAAGGATGCGCGTGACCCATCACGTTCCACGCGTCGCCCCGCCGCCAACGAGGCGGCGGCGGATGCTACGCAGGAAGCTCGAGCACGCGCAAGCCATCTACGGCGATCATGATGGCAGAAAAGCTCGGCAGAACGCGCGCTGTCGTGGATCTCGACTCGATCGAGACGAACGCGGGGGTGACGGTGATCCCCGACACGCGACGATGACGCACCACGACGTAGCCGCCGCGCCGCAGCCGGCCGGCGGGCGCGCGCCGGCGCGCTCGCGCGGGAGGGGCTCGTTCGTCGGGGGCGCGGCGTGGCTCGTCCGGCCGGCGGGGGGGCCGGGGAGCCGGCTCTTTCATCACGCGGCGAACCGGGGTAACCCAGGGCGCGCTGGGTCCTTGCCACCATGAGCGAGTTCGTCCACCTCCACGTCCACTCCCAGTACTCGATGTTGGACGGCGCGCTGAAGGTGAAGAACCTCGTCAAGCTCGTCCAGAAGCAGGGGATGGACGCCGTGGCGCTCACCGACCACGGCAACATGTTCGGCGCGATCTCCTTCTACAAGGCGGCGAAGGACGCCGGCGTGAAGGCGATCCTCGGCGCCGAGCTCGAGGTCGTCACGGGGCGGCACGGTCATCACCTCCCGCTCATCGCGGCGACCGAGGAGGGCTACAAGAACCTCGTCGCGCTCGTCTCCCGCGGCTACGTCGACCCGGACCCGAGCGGGACGCCCGGCGTCCCGTGCGTCCCGCTCGGCGCGCTCGAGGGCAAGACCAAGGGGCTCGTCGCGCTCACCGGCTGCATGGGCGGCGTCCTCGCGCAGAGCATCCTCGAGCAGGGCGTCGAGAGCGGCGCGAAGACGCTGGCGACGCTCAAGGACCTCTTCGAGCCGGGCTCTCTCTACGTCGAGCTCCAGGACCACGGGCTGCCGGAGCAGCCGATCCTCAAGGGGATCCTGAAGGACCTCGCCCGGCGCTTCGACCTCCCGCTCGTAGCGACCAACGACGTGCACTACGGCACGAAGGAGGACGCCGAGGCGCACCTGTACCTGTCGTGCATCAAGAACGGGCGCTCCTACGAGGAGGCGAAGGAGCGCCACCACGGCTCGCACGAGATGTACCTGAAGACGGCCGCCGAGATGGCCGCCGTCTTCGGCGACTGCCCCGAGGCGCTGAAGGCGACGCTCGAGATCCGCGAGAGGTGCGAGCTCAAGCTCAAGCTCGGCAACCCCATGCTCCCGAGCTTCGGCGTCCCCGAGGGGATGGACGAGCCGACCTACTTCCGCAAGGTCGCCGCCGAGGGGCTCGAGGCGCGCTTCGCCGAGCTCGAGGCCGCGGGCAAGACCATCGACCGCGAGGCGTACAAGAAGCGCCTCGAGATGGAGATGGACGTCATCTGCGAGATGAAGTTCCCGGGGTACTTCCTCATCGTCTGGGACTTCATCCGCTTCGGGAAAGAGAACGGCGTCCCGGTCGGGCCGGGCCGCGGATCCGGCGCGGGGTCGATCGTCGCGTACGCGATGCGGATCACCGACCTCGATCCGATCCCGTTCAACCTGCTGTTCGAGCGCTTCCTGAACCCGGAGCGCGTCAGCATGCCCGACTTCGACGTCGACTTCTGCATGGACAAGCGCGAGCGCGTCATCCAGTACGTGCAGAAGAAGTACGGCGAGACCAGCGTCGGGCAGATCGCGACGTTCGCCGAGCTCAAGGCCAAGAGCGTCATCAAGGACGTCGCGCGCGCGCTCGCGATCCCGCCGTTCGAGGCGCAGCAGATCGCGAGCCTCATCCCGAACAAGACGCCCGCCGAGACGTACACGATCACGGAGAGCCTCCAGATCGAGCCGAAGCTGAAGGCGCGCTACGACACCGAGGCCAAGATCAAGGAGCTGCTCTCGCAGGCGATCAAGCTCGAGGGCCTCACGCGCCACGCGGGCAAGCACGCCGCCGGCATCGTCATCAGCGAGGGCCCGCTCTGGGACCACGTGCCGGTCTTCAAGGACGGCAAGTCCGACGGCTACATCACCCAGTACTACAAGGACGACGTCGAGCAGGCCGGCCTCGTCAAGTTCGACTTCCTCGGGCTCAAGACGCTCACCGTCATCGACATCGCGCAACGCCTCATCCACGGCCGCCCCGACCAGGCGTCCAAGAGCGAGAAGGACCGCTTCGACGTCTCGAAGATCCCGCTCGACGACAAAGCGAGCTACCAGCTCATGGCGACGGGCGAGACGAAGGGCGTCTTCCAGCTCGAGTCGTCGGGCATGCAGCAGCTCTTCAAGGACCTGCACCCGGACAACTTCGAGGACATCGTCGCGGCGGTGGCGCTCTACCGGCCGGGGCCGCTCGGCACCGGCATGGTGAAGGACTTCGTCGACTGCAAGCACGGTCGCAAGCCGATCGCCAAGATGCACGACAAGGTCGATCACATCCTGGCTCCCACGTACGGCGTCATCGTCTACCAGGAGCAGGTCATGCAGATCGCCCAGGCGCTCGCGGGCTACTCCCTCGGCGGCGCCGATCTCCTCCGCCGCGCGATGGGCAAGAAGAAGCCCGAGGAGATGGCCAAGCAGAAGGGCATCTTCGTCGAGGGCGCGAAGGGCATCGGCGTCGCGGAAGAGGACGCCGACCGCATCTTCGGCCTGCTCGAGTTCTTCGCCGGCTACGGCTTCAACAAGTCGCACTCGGCGGCCTACGCGCTCATCACGTACCAGACCGCGTTCCTCAAGGCGCACTACCCCGTGGAGCTGCTCTGCGGGATCATGACGAGCGACAAGGACCGCATCGACAAGGTGGTCCGGACGATCGCCGACGCGCGCGCCATGGGCGTCACGGTGCTCCCGCCGGACGTCAACGAGAGCGACATCGACTTCAAGGTCGTCTACACGCACCCGGGCGGCGACAAGAAGATCCCGCGCGCGGCGCGCACCGCGGTCGCGAGGGACCGCTGCGGGCCGCAGATCCGCTTCGGGCTCGGCGCCGTCCGCGGGCTCGGCGGCGCGGCGCTCGAGGCGCTGCTCGAGGCGCGCCGGGAGGGCGGACCGTTCCACGATCTGTTCGACTTCGCGTCGCGCGTCGACGCCAAGCGCATCAACAAGGGCGTCTTCGAGGCGCTGGTGCAGTGCGGGGCGTTCGACACGACGCTCGTCGCGCGCGGGATCACGCGCGCGGACGCGTTCGCGTCGATCGAGATCGCCCTCGAGCGCTCGCGCGCCGCGAGCCGCGACCGCGAGCGCGGACAGACGAACCTGTTCGGCCTGTTCGACGCCGCGCCCGTCAAGGGCAACGGCGCCGGCGCGTCCTCGGGCGGGGGCTCCGCCGCCGGCGGCTACGTCCGCGCCGAGCCCTGGGATCGCAAGGAGATGCTCGTCCGCGAGCAGAAGGCCCTCGGCTTCTTCGTGTCCGGGCACCCGCTCGAGCGCTACGTGAAGGGCACCGGCGGCCTCGGCAAGCTCGACGCCGTGCCGATCAACACGCTGGCCTCGATGAAGGACTGGTCGGTGGTGAAGGTCGTGGGCACCGTCGAGGGCTACCGCGAGCGCATCTTCAAGGACGGCGGCGGCAAGGTCGCCTTCCTCGAGCTCGAGGACCTCACGGGCCGCGTCACGTGCAAGGTGCGCGGCAACCAGATCGACGCGTACGCGCCGATCTTGACGAGCGGCGATCCGGTGCTCGTCAGCGCGAAGGTGAGCTTCCCGCGGCGCGACGACGACGCCGAGGTGGAGGAGGACGGGCCGCGCGAGCCGACGCTCTTCGTCAACGAGGCCGTGCGCCTCTCCGACTCGGTGAGGCAGGACACGAAGCAGGTCGCGATCCGCCTCCTCGCCGAGAAGACGACGCCGGCGCAGCTCGACAAGATGGCCGAGATCCTCGGGCGCTCGGAGGGGACGTGCCCGGTTACGCTCGTCTTCGCGATGAAGGACGGCGCCGAGGCGTTCCTCACCCTCGGCAAGGACTTCCGCGTCGAGGTCAGCGACGAGGTCCTCTCGGGGCTCGAGAAGATCTTCGGCGAGCAGGTCGCCGAGCTCCGTTGAGCGAGGCGCCGGGCCGGATCCGCTCGACGCGCGCGGAAGGGGACGACGGGTAGGTAGCCGCATGTGCGGCCGTGGTCGTCGATCTGCCACCCGAAAAAGTGATCGCGCGTCACGCGACCTGCGGCGGAGGAAGACGGACAAAGCCTCGGACCCTGTTATGCTTCCAGGCGGAGCTTCGACTTGTGCGTGATGAAAGGTCCGGAGGGATGAGCTCGCCGTCGCAGTTCCCCGACGGAAAGCCCGAGTCGATGAACGAACCCGAGAAGAAGAAGGCGGGATCTCCGGGCCGCTACTCGCTCGCCGACGAAGGCGACGAGGTGCCGCCGACGCGCATCGATTCCACGACCCGCATGCCCGCGGTGCGTCCCGACGGCGTCGTGCCCGCCAGCCCGTCCAGCGACGCGCTGCCCCGGAGCGCCTCCGGATCGCTGCGCGAGCCGCCGGCGAGCAGCGCCTCGATCGCGTCGTCGCGCGCCTCGATCGCGCGCGTCGAGCGCGACGCCGCGGACGCGAAGAAGAAGCCGCCCGTCGGGCTCCCGTCGCGTGCGACGCCGACCCAGCGCGCCGCGTCCGCGCCGGCGTCGAGGGAGCGCGGTCGCCGCCTGCCCAGCGCGTCCGACGCAGAAGGGCCCGACGAGCGGGCGCCTGCCCGACGTGCGACCGCCGGCGAAGTCGAGCGACTTCACCGCCGAGGCGAAGCCGCTCGACCCGCCGCCGTCGCGCGGCGCGGCTCCGAAGCCGAGCGGCGCCCGCGAGGGGGGTGCGTCCGCCGACGTCCCGCCGGCGGCGCGGGCCCCCGCGCGTCCGCCGTCGGTCGCGCCGCCCGGAGGCCGCCGCATCAGCTCGCTCCGGCCGCCGCCGCCCGCGAAGGCGCCGTCGCTCCCGCCCGAGGCGCTCGTGCTCGACGGCTTCGACGAAGGCTCGATCGCCTTCGCGTTCGACGCGCTGGTCTCCGAGGATCGCGCGAGCCTCCCCGGCACCCACGAGTTCGACCTCGCGCCGGTGCGCGAGCTCTTCTCCGAGCTCGCCGCGAACCACATGCGCCACGTCCGCGACTTCATGATCGACGTGAAGTGGGGGGAGGTGACGCGTGACTGGATCCACATCTGCGTTCCTCCGGTGCGCACGCTCCGCAAGGCGGCCGAGCGCCTCGAGCTCGTCGAGCTCGGCGCGTCGCTCGAGAAGCTCGGCGACGAGCTCGACGCCGCGAACGCGGTCGGCGGTCAGATGCTCGACGCGAACGAGAAGCAGCGGCTGCTCGACGCCTACGGCGAGCTCGTCGCGATCCTCCCGCAGGCCTTCGCGCTCGATCGCGACAAGACGCAGCGCGAGGCCGTGATCGTGCAGGCGCTCCTCCTCCAGGTGCCGGACGTGCGCAAGGTCACGATCGACAAGCTGCACGCGGCCGGGCTGACGAGCCTCACGGAGCTCTTCGAGGCGAACGCCCACGACATCGCGCACGTCGCGGGCATCCCGCACGCGCTCGCGGCGCGGATCGTCGACCGCGTCCAGTCGTACCGCGCGGAGCTCAAGTCCTCGTCGCCCCAGGACGCGCGCGCGGCCGAGCGCGAGAAGCTCGCCGGGCTGAACGGACAGCTCAAGCGCCACCACGACGCGTACGAAGAGGCCGCGAACGCGTGGGGGCCGGAGGCCAAGAGCAAGAAGCGCGATCACTTCCGCGCGCGGGAAGAGACCTGGCTCGAGATCAGCGTCCTGCTCGCGCGGTTCGGCGAGGTCGATCGCCTCCAGGGGATCGAGAAGGTGCCGTTCTCCCAGCGCATCGCGCAGCTCTCGGACTATCTCGAGGAGGCGCGCGACAAGTACCGGAGCCCCGAAGGGTGAGGCGCCGCGCGAACGCGCGTGCGCGCGGACGGCGGCCCGCCCGAGCTCGGCGCGCGAGCGCGTCGCCGGCGGAGCGAGCCGAGGAGCCACACCGAGCGCGCGCGCCTCGCGACTTCGCTGTCGACAAAGAATGAGAAACCGGGTTTAGTTTTCTTCCCTCACGCGCGAGCTCGCGAGCGACGCGCGTGATCGGGTCACTCTCTCGAAGGGCATCGTCAACATGGCCGAGCTCACAGCGGATGCCGTCGTCAGCAAAGTCAAACGCGGCGAGAAGATCGATCGCGCGGACCTGTCGGGGATCAACCTGTCGAACGCGATGCTCGAAGGCGCGAGCTTCCGTCGTTGCGACATGGTCGGAGCGAACCTCGAAGGCGCGAAGCTTCGCAACGCGAACCTGAAGAGCGCCAACCTCTGCGAGGCGTTCCTCTCCGGCGCGGATCTCCGGGACGCGAACCTCGACAACGCGGACCTGGAGGGCGCGAACCTGCAGCGCACGCTGCTCGCGGGCGCGAACCTCTCGCGCGCGAACCTCGAGGGCGCGAACCTCCAGGGCGCGAACCTCTCCGGCGCGCGGCTCACGCACGCCCAGCTCGATCTCGCGAACCTCGGCGGCGCGGACGTCGCCGGGGCCGTCCTCACGCACGCGGATCTCGGCGAGTGCTACCTCGGCGCCGTCAAGATGATGAAGGCGGAGCTGACGAACGCCAACCTGAACGACTCGAACCTCGAGGACGGCGACTTCACCGGCGCCATCCTCGCGGACGCGCAGATGCGCGGGATCAAGGCGCGCGGCGCGAAGCTCGTCGGCGCGGTGCTCTCGAAGGCCGATCTCGGGAAGGCGAACCTCACGAACGCCGACCTGACCAACGCGGACCTCCGGAACGCGACGCTCGGCGACGCGAAGCTCGAAGGCGCGAACCTCACGGGCGCGAAGGTCCACGGGCTCACGGCGAAGGGCGCTCAGCTCGCCGGCATCAAGGCCGACTGGCTCGACAACAGCCCGAACGCCGACGGCTCGGTGCGCGTGCAGGCCGCGCAGGTCCAGGCGGTCCTCTCGGGCGAGGCGCCGATCGCGGCGGCGCGCGAGTCGTCGCGATCGGCCAACCACCGCTACTTCGGGCGCGGCGACGTGCTCCGCAACGCGTCGCTCCAGTTCGACGAGGGCGCGACCGTCGAGATCGAGAGCCTCTTCGAGTCGTGCACGATCGCGCTCGGTCGCGGCACCGAGCTCTTGATCGGACCCGACGGCATCCTCGCCGGGTGTCAGATCACCGGCGCGGGGAACATCACGATCAACGGCAAGTTCTTCGAAGCGACCGGCGGCCGCAAGAGCGGCCCCGCGATCGTCGGCGCCCATCAGCTCGTGGTCTCCTCGACCGGAGCGATGGTCGGCGCCGTCCAGCAGCCGCAGGAGCTCACGCGCTTCGCGTTCGAGCCCGGCTGTCAGCTTCGCGTGCGCATCACGACAGGGAACGGTTCGGGGAACGGGAACGGCGCAAAGGGCGGCAGGAAGTAAGGTCAGGGAGGAGCGAGGGCTATGAGCGATCTGAGAAACCCCATCGGCTCGGCGACGGAGAAACGCACGCTCGTCGAGGACGGGACCACCTTCAAGGGATCCCTTTCATCCACGTGTCCCATCTTCGTGAAGGGCGGCGTCGAGGGCGACATCCAGGCGCCGTCGCTGACCGTCGCGGCGAGCGGCACGGTCTCCGGGAAGGTGAAGGCCGGCGAGCTCAAGAGCGAAGGCTCGATCGCCGGTGAGTTCGACGTCGACAAGGTGCAGCTGTCCGGCTCGGTCAAGGACAACACGGTCATCAAGGCGAAGTCGCTCGAGGTGAAGCTCACGACGTCGAGCTCGAAGATGCAGGTCGTCTTCGGCGAGTGCGAGCTCGAGATCGGCGATCAGCCCACGCGCGAGAAGGCCGCCGACAAGCCGCAGGAGAACGGCAAGAGCGTCCCGCCGCCCGCCGACACCTGAGGCCCGCCCGGCGCGACTACCGTCTCCCCGAGTCGCGCCGCGCGAGCATGCGGTAGAGCGTGCTTCGCGCGACCCCGAGGGCCCGCGCCGCCTCGCTGACGTTGCCGCCGGCGCGGGCGAGCGCCTCCTCCGCGAGCGCGCGAAGGGCGCGCTTGCGCGACGCGGGCGGCTCGACGCGCGCGGCGGCCTCGCCGACGATGAGCGGCTCCGGGAAGTGCTCGCGTCGGAGCTCGACGCTCGCGCCGTCGTCCGCGGGCGGAGCTCCGTGCGCCGCGGCGGCCGCCGTCGCGAGCGCCAGCGCGTGGGCGAGGGCGGTCTTGAGCTCGCGCACGTTTCCGGGCCAGCGGTGGTCGAGCACCCACGCCTCGGCGCTCGCTCCGAGGTGCGCGCGCCGCGGTGGCGTCGCGCGCGGCGAGGAGGCGCGCGGCCGCGCGCTCGCGCGCGCCTCGGCGCTCGCGACGAGCCGATCGAGCAGCTGCCGCGCGAGCGGGAGGCGATCGGTCCGCTCCGCGAGCGTCGGCAGCCGGACGTTGCCGCCGTTGATCCGGTAGAAGAGGTCCTGGCGGAACGCGCCGGAGGCGACGAGCGAGGGGAGGTCGCGGCAGGTCGCGCAGAGCACCCGCACGTCGGCGTGACGCGGCGTCGACTCGCCGACGCGGTGGTAGGAGCCGTCCTCGAGGAAGCGCAGGAGCATCGCCTGCGCCTGCGGCGACGTCTCCGCGACCTCGTCGAGGAAGAGCGTCCCGCCGTGGGCCGCCGCCAGCTTGCCCTCGCTCCCGCGCGGGTGCGCGCCGGTGAACGCGCCCGCGCCGTAGCCGAAGAGCTCGGTCTCGAGCAGCCCGCCCGCGAGCGCGCCGCAGTTGAGCGCGACGAACGGCTGCGCGGCGCGCGCGCTGGCCCGATGGATCGCCTGCGCGAAGAGCTCCTTGCCCGTGCCGGTGGCCGCCAGGAGGAGGATGGGCAGGTCGGACGGCGCGAGGCTGGCGGCGACGTGCTTGGCGCGAATGACGGCGGGATCGCTCGCGAGCACGTCGTCGAACGCGGAGAGCGAGGCGCTCGGCGCCAGCGCCGCGGGCGGCGCCGCCGCGGGCGAGAGCGACGCACGCGCGCGCGCCGCGGGCGACAGGAAGCACGCCAGCGCGAGCACGCGTCCGTCGGAGAGGACCGGCTCGAACTCGACCGCGTAGCGCCGGCGGCGCGTCTCGAACGACGCCGGGCCGGAGCGCGCGGCGCGGGCGAGCTCTTCCCACGGCATCCCGAACACGTGCTCGACGCTCGTGGGACCCGCCGGGAGCTCGAGCTCGGTGGCCGCCGCGACGTTGTGCGCGCGCACGGTGCCCGGCGCCTCGACGAGGAGCGAAGGCGCGGAGCACCGATCGATCATGCGCGAGAGCAGGTGGAAGGATCCCGCGTCCGTGCCGCCGTACGCGCGGGCGCGGAGCACCTCCTCGAGCGCGAGGGCCGCGCTCCGCACGGCGACGCCGATCGCGCTCTCGTCGAGCTCGACCGGGCCGGTGACGTCGAGGATCGAGACGAGGTCGCCGAACGGATCGAAGACCGGCGCGGCGTAGCAGAAGAGCCCGTGGTTCACGAGCTCCCAGTGGGCCCGCCCGACCACCGCGACGGCCTGGCGTTCGACGAGCGCCGTCCCGATCGCGTTCGTGCCGCGCGCCGCCTCGTCCCAGCGCGCGCCCTCGATGAGGCGCGTGCGCGCGACCTCGCGGGGGAACGCGTCGCCGCCGCTGGACCGCACGATCACGCCGTGCGCGTCCGCGACCAGCGCGAGGAGGCCACGGCTCGCCGCCTCGCTCGAGAGGGCGTCGACGATCGTCCTCCCGTCGGCGAAGGCGTCGAGCGACGCGTCGCGACGCACGAGGAGATCGCCCGCGGCGACACCGTCGGGGGGCGCGGGCCCCTCGGCGCGAACGCCGAGCCGCGCGGCGCGCTCCCACCGCGGGACGACCGGCGCGCGCACGGAGGAATGGCCCCTTTGAAAGAGCTCCCAGAGTCCGTCGCGTTCTTCGGTGAGCCGCAGCATGGGAAGAGGGCAGGCCGCCCCACGCGGAGCGCGGGGCGGGGCCGGCGGCGCCTCGCGGGCGAGGAGCGGCGGCCGCGTCACATCTCCAGATGAGGAGCGTAGCGACCGTCGCCGCGTACGCCAGACGCAAACGACCGCCGCGTCGCGTCGGGCTGACTCGAAACGCGACAGTCGGAGACAGGCGGGGTGAAGCAAGCGCGTCACGTGTCGCCGGCGCGAGCGGCGAGCGCCGCTCCTTTTCGTCGACGCACGGCGGCGCGCGCGCGGGATCACGGCGTGCAGAGTGGAGCGCCGAGAAGACGAGAAGAAGAGGAGAAGCCATGACCTACGTACCCCCGAACCATGACGGCGCGATCGTGCGGTTCCGTGCGCGCTACGAGAACTTCATCGGCGGCGACTGGGTGAAGCCCGCGAAAGGACAGTACTTCGAGGACATCACCCCGGTGACCGGCCGCGCGTTCTGCGAGGTCGCACGCGGCTCCAGCGCGGACATCGAGACGGCCCTCGACGCGGCGCACGGCGCCAAGGCGGCGTGGGGCAAGACCTCCGCCGGCGATCGCGCCAGCGTCCTCTGGAAGATCGCCGATCGCATCGAGCAGAACCTCGAGAAGCTCGCCGTGGCCGAGTCGTGGGAGAACGGCAAGCCCGTCCGTGAGACGCTCGCCGCCGACCTGCCGCTCGTGGTCGACCACTTCCGCTATTTCGCCGGCTGCATCCGCGCGCAGGAGGGCGGCGTCTCGGAGCTCGACGGCGACACCGTCGCGTACCATTTCCACGAGCCGCTCGGCGTCGTCGGGCAGATCATCCCGTGGAACTTCCCGCTGCTCATGGCGGCGTGGAAGCTCGCGCCCGCGCTCGCCGCCGGCAACTGCGTCGTCATCAAGCCGGCGGAGCAGACGCCCGCGACCATGATGATGCTGATGGACCTCGTGGGCGATCTCCTCCCGCCGGGCGTCGTCAACGTCGTCAACGGCTTCGGCGTCGAGGCCGGCAAGCCGCTCGCCTCGAACAAGCGCATCGCGAAGATCGCGTTCACCGGCGAGACGACGACCGGCCGCCTCATCATGCAGTACGCGTCGGAGAACCTGATCCCGGTGACGCTGGAGCTCGGCGGGAAGTCGCCGAACGTCTTCTTCGAGGACGTCTTCGCGAAGGACGACGACTTCGCCGACAAGGCCCTCGAGGGCTTCGCGATGTTCGCGCTGAACCAGGGCGAGGTCTGCACGTGCCCGTCGCGCGCGCTCGTGCAGGAGTCCATCCTCGGTCAGTTCGTCGAGCGCGCCGTCGCCCGGACCAAGCGGCACGTCCCGGGCAACCCGCTCGATCCGAAGACGACCGTCGGCGCGCAGGCCTCAAACGATCAGCTCGAGAAGATCCTCGCGTACATCGACATCGGCAAGAAGGAGGGCGCCAAGGTCCTCACCGGCGGCGGCCGCGCCGAGCTCCCCGGAGATCTCGCCAAGGGCTACTACGTCCAGCCGACGATCTTCCAGGGCACGAACGAGATGCGCGTCTTCCAGGAGGAGATCTTCGGACCGGTCGTCAGCCTCGCGCCGTTCCGCGACTTCGACCACGCGATCAAGACCGCGAACGAGACCCTCTACGGCCTCGGCGCGGGCGTCTGGACGCGCGACGGCAACACGGCGTACCGCGCGGGCCGCGCGATCGAGGCGGGGCGCGTCTGGACGAACTGCTACCACCTGTACCCGGCGCACGCGGCCTTCGGCGGCTACAAGCAGTCGGGCATCGGGCGCGAGAACCATCGGATGATGCTGGCGCACTACCAGCAGACGAAGAACCTCCTGGTCAGCTACAGCCCGAAGGCGATGGGCTTCTTCTGATCGAGGCGGCCCCCTCCGAACGGCGAAAGACGAGCAGGTCTCCCATGCCCGCCACGCGCGTGAGCTCCACCGAAGCCGCGGACCGGTTGATCCGGGAGCTCCGCGCCGAGCACGGCGAGCTCGTGTTCCACCAGTCCGGCGGTTGCTGCGACGGGAGCGCTCCGATGTGCTTCCCGCGCGGCGACTTCCGGATCGGAGGAGGGGACGTCCTGCTCGGCGAGGTCGCCGGAGTGCCGTTCTACATGGGCGGCGCGCAGTTCGCGTTCTGGAAGCACACGCACCTCACCGTCGACGTCGTCCCCGGTCGAGGGAGCGGCTTCTCGCTCGAGGCGCCGCGCGGGGTGCGCTTCCTCGTTCGCTCGCGCGTCTTGACGACCGAGGAGCTCCGCGAGCTCGGCGAGCCGGTCTGAGCCGCCGAGCCCGCGGGCTCGGGTCGCCCGCGTGAAGCCCCGGCGTACGATATGTGTCGATTGGGATAGTTTGGAGCCCTCGGCGAGCCCGACCGGGCCGCGGATCGAACCGCAAACTGCGCAAGTCCGCGAACCCTCTGGTAGCTTAGGGGACGATGTCCGATCGCGACGACCTGCTGCGCGTCGACGGAACCGGGACGGTGCACCCGGTCGGTCGCGCCGCGAGTCAGCTCTTGCGACCGCGGGCAGGCGAGTGGCGCCTCATCCCGAGCCCGCGCGAGCTGATCATCGCGCGCAGCATGAGCGGCGGCGACGCCGTGTTGAGGCTGGCCGGGGAGATCCGCACGCCGGGCGCGCTCTCGGACATCGTCGCGCTCGCCGCGCAGTCGCAGTGGACCGGCGAGCTGATCCTCCTCGCCGAGGTCGGGACGCGCTCGTTCTACTTCGAGCACGGCACGATCATCCACGCGTCGACGACCGTCGCGGAGGAGCGCCTCGGCGAGACGCTCTATCGGTTCGGCGTCATCACGCGCGAGCAGCTCGACAAGATCATCACCGTCAGCACCGAGACCAAGAAGCGCCTCGGCGAGACCGCGATCGACCTCGGCATCGTCCCCGCCGACAGGCTCTACGCGATGATGGCGCGCCAGGTCGAGGAGGTCTTCTACGCCGCCGTCCACGTGAGCGAGGGCTCGTTCTATTTCTTCGATCGCTACGAAGAGAAGAACATCATCCGGCGCCACAACCTGAACGCCGGCGGTCTCCTCATCGAGGCCGCGCGCCGGATGGACGAGATGCGCTTCTTCCGCGAGAAGATCCCGAACGACGGCTTCATCCCGGTGCCGGTCCCGGGGAAGAAGCCGCCGGACGACCTCGTCGAGATGTTCTCGAAGATCGACGGGACCCGGAGCATCGCCGACCTCGGTCGCGCCCTCGGCCAGCTCGAGTTCGAGGTGACGCGCGGCGCCTTCCAGCTCGTCTCGAGCGGGTGCGTGTTCGTCGTCGCGCCGCGTCCGCGCGGCCCGGAGGCCATCGTCGAGACGTTCAACCCCGCGCTCGCCGCGATCCACGAGCGGTGCGACGGCGTCGGGAAGGGGGCCGAGCTTCGCGACGGGCTCTCCCGCTTCGCGACCGGCGGGGGGATCTACGATCCGCTGTTCATGGGCGCGGGCCCGCTGCAGGACGGGACCCTCAAGCCGAACCGCATCGCGAACAACATCGCGGCGCTCGCCGGCGAGGAGCCCGACGCGTGGTTGGTCGGGCTCATGAACGACTACGTCGGATTTGCGCTCTTCCAAGCGGAGTCGCTCTTGCCACGGGACCAACAATCGAGCCTCATGGCGCAGGTGATGGACATACTCAAACCAGTCAGGCCCCTCCTCGAGGCGCCGTTCTCCAGAGGCGCAGCGTGACCCCCGGGGGGGAGGACACGCCGCCGTCGCGCCCGCCTGCGCTCCGCAAGCGGAAGAAGCTGCGGAAGGAGGAGATCGTCGCGGAGGCGACGCGCCTGTTCGCCGAGCGCGGCTACGAGGGCACGAGCATGGGTGACCTCGCGGAGCGCGTCGGGCTCCGCAAGGCGTCCTTGTTCCACCACTTCGAGTCGAAGGACGCGCTCTACGCGACGGTGCTCTCGCAGCTCATCGCGAGCGTGCAGGGGGCGATCGCCGCCGCGGCGACCTCCGAGGGCTCGTTCGTCGACCGGCTCGACGGGCTCACCGACGCGATCACCGCGACGCTCGGCGCGCAGCCGCACGCCGCGCGCCTGTTCATTCGCGAGGCGATGGACTGGGGGCCGGTGATGCGCGATCAGCTCGCGGAGACCGTGGAGGTCGTGCTCGCCGCCTCCGTCGAGTTCGCCCGAGCGGGGCAGCGCGAGGGCGTCTTCGACCCCGACCTCGATCCCGAGCACATCATCATCAGCCTGATCGGCGTCTACTTCATCCCGTTCGTGATCGATCGGACGATCGAGGGCTTCGCCCGCAGGTCGCCCTTCGACGCGCCGTTCATCGACGAGCGGCGGCGCGCGGTGCGCGAGCAGATCCGCAACCTGGTGCTGGTGCGCCGGAGGCCCGCCGAGACGTGACGCCTCGCGCGGTCGCGGGGCCTCCTCCGCGCGGTCGGAGAGGCCTCCGCGCGATCGGAGAGGCCTCCGCGCGGCCGCGCCGTCAGCCGAAGGCGCCGTGCCGGCCCTTGCCGGCGGCGAACGCGGCGGCGCCGCTCACGGCCTCGCCGGTCCCGAGGGACTCGAGGCCGATCGCGAACTCGTTCGCGAGCGCGTCCCCGAGCGAGAGGCCGGTCGACGCGTAGGCGCTCTTGCGGTCGCCGCGCATCGTCGCTTGCGGGAAGCTCGCGATCTCGGCGGCGAGCGCCTCGGCCGCGCCGCGGGCTTCGCCCGCCGGGACGACGCGGTTCGCGAGCCCCATGGCGAGCGCCTCCTGGGCGCCGACCGGGCGGCCGGTGAGGATGAGGTCGAGCGCGCGCGAGAGCCCGACGAGGCGGGGCAGACGCACGGTGCCGCCGTCGATGAGCGGGACGCCGAAGCGGCGGCAGAAGACGCCGAAGACGGCCGTCTCGTCGGCGACGCGCAGATCGCAGAGCAGCGCGAGCTCGAGCCCGCCGGCGACGGCGTGGCCGGAGACCGCGGCGATGACGGGCTTCGACAGCAGCATCCGCGTGGGGCCGAGCGGGGCGTCGCCGTCGGCGGCGAGGCGGTTGCCTTCGCCGCGCGTGAAGGCGCGGAGATCGGCGCCGGCCGAGAACGTCCCGCCCTCGCCGAAGAGCACGGCGACGCGGGCGTTCGGGTCCGCGTCGAACTCGCGGAACGCGGCCGAGAGCGCGTCGGCGGTGGCGCGGTCGACGGCGTTCTTCACGTCGGGCCGCGCGAGGATGATGGTGGTGACGGATCCGTTCGTCTCGACGCGCACGCTCATGACGGCGAGGATACACCGCCCGAGCCGCGCTCGGTCGGCGCGTCGCTCAGCCCCGCGGTCGCCGGCGCAAGAGCTCGTAGAGCGCGATCCCGCCTGCGACCGAGGCGTTGAGCGAGTCGAGCACGCCGCTCATCGGCAGGCGCGCGAGCTCGGTGCAGGCGCGCTTGACCGGCTTGCGGAGCCCCTTGCCCTCGGCGCCGACGACGAGGACGACGGCGCCGTCCGCGTTCACGTCGCGGATGTCCTTGTCGGCGTTCGCGTCGAGCCCGACCACCGCGGCGCCCGCCTCGCCCAGGCGCTCGAGCGCGACCGTGAGGTTGCCGACCCGGCAGAGCCGCGCGTGCTCCACCGCGCCGGCCGACGCGCGGAAGGTCGCCGGCGAGAGCGGCGCCGCGTGGTGCTCGGGCCACACGATCGCGGTCGCGCCGAGCGCCACCGCCGAGCGGATGACCGCGCCGAAGTTCTGCGGGTCCTCGATCTCGTCGAGGGCGACGACGACCGAGTCGCCGCCGAGGTCTCTCACGAGCTCGTCGAGGCCGACGATCGCGAGGTCGGGCGCGTAGGCGATGGCCCCCTGGTGCGCGCGCCCTTCGATGCGCGGTCGAGCTCGCCGCGGGTGACGCGGGCGACTGGCGCGGTTGGCGATCGGTCGCGAAGCGCGCGACGGCCTCGATCTGCGGGCCGCCGCGCTCCTCGACGAGGACGCGCTCGAGGCGCTCGCCGTGGACGCGAATGGCCTCGCGCACGGGCTGGAGCCCGGTGACGAGCCGGCTCACGAGCCGCCTCGCGACGCCTGCGCCCCGGCGGCCTCGTCGCGGATGGCCTGGGCCGCCGCGAGCCGATCGGAGGCGTCGCGGATGGGGCGGCCGACGACGAGCCAGTCCGCGCCGTCGGCGATCGCCTGCGCGGGGGTCGCGGTCCGCTTCTGGTCGCCACGGTCGGCGGCCGCCGGCCGTACGCCCGGCGTGACGAGCACGGCGTCGGCTCCGAGCACCCGGCGGAGCGACGCGACCTCCGCCGGCGAGCAGACGAACCAGCGCACGCCCTCTTCGTAGGCGAGGCGCGCGAGGCTCTCGGCGGCGAGGCTGGTCTGCGGGCGGGCGATCGGCGCCTGGCGGTCGTCGCCCGGCGGCTTGAAGGTCGGGAGCCGGCGGGTGACGGTGATCCCGACGTCGTCGAGATCGGCGTCGTCGAGGGACGTCAGGATGGTGACCGCGCAGACCGCGAGACCTCCGCCCTCCTTCTCGGCGCGCTGCACCGCCCTCCGGAGCATCGCTCGTCCGCCGCTCGCGTGCACGGTGACGACGCGCGCGCCGAGGTTGGACGCCTGCGCGACCGCGCGCTCGACGGTCTCCGGGATGTCGTGGAGCTTCAGGTCGAGGAACACCGGGAGGCCGGCGTCGCGCCCGACGTCGAGGACCGCGGGGCCCGCGTGGATGAAGAGCTCGAGCCCGACCTTCAACATGCCGACCGCGGGCGCGACCGCGGCGGCGGCCTCGCGCGCGTCGTCGACCCCTGCGAAGTCGAGCGCGAACACGATAGGAGAAGCCATCGGCCGCAGCCTAGTACCCGGACACCGCGAATTCGACCGGTTCGTTCCGCTCCCCCCGACGAGGTCGGAGCGGACCTCGCGCCGCCGCGTGGCCTTCGCCGCGCCGATGACGGGCCTCCGCGCGCGGCGGGAGCCGCAGGAGGCGCGAGCTCAGAGGCAGGAGCAGAGCGGGTCGCCGGCCTGGCAGGTGCACGCCGGACGCGGGGTGCCGCCGCCGGTCGACGCCTTCGAGCCGCCGCCGCCGCCGGCCTTCACGGCCGCGATGTTCGCTTGCGTCTTGCGCTGCTGCTCCTGCGCCGCGACGAGCTTCGCCTGCGCGGTGGCGCGATCGGCGTCGCTCTTCGCGCTCGCGATCTCGGCCTGCGCGGCGGTCATCGCCTCCTGCTGAGCCTTGAGGTCGCCCATCAGCTTGTCGAGCTGCGCCTGCTTCTCGGCGATCTCCTGGTCCTTCAGGAGCTGGATGCGCCGCTGCTCCTGCGCGCTCGAATAGAACGCGTAGCCGCCGCCGGCGCCGCCGAAGACGAGGACCGCGCCGATGCCGACGACGAGCCACGTGAGCTGCTTCTTCTTCTTGTCCTGCGAGAGCGCCGCGAGCTGACGTTCGTGGTCCTGCTGCTGCTGCATCGCGCGGAGGCGCGCCTGGTTCTCGGCTTCGTGGCGCGCGCGCTCGACCTCGCCCTGGCGGATCGCGTCGAGGCGGGTCTGCTCCTCCCGCTGGCGCTGCTCTTCCTGGCGACGACGCTCCTCTTCGGCGCGGAGGCGCATCTCTTCGGCCTCGCGGGCGCGGCGCTCGGCGTCGAGGCGCGCCTGCGCCTCCGCCTGTTCGCGCTGCTTCTTGTCGTCGTCCTCTTGCCGGATGCGGTCCTCCTCGAGGCTCATCAGCTCCTTGAGGGAGAAGAGAACGGAGGACTCTTTCTGTTCGGCCATGTCGTGGGTCCTTGGGGTCGTCGGGTCTCCCGAGGTTGCCTGGAAAACGTACCTGCCAGCGCCCAGGTTCGCAAACGATATCGCTCACGAACCGTTCATCGGCGCGCGAGGCTGTCTTCGAGAGGCGTGCCTTCGCCGGAGCGGAGGCTCGGGGTCTGCGATCGGGGAAGCATGAGGGGCGAGATCCGGCGGGGCGACCGGGAGTTCGACCCACTAGCAAAAAATGGCTTGGGACGCTTCGCGCGCGGCGTGACCGGGGTGAGAAATCGTTGCGCCGGCGCGCCCACCCGTGGACGATGCGCGCCATGGCGACCAACGTGAACGCGCACATCACCGGAACCGTCTGGAAAATCGAAGTCAAGGAAGGTGATGAGGTCACCGAGGGTCAGACCTGCGTGATCCTCGAGTCGATGAAGATGGAGATGCCCGTCGAGGCGCCGCAGGGCGGGAAGGTCGAGAAGATCGCCTGCACCGAGGGCCAGGCGGTCAACGAAGGCGACGTCCTCCTGACGATCGCGTAGGGCGCGGGCCCGGACGATCGCGTAAAATAGCTCCACCTTGACGCGACTTCGCTTGCTCCCCGGGGCGCTTAGGCTCTCACGCAACCTCGCCGTGGGGCTCACGGCGGCGCTCGGCGCGCTCGTCGTCGCGGCGGCGTGCGCGCCGGAGTCGAGCCGCGTGGGGCCGGGCGGGGAGTGCTTCCTCGCGACGGACTGCGAGCCGGGCCTCGTCTGCATCGAGCAGGCGAACAAGACGCGCATTTGCAGCGACGATCTGTCGCGCGTGTCGGGCCAGCCACCGGCGGGGGGCGATGGCGACGACGACGGCGACGCCGCGAGCGAGGGCGGCGGGCCGCCGTCGCCGGACGGCGCCCCGGTCGAGGACACGGGGGCGCCGGACACGGCCGCGCCGCCCGACACCGGCGCGCCGTCCGACGCCGGCGAAGACTGAACGCGGAGGGCGGCCTCGCGGCGGCTCGGTGAGCCGGGCGGAGGACGCCCCGGCGCTCGGGCGTGCCCGGCGCTCGCGCCGGATCACTCGCGCCGGATCACTCGCGCCGGATCACTCGCGCCGGATCACTCGCGCCAGAGGAACTTCCAGGGGTTGTGCTTGAGGTCGCGCACCATCTCCTGGACGTCGTCGAAGATCGCCTCGTCCATCACGAGCGCGCCGACGGTGCCGTTGCCCTTCTTGATGTGCGAGACGATCGACTGCGCGTCCGCGGCCGTCGCGTTCGCGCGCGCCGCGAGCTGCGCGACGTCGTCGATCGTCTTCTTCAGCTTGGCCTGCTCCTCCTCGCCGCCGATCACCTTCGACGCGCGGTTGAGGTTCGCGACGGCCTCGCGCGCGTCCTTGATCATCGGGCCGCTGTCGCGCTGGAGCTCGGCCGTGAGCTTGTCGATGTTGTCGATCGTCCGCGCGATCTTCGGGTTGTCGACGTAGTTCGCGCGCGCGTGCTTCGTCAGCGTGTTCGCCTCCACCGAGAGCGCCTCGAGGTTCTCGACGATGCGGTTGATGCGCTCGCGGTTGTCGGTGAGCACCGTGTTGAGCCCCTTGAGGAGGCCCGCGGTGTTCGTCGCGATCTCGCTGATGAGCTCGCGGTTGTTCCGGATCCCGTTGATCGTCGTGTCGAGGAGCTCGTAGGCCTTCGCGAGGAAGAGGTCGAGGCGCGGGGGGTCGATCCCCTTGACGATCGTGTTCTCGGCGAGGACCGGCTTCTGCGGCGAGCCCGGCTCGATCGCGAGGAACTGCTCGCCGAGGACGCCCTGCGTCGTGACGTAGAAGTCCGCGTCCTCGTGGATCGAGTCCTTCACCCGCTGCTCGATCGACACCTTGGCGCGGACGAGCGTGCGACGGTTCGTCCGCGGGTCGATCTTGCCGCCCATGAACGACAGCTCGGTGACCTTGCCGCACTTCACCCCGGCGACGCGGACGGGCGCGCCCGACTGCAGGCCGCCCGGGTTGTCGAAGTCGACGTAGACCGTGTACGTCTTCTCGAACGAGAGCCCGCCCATGACGAGGACGAAGGCGGCGAGGATTCCGAGGGAGACGAGGATGAGGATCCCGACCTTGACCTCGATCGATTTCTCCTGAGCCATGGGAAGCGGTGTCTCCTTCGAGGCGACGGGCGCCGCTCGTGCGCGCCGCGTCGGACGCCCAACGTTACGGCATCCCGGGCCTCGAAGAAACGCGCTTCCGCACGCCTACGGCCGTGATCTCCCGCCGTGACCTCCGCGTCGGGCGAGCGCCGGACGCCGGCGCCTTCGCGGCGCGCGAAGGCGCGGCTCTGCCGGCGGCGACGGGCCGGATCAGGGGCTGTCTTCGCGCGCGTAGACCTTCATGCGGTTCACGACCACGTCGTAGAGCCGGTCCTTCTGGTCCGGCGACGCCGGCGTCGCGAGCGCCCAGCTGTAGTCGGCCGGGAAGCCCGTGCGGATCTGCGAGCGGCCGGAGAAGGGGAACTTCGACTCGTCCGTGAGCACGCCGTCGAGCGCGTGGATGTCGCCCGCGTGCTGGTGGCAGCCGATGCAGTTCGTCTGCGCGTTGTGCTCGCCCTTCTCGATGAAGCCGTTCGAGCACCACGTCGTCTTGCCGTGCACGGCGGCGAGCGCGTCTCCGAGCGAGCCCTCGAACCCGCCGCGCGGATCCTCGTCCTTCTCCTCGAAGTCGGTGACGACGCACATCTTGTAGTTGCTCCAGGGAGCGCCCAGCGCCTTGATCTCGTCGGGGCGGTCCTGGCCGAAGTCCTCGTCGGGCGTGTCGGACCACCAGACGGTGACCCACACCCAGTGCCGGAGCTCCTTCGTCATGATGTGGAGACCGACGAGCGAGTAGCCGGTCTGGTCGGACAGCGTGACCGAGTAGGCGTCCTCGGGGCCCGCGGGCTTCATCGGGACGCCCCGGAGGCTCCAGCCGCCCTTGTCGAGCTCGCCGCTCACGCGCTTCGACAGCGACTCGGCGCCGGTGTCGAGCGCCGGGAGGCCGGCGGTGACGAGGCCGTCGTTGCGGCGCCACGACGCCTTGATGACCGCCGCGTCGGCGTCGAACTCGCGCGAGAAGCAGTTGGTGAAGTTGGTCTCCTCCGACTTCGGCGGCGTCTCGACGGTGAGCTCGTCGAGCTTGCAGCTCGCGATGGTCGGGTAGTCGCCGAGGATGTGCTTCACGTAGCCGGGGCTGTACGCGACCCGGCCGTTGCCGCCGAGGCCGTCGACGCCCTGCTGGCTGTCGATCTGCGCCAGGCGCGCGAAGTACTCGGCCTCGCTGCTCGGCCCGAGCGCCTTCGCGTTCCAGTCGAAGATGGCGTCGATCTCGCGGTCGGTGGGGGCGTCGCCGGCGAGGCGGCGGTCCTTGCCGAGGTCGTGGTACATCTTCGCGAACATCCGCTCGATCTCGTCGCCGCCGAACCACGTGCGGAAGAGCGGCAGCGTCCGCTCGGCGACGGGGCGCGTCGGCGCGGGCGTCGAGCTCGTCTCCGGCTGCGCCGCGATGCGGACGGGCTGGAGCGCCCTCGCCAGCACCTGCCAGCCCAGCTCGCGCCGCGCCTTCTTCGACTTCGCGTAGCGCTCGGCGTCGGCGTCGGTGTAGCGCACGGCGGGGTAGTCCCGCGCGGGTCCGACCGCGCGCCGCTCGAGCTCGCGGATCTCCGACTCGCCCTCGGTCGCCTCGTCGGTCTCGTTCAAGGCGCAACCCGCGGCGACGCCGAGGACGCCGAGGAGGCACGCTGCTGCCGGACCGAATCTCACGTCGTCACCGCTCCCTCTTCTCGGACACGTCGAACTTCGCTCGCCCGTCGAGGCCCCGCTCTCCGGCGGAGCCCCGACCGTCACCGTCGCCCTCGCTCAGGGCGTGGGGTCCTTCTCCGCCGCGCGGATCGCCCAGTCCGAGGCCACCGTGTAGTACTTGCCCGTCTCGTGATCGACGACGAGGAAGTAGAGCCAGCCGTCGGAGCGGAAGTGCGGGTAGAGGGCGAACTGGCCGGGGCCCATCTTCGTGACGATCTGCTTCTTCCCGGTGACGAAGTCGACCACGATGACGTCGGCCGAGCCCTTCTCGAGGTACGCCGGATCCGGCGACGCGCCGAAGTCCTCCGGCTCGTTGTAGTGGTGGGTCGAGAGGAAGCGCTCGTCGAACGAGAAGTTCGCCTTGTTGCCCTTGAGGCAGACGTTGCCGATCGTCGTCATGTCGAAGCGGTAGTGACCGTTGACGATCGAGCGATCGAGCTTCTCGATGGCGTACCCGGCGGCCGTCTTGCCGTCGGCGTCGGCGCCGTAGGCCCAGCGGCTCCCGATGAGCTGACCCGAGCGGCCCATCATCGTGTCGCCGCGGTACGGCGTCGCGATCTTCACCGGCTCGCCGGCGATCTGGTAGCCCTCCTCGACGTCGTTGCCGACGGCGACGGCCGTGTAGATGTTGATCGCCGCGTCCTCACCGCCGCGCGGGGGCGTGTCGCGCGCCGACGCGCTGTACTGGCCCGAGTCGCCCGCCCAGATGCTGTAGAGGATGAAGCGGTCGCTGATCGAGTTGTCGCCGACGACCTGACCGACGGTCTGGTAGAGGCCGCTCGCGGCGCTGAGGCTCGAGCACTCGGGCTCGCCGAAGGTGACGAGCTCGGTCGACGTCTTCTCGAGGAGGCTCTGGGCGCAGAACTTCGTGCCGCCCTGGAACATGAAGGCCTTGTTGTCCGGCCAGAAGTCCGGGTCGTAGCTCGCCTGCAGGCCGATGTCGCGCGACTGGCCGTCGAGCGTCGCCTGGAGGTCGATCGCCTGCGCGCCGCCGGTGCGGCCGCCGCCCGTCGCGACGAAGCGACCGTCGGCCGAGGCGCGGACCCAGAACGAGTTCGGCGCCGAGAACTCGCGGAGGATGCGGATGTTCGAGCCGTCGAGCGGCCAGCTGCGCGAGAAGGCGTCGTCGACCGCGCGCGGGAAGATGTCCTTGCCGTCGCGTTGCTGCGCGAAGCAGTTCGTCGGGCTGACCGGGCTCTCCGGGTTCGGCGGCGGGCACGCGAACATCGGCATGCGGTTCGAGAAGTTCTTCGCCGCCCAGGTCTGGTTCTTCACCGAGATGGTGCGCGCCTTGAGCTGCTCGAAGTCGTCGACGCACTCGGTCGGGCGGTTCTCGCGGATGATGTCGTTGACGTGCGGCAGGCCCTTCTGGAACCAGGTGAGGACCGTCTCGTACTGAGAGGCCGTGAGGCGCGGGTAGTCCGCGAGCACCGGCATCAACATCTCGCGGCGGAACTCGGCGTACAGCTCCTCCTTGCCGCGGAAGATCTCGGCGAGGAGCTTGCCCTGCTTGAACGTCTCCGGGTGGCGGTTCTCGCTCACGTTCGCGCCGAGCGCGAGGTGCGCGCCGGCGGAGAGGATGCCCACGCGCTCCGGCGTGAAGCCCGTGCGCTCGTCGTTCGGGTTCTGCCGGAAATAGTTGATCTTCTCCTCGTTCGAGCGGTCGCTCTCGAGGACGTCGATGGCGCGGCGGTACTGGTCCTGCCAGCCCGAGAGCGTGATCGGGTTGATGCTGTGGCAGCCCGTAAAGCTGCAGGAGGACTGATCCCCCGACTCCCGGGGGATCTGGGGAGCCCCCATGATCTTGAGAGCGGCCTTCGCCAGATCCTCGTCGGTGAGGTCGTGGGCCGAGACCTCCGCGTCGTCCTCGACCGAGGAGGAGCACGCGAGGGCCGTCGCAGCGCCGAGGACAACGAGGAGAGCGGTCAAACCGAGCTTACGCATGGTGCTCCGACCGTGTGCACCGCGTGTGCCATGAAGCGCACAGGGTGGGATAACGTTCGCGTGCACTAGATCTCGAGGAGTTAGGTTCAACGCGATCTCGGTGTGAGAAGATGTAGGCATGGGTAGTTTAGGGCCCGATGGATGACGAATGATCCGCTACCAGCGTTAGACGGGGGGATCGGAATCAAGCACTTAGCGTCGTTTGGACGTCGCTCGGAGGTTTTCTGGGCTTGGCATTGCGGGTGCACCTACATCCACCGCCATGCGTCCCATCAAGTCGACGACCCTCCTCCTCCTCGCGTCCCTGGCAGCCGCCGTCTCCTCGGCCGCTCTCGTCAACTGCGCTGCCCCCGAGGAAGACGACGAGGAGGACGTCTCGGAGGACGCGATCACCGGCGTCAACAACACGCTCGGATTGGGGCTCGTCTACGATAGCTCAACCAGTAAGGTGAAAGCGACTCTGAAGAAGCCGCTCGGCGCGGGGGAGCGGCTCTTCATCCGCGTCCGCCGCGGGACCATCACCCACGAGTCGCAGAAGAACCTCGATTGCGGGGCGCTCACCGAGGCCACCCCCGTCACCAAGGGTGACATGCTCTCGAACGGCAAGACGCTCTACGACGGCCCCTCCGTCGATCCGTCGCTCGTCGACCTCCTCACCATCTACAACGACGAGCGCTGGTACGGCGGCAACGAGACCGCCGAGATGCGCGCCGAGGTGGCGAAGGGCGCCGACGCGATCGTCGAGGCGTGCGTCCTCCGCGGCGGCAAGGTCCGCGCGAAGCTCCTCACGAACCTCGCCTACGCCTGGGACCGCGGCGAGGACCTGAAGAAGGAGACGAGCACGCGGAGCCGCAACGGCTCGATCCGCTTCCTCGGCGGCGACGGCGGCGTCGACGGCGAAGACGAGCCCGGCGACATCGACGACGGCCGCGACGGCGGCGCCGAGGAGCCCTCGGGCCTGCCGGAGGGTCCGGCCTACAACACGATCGACTACGCCAACCTCTGCACGCAGGAGCTCGGCGAGATCCCGTTCTTCAAGAAGCTCGGCGACGGCAAGTACGAGACGTTCGACTGCCGCGACTTCATCGGCTCGAACGGCGACGAGCCCGGCGGCGCCATCGAAGGCGTCGAGGGCGCGGTCGTCCCGCTCACGATCGACGACCGGCCGCAGACCGAGTGCAGCGACGGGCGCACGTCCTCGCGCAGCTACGACTGCGTCGACAAGTGCGACAACGCGATGTGGCTCACGGCGTCGTCGCACACGGGCCTCGGCCGCAAGGCCGCCTGCCAGCCCGGCGTCACGGTCACGACCGCGAAGAACGCGCAGGGCACGCACTGGGTCCTGCTCTGCCGGAAGGTCGACAACAGCAACGGCGAATCGATGATGAAGACGAAGGTCTTCAACGACATCGCGATGATCGGGAGCAACCCGCAGACGGGCAAGACCTGCTTCTTCCAGAACAAGGAGAACATCGGCAACGACGGCTCGCGCGTCACGCACCCCGGCGACGTCGCCCGGTCGAGCGCGATCTGGCCGGCGACCCCGTCCAGCTACTGCACCAAGAGCTGCCACGGCGCCGACGCCTTCGTCCACTCGCCGTGGATCGACCAGGCGCTCCGCTCGGACGGCAAGAGCATCGTCCCGAAGATGGGCGAGCTCCGTGACTTCCCGATCTCGAACCTCGAGCTCCCGTACAGGCTGATCAACGGGCCGGCGCAGGGCTTCCAGGTGCCGAAGCAGCTCGTGAGCGAGGAGGCCGCGCCCTGCACGACCTGCCACCGCGTCGCCGGGACGGCGTTCGCCGAGTTCGCCGAGTGGTCGACGGGCGAGGGCGAGGCCTACTTCGGCAAGATCACCGACAGCTACAAGAGGTTCGAGAAGTCGCACTGGATGCCGCTCCGCCTCGACGGCCTCGACGCCGACAACTTCCCGACCTCGAAGTGGGGCGTCGCGGTGAAGCACATCCGCAAGTGCATGGACGACGAGCGCGCCGAGGGCTGCGAGTTCGCCGACGTCCCGCAGCGCTGACCCCGCGGCGCGAAGAGCGCCCGCGCGTGAACGCCTCCGCGCCGCGAGCCGGCGTCGGAGGCGTCGTCGTGTCGGGGGGGCAGGCCTCCCCGCGTCGGTGGGCGCGCAGTCTCAGTCGTCGCCGGCGGGCGGCGCGGGCGCGCGCGTCGGCGGCGGCGGCGCCATCGCCTCGTCGGAGAGCGGCGCCATCGCCTCGTCGGAGAGCGGCGCCATCGCCTCGTCGGGGAGCGGCGCCATCGCCTCGCCGGAGAGCGGCGCGAGTGCGTCGTCGACGGGCGGCTCGGTCGCGCCGGTCGACGCGTCGGCCGGCGTCGACCAGGCCTCGACGAGCGGGGGCGGCTCCTCGAGCGGCGGCTCCACGCCGGGCGGCCGCGGCGCGTAGCGCGCGAACCCGCGCGTGTTCGAGACGTCGTCGACGAAGCCGAAGCTCCGCGGCGGATCGGGCGGCGTGGCTTCGGTGAAGCCGTCCGGGACCGTGTCCTCGGGCATCGTGCTCGGGTCCGAGCACGTCAACATGACGGCGCTGCTGCACTCGGCCACGCACTGCGCGGCGACCTTGGCCTTGCAGGTCGTGAAGCCGTCGACGGAGCATCGGATCTGGCAGGCGACGTGCGCCTCGACCGAGCAGGTCGCCTCGCAGGAGGCCTTGCAGGTGCCGTTGCACGACGCGTCGACGCGCTTCTGGCAGTTCTGCCGGCAGCTCTGGTCGCACTGCCCCTCGCAGGTCTCGCGGCACTGCTCGGAGTTCCACGCGCCGGCGCAGAGCTTCCTGCAGTTGTCGTCGCAGCGCCCGTCGCACGAGACGTGGCAGGAGACGTCGCCGCTGGCGGCGCAGTCGATCCCGCAGTCGGAGTTGCAGCTGTCGAGGCAGGTGCCGGTCGCCTCCGCCCCGCACTGCCCGTCGCAGGCGGCGCCGAGGGTGGCGTCGCAGACGGCGTCGAAGTCGATCTCGGAGCAGCGGAGCGGGCAGTCGATCTTCGCCGTCATGAAGCAGCCCATCATCGGGCCGCCGCTCTGCAGCCCGGATCGGGCGTCGTTGTTGGGCTCGGTCGCGAGCGCGCAGCCGAGGACCCAGCTCGCGATGGTCACTCCCATCGCGGCGAGCGGTCTGACCGGACGCGCCGAGGGCCGGAGGTCCTCAGGGATCATGAGCTGAGACGAGTGCATGTGAAGCTCCGAGGTGGGCGGGCCGAGCCCGACCGAACGACGAGACCCGAGACGCGAGCGCCGACCGCAGAGGCCGCGGACCAGCCACGACCTCTGCGGCGGCACGAGCTACGGACTTGCTACGAGAGCGGCGTCCGTCACTCCGGCTTCGCGACGCGGTCGCCGAGCGGCGCCGCCTCGACAGCCTCGACCGCGGCGGGCGCGATCACCGGGCCGACCACGGGGGCGATGACGCCCACGCCGCCGAGGCCGATGCCGCAACCGGGGAACGTCTGCGCGAAGCTCTGGTTCGCGGCGACGTTGTTGGCCGAGTTGCCCGTGAACACGTTGAGGACCGCGTTCTGGTTGTTCGCCGTGGCGTTGACGGCGAGCACCATGTTGTTCGACGAGAACTGCTGGAGGTTCGTCATCGCCTGGTACTGCTGGGCGACCTGCTGGTTCATCGCGCGGGCCGTGCTCTGCGAAGCAGCGGTCTGGCTCGCGAGGTTGTTGCTCTGGTTGAGCGAGCCGGAGTTGAGCGCCGCAGCCGACGCGTTCCGGTTGACGCTGGCGAGGTTCCTGAGCGTCGTCGCGTTGTTCGCCACGTTCGCGAAGTCCGCGTAGCCGGTCGTGTTGCGCACGAAGTTGCCGGTGTTGTACGCGTCCTGCGTCAGGTTGTCGTTGTGCAGGTTCGCCTGGTTCTGGACCGAGTCGAACGAGCTCACGTTGTTGTACGAGTTCGACGTGACCGCGTTGCGCGAGTTCGCCGCGACCTGGTCGAACGCCGCCTGCTGCGCGTTGCTGAACACGTTCGAGTAGTTGTTGTCGAACATGTTCGCGTAGGCGCTGGTGTTCTGCGCCGCGGCGAGCTGATCGAACGACGCCGAGCGGGCGTTGCTGCCGAGGCTCGAGAAGTTGTTGTCGAACATGTTCGCGTAGGCGCTGGTGTTCTGCGCCGCGGCGAGCTGATCGAACGACGCCGAGCGAGCGTTGCTGGCGAGGTTCGAGAAGTTGCTGTCGAACATGTTCGCGTAGGCGCTGTTGTTCTGGATCGCGCTGAGCTGGTCGAACGACCCGGAGCGCGCGTTGCTGAACACGTTCGCGAGGTTGTTGTCGAACATGTTCGCGTAGGCGCTGTTGTTCTGGATCGCGCTGAGCTGATCGAACGACCCGGAGCGCGCGTTGCTGAACACGTTCGAGAAGTTGTTGTCGAACATGTTCGCGTAGGCGCTGTTGTTCTGCGCCGCGAGGATGTTGTTGAGCGAGCTCGAGCGCGCGTTGTTGAACACCGAGTTCATGTTGAACGCGCCGACGTTCGCGATGTCGCCCCAGCCGAAGCCGCCCCAGCCCCAGCCGACGGGGGCCGCGCCGATGCCGAACTGCGTCGCGAACGTGTTCGCGCCGTTGAAGGCGTCGGAGCTCTGGGCGGTGTTGGCCGCGTTGAGCGCGTTCGACGTCACGCCGGCGTTGCGCGCCGAGTTGGCGACGTTCGAGGCGCCCTGGGCCGCGTCCGCGTACTGCGCCGCGTTGGCCGAGTTCGCCACGTTCGTGGCGGAGCCGGCGTTGCGCGCCGAGTTGGCGATGTTCGAGGCGCCCTGGGTCGCGTCGGCGTACTGCGCCGCGTTGGCCGCGTTGGCCGCGTTGGTGGCGGAGCCCGCGTTGGTCGCCGAGTTGGCGATGTTCGAGGCGCCCTGGGTCGCGTCGGCGTACTGCGCCGCGTTGGCCGCGTTGACCGCGTTGGCCGCGGAGCCCGCGTTGCTCGCCAGGTTGGAGCCGTTCGCCGCGTAGGTGTTCGCGTCGCTGAACTGCGCCGCGTTGGCCGCGTTGAAGGCGTCCGTCGCCGAGCCGGCGTTGCGCGCCGAGTTGGCGGCGTTGGTCGCGTAGGTGTTCGCGTCGCTGAACTGCGCCGCGTTGGCCGCGCTGAAGGCGTCCGTCGCCGAGCCGGCGTTGCGCGCCGAGTTGGCGACGTTGCTGGCGCCCTGGGCGGCGTTCGCGAACTGTCCGGAGTTCGCCCAGTTGTTCGCCTCCGAGCTCGCCGCGTTGAACGCGCCGGCGTTGGCGGCGTTGGCCGACTGCGCGGCGTTGGCGGCGCTCGACCACGTGTTCGCGTCGTTCGACGACCACACGTTGTTGTAGCCCGAGGCCTGGTTCCGCGCGAACTGCGTGCTGGTGCCCGTCGCCGCCGTGTTCGCGATGTTCGCGGTCGTCGCGATCGACGTGCTGTCCATCGTGTCGATGGCGGTGGCGTTCTGCCAGCTGGCCGCGTTCTGCTGCGCGAGCAGGTTCGCCTGCTGGTACGCGCTGGTGAAGTTCGAGACCTCGTCGAGCATCGAGGTGAACGAGCTGTCGAGCGCGCTCGAGTTCGCGGTGCTCGCGATCAGCGTCTGCTGGTTGTTCTGATCGAGCGCGAACAGCTGCGCGTTGACGTTCGAGAACGACGACTGGTCGAGGGCGACGAAGTCGATGAGGTTGTTCGAGTTGATGTCGAAGATGCCGGTACCGGTGCAACCGTTGACGGCGAAGCCACGCGACGTGATCGCAGACTTGGTCTGTTGCGGCGCGTTTGCCTGCTCGTCCCCACAGCCAGCCAGTGCGGCAGCGAGCATACCGAGCACAACACCGCTCACAGAGAAATGCCTTTTCATGACGGTACTCCTTGGTCGTCTCACTATGGAGAGCCGCCTGCGTGCGATCGCAGGCGAGCCCACGTCCCCGCGTCGGGCGAGTCGCGGGTGGGCGTCGAGCAACCGACATGCCCCGGCTCGGCCACCTCGCGAGCGCGGACGCGAGGTCCTTTCGAGCGAATTTGACGCGCGGCGAACGCTGTCGGGACGGAGCGCGCGGAGGCCGTCGAACGGCGGAGGCTGACGTCGCGCACAGCGATGGACTCAGCGCGAAGCGAAGATCTGCACAGTCTGAGAGCAGGGTAGGGAGGCGAGTGCCAGCGAGAGCGTTCGCCGCCGAACGCGAGCGAGGCATTCGTCACGGATGACGCCCGCTACCTCGCCTCTCCTGCATGACTTCGGGCGCGAACGCTGAGCACCTCGCTCGACCGTTGCCTCGCTCGACCGTTGCGTCGCGACCGCGATTCCGCTCGACCGTTGCGTCGCGACCGTGAATCCGCTCGACCGTTACGTCGCGACCGTGAATCCGCTCGACCGTTGCGTCGCGACCGTGAATCCGCTCGACCGTTGCGTCGCGACCGTGAATCCGCTCGACCGTTGCGTCGCGACCGTGAATCCGCTCGCCTGTTGCGTCGCGCGGACCGTTTCGTCTCGTGGTTCGCTCGACCATGCATCGCTCGCTCAACCGTTTGTCTCGCTCGAGCGTGGGACGTCGCGGCTGTACGCTCGACCGTTCGGCTCGCCGCGCGAGGGATCGCTCGACCGTTGCGTCGCTCGACTGCTTCTTCGCGGACCCGTTTTGTTTCGGGGGATCGCTCGCCGCGCGTCGCTCGCTCGACCGTTCGTCTCGCTCGACCGTTTGACGTCACCGTGGTTCGCTCGACCGTGCATCGGTCGAACCGTCCCTCGTT
>JAHBWF010000061.1 GCA_019637105.1 Labilithrix sp.
CGGCGGGGCGACGCCCACGATCGTCCCCTTCAAGCGGCTCGGGGTGCCCGGAGCCGCGCCCGCGCTCGGAGCGCCGACGCCGACGCTCGAGGGGCCGGCGGCGGGGGGCGGCGCCGCCGGCGGGGGCGGCCCGGGGAGCGAGCCCGGCCCGCCGGCCTGATTCATCATCAACATCGTCCCCTTGAACTTCGGCGCGGCGCTCTTCATCGAGAACCCGCACTTGGTGCAGGTCTGAGCGGTTTCCTGATTTTGAGTCCCACAGTTCGGACAGAACACAGAGAACCTCCGCAGAAGCGATGGCGAGCGCGCCGGAACGACCGCGGCAGCATAGCGGCACGTCTCCGCGGAGTTAAGGGTTAACATCGCGCCGCCGCATCGAGCACGGCTGTCGGAACGCGTGCTTACGGCGCCGCCGCGCGCGACGGCCACGAGCCGAGCCGCGCCGGGTCGCGCGCGTCGGGCGCACGAACGCGACCGTCCGTCGCGCGCGAGGCGGCGCGAGCACCGGGAGCCCGCGTCGTCCCCCGCCGACACCTCGAGCCGGGCGGAGGCGCAATAGATGCGCGCTTCCACGCCGAGAGGTCCCTTGACATACGAGCACCTGTGGCCCTAGCGTGCGCGCGCGCAAAAGCCCTGTTTTTCTTGGCTCTTCCTCGCTGTGCCCGGAAGGGGCTTCGCCCCGTCGACTCCTTCCGTGAGTCTCGTCTCTCGCTCACTTTCGAAAGCGCGCACCCTCCATGCCCTTCGCCCTCACCCCCGAACGCGAACGCGAGCTCGCCGAGATCCTCACCCGGTACCCGACGAAGATGGCGGCGTGCATCCCGGCGCTCCACCTCTGTCAGGATCAGCACGGATACATCGACGACGACGTCGTCACCTGGGTGTCGCATCGCCTCGATCTCCCGCCGGCGCACGTGAAGGGCGTCGTCACGTTCTATACGCTGTTCAACCAGCACAAGGTCGGCAAGCACCAGCTCTGGGTGTGCCGCACGCTCCCGTGCGCGCTCCGCGGCGCGGGCGAGATGCTCGATTACTGCGAGAAGAAGCTGGGCATCAAGGCGGGCGAGACGACGCCCGACGGCAAGATCACGCTGCGCACGGCCGAGTGCCTCGCGAGCTGCGGCACCGCCCCGATGATGCAGGTCGACAAGGACTACTACGAGAACCTCACGCCGGCGGACGTCGACGCGATCCTCGAGCGCCTGCAGAGAAGCTGATGCTGAAGCAGACCAACTACCTCACCA
Source organism: Labilithrix sp. (assembly GCA_019637105.1). GTDB lineage: Bacteria > Myxococcota_A > Polyangia > Polyangiales > Polyangiaceae > Labilithrix. The sequence goes on from JAHBWF010000061.1 coordinate 1,245, forward strand.
AGGTGTACGGGCTCCCCGAGGGCTGGACGCTCGCGACCTACGAGCGCGAGGCGCGGGGCTACCAGGCGGCGCGCAAGGTGCTCACCACCATGTCGCCCGCCGACGTCGTCAACGAGGCGAAGAAGGCGAACATCCGCGGCCGCGGCGGCGCCGGCTTCCCGATGGGCGTCAAGTGGAGCTTCATGCGGCCCCACCCGACCAAGCCCGCGTACCTCGTCATCAACGCCGACGAGGGCGAGCCCGGGACCCACAAGGACCGCACGCTGATGGAGCTCAACCCCCACGCGTGCGTGGAGGGCTGCATCATCGGCTGCTACGCGATCGGCGCGCACGCCGCGTACATCTACGTGCGCGACGAGCTGCACCTCTCCAAGGCGCGGCTCTGGGGCGCGATCAAGGAGGCGAAGGCCAAGGGCTACCTCGGCAAGAACCCGTTCGGGAAGGACTACCCCGTCGAGGTGTACGTCCACACCGGCGCGGGCGCCTACATCTGCGGGGAGGAGACGTCGCTGCTCAACTCCCTCGAGGGCAAGCGCGGCGAGCCGCGCTTGAAGCCCCCCTTCCCCGCGCAGGCCGGCGCCTTCGGCTGCCCGACGACGGTGAACAACCTCGAGACCATCGCCGCCGTCCCGACGGCGTTCAACCTCGGCTGCGAGGAGTTCTCCAAGCTCTCGTCGATCCACCACCTCAATGACGGCGGAGTTCGCCTGTTCGGCGTCAACGGGCACGTCAAGAAGCCGGGCGTCTACGAGTGCTGCGTCGGCCTCACGCTGCGCGAGCTGATCTACGACCTCGGCGGCGGCCTCCTCGACGACAAGGCGCTGCACTCGGTGATCCCGGGCGGCTCGTCGACGCCGGTGCTCCGCGCCGAGGACGTCGTCCACGCGCCGGACGAGAAGTCGCCGCTCCACGCCTGGCACGGCAAGAGCGTCCTCGACGTCCCGCTCGGCGTCGACACGTTCCGCAACATGGGGACGATGCTCGGCACCTGCTGCGCGACCGTCATGGCCGAGGGGACCGACCCGGTCGCCTGCTTCCACAACCTGATGCAGTTCTACCGCCACGAGTCGTGCGGGCAGTGCACGCCGTGCCGCGAGGGCTCGGGCTGGCTGCTCCGCATCGCCGAGAAGCTGATGGACGGCACCTGCTCGATGGACGAGCTGAACACGCTCCACGACGTCGCGAACGGCATCATGGGCAACACGATCTGCGCCTTCGGCGAGGGCACGGCGATGCCGGCGCTCGGCTACCTGAAGAAGTTCCGCAAGGAGTTCGAGGCGTACGTGAAGGGCGAACGCAAAGGCAAAGACGCGCGCCTCGCCGTCGGCGCGTGGGGGCAGTCATGAGCGCGATCGGCTACGTCTACTTCTACGCGTGCGCGCTCTTCGCCGTGCTCGGGGCGCTCGGGACGGTCGGCGCGAAGAACCCGATCCGCGGGGCCATGGGCCTGCTCCTGATGATCCTGTCGATCGCGGGGCTCTTCCTCGCGCTCCACGCGCAGTTCCTCGCGGCGATCCAGCTCATCGTCTACGCGGGGGCGATCGTCGTCCTCTTCCTGTTCGTCATCATGCTCCTCGGGCCGAGCGCGTCGACGCCGTCCGACCACCGCGGGCGCATCCCGCGCCTCATCGGCGCGGGGCTCTTCGGCGCGACCGGCCTCGGGGCGATGGCGCTGCTCGTCAGCTCGTCGCCGAAGAGCACGATCGGTCCGACGGGCTACCCCAGCCCGACGGGCGACTTCGGCAGCGTCGACGCCTTCGGGCGCATCATCTTCTCGCAGGGCCTCGTGCCCTTCGAGCTCTCGAGCGCGCTCTTGATGGTCGCGATCGTCGGCGCCGTGGCCGTCGCGCGCGGGCGCCACAAGTCCGACCCCGCGATCAGCGGCGCCGCCACGCTCGAGGCCGAGAACGTCCCCCACGCCGGACAGGCTCCCCGCACCGCGGGCGGCATCACCCGGGAGGCCCCGTGATCCCCGTCGAACACTACGTCGCGCTCTCGGCGATCCTCTTCACGATCGGCGGCGTCGGCTTCCTCGTGCGCCGGAACGTCATCGTCGCGCTGATGAGCATCGAGGTGATGTTGAACGCGGTGAACGTCGCGCTCGTCGCGTTCAACCGCCTCCCGACGCACAACAACGCGCACACCGGCCAGGTGTTCGCGTTCTTCATCATCGCGGTCGCCGCGGCCTCGGTCGCCGTCGGCCTCGCGATCGTCCTGTCCCTGTTCCGCATCCGCCGTACGGTGCGGTCCGACGAAGCCGACTTGCTCAAGAACTGAGACGATGAAGCCCTTCCTCGACCTTTTCTCGCAGAACGACTTCTCGCTTATCGCGGTCGTTCTCCTGATGCCGCTCCTCGGGGCGTTCGTGAACGGCGTCTTCGGACGGCGTCTCGGCAAGCAGGCTGTGAGGATGATGGCGCTCTCCGCGGTGGGCGTCAGCTTCGCCGCCGCGATCGCCACGTTCATCGCGCTCGACTCCGCCGTCGACGCGGCCCACACCGCCCACGGCGAGGCCGCGCACACGAAGCTCTCCTGGCTCGCCTGGGAGTGGATGCGCGTCTCGGGCCCGAACGGGAGCAAGATCGCGATCGACCTCAAGTTCAGCGTCGACGCGCTCTCCGGCGTGATGATGCTGGTCGTCACGGGCGTCGGCTTCCTCATCCACGTCTACGCGTCCGAGTACATGCGCGAGGACAAGGGGTACTGGCGCTTCTTCTGCTACCTGAACCTCTTCATCTTCTCGATGCTCGTCCTCATCCTCGGGGACAGCCTGCCGGTGCTCTTCGTCGGCTGGGAGGGCGTGGGGCTCTGCTCGTACCTGCTCATCGGCTTCTGGTACGGCAAGCTCCCGAACGCCGCCGCCGGCAAGAAGGCCTTCATCGCGAACCGCGTCGGCGACTTCGGCCTGATCGTCGCGATGTTCTTGCTCGTCGTGTACTGCGGCGCGCTCGACTGGGACGGCATCCAGCGCCACGCCAACGACCTCGTCGTGACGAGCGACCGCCCCGGTCCGATCCACCTCTGGCCGATCGGCGGCGGCAAGTTCGAGGACTACGTCATCGCCGGCATCCGCATCCCGCTGCACAACCTTCAGCCGGACAAGCCGTGGACGATCACCGCGGCCACCGCGGTCGGGCTCATGCTCTTCCTCGGGGCGACCGGCAAGAGCGCGCAGATCCCGCTCTACGTCTGGCTCCCCGACGCGATGGCCGGTCCGACGCCGGTCTCCGCGCTCATCCACGCGGCCACGATGGTCACGGCGGGCATCTACCTCGTCTGCCGCCTCTCCTTCGTGTTCGTCCTCTCGCCGGCGGCGATGATCGTCGTCGCGTTCACGGGCGCGGCCACGGCGCTGCTCGCGGCGACGATCGCCGTCGTCCAGAACGACATCAAGAAGGTCCTCGCCTACTCCACCGTGAGCCAGCTCGGCTTCATGGTGCTGGGCGTCGGCGTCGGCGCCTTCACCGCCGGCTTCTTCCACGTCTTCACGCACGCCTTCTTCAAGGCCTGCCTCTTCCTCGGCGCCGGCAGCGTGATCCACGCGATGCACGCGCGCATCCACGACGAGGAGCGCTCGCAGGACATGCGCAACATGGGCGGCCTCCGGAGGTACATGCCGCTGACGTACGGCACCTTCCTCGCGTCCACGCTCTGCATCATCGGCTTCCCGGGCACGAGCGGCTTCTTCTCGAAGGACGAGATCCTCGCGCGCGTGCTCATCGAGACCCCGACGGGCGTGAAGCTCGCCAACGGCGCCGCGCCCTGGCAGTGGCCCTCGTGGGCCCCGTGGCTGCTCTGGGGGATGGGCGTCGTCGCCGCGACGCTGACGGCCTTCTACATGATGCGCCTCGTCTTCCAGACCTTCTGGGGCGACTTCCGCGGGTGGACCATCGGCCGCCCGTCGCAGCTGTCCAAGAGCCACCACGACGACCACGGCCACGCCGAGGACGAGGACGCCGAGGACGGCGATCACCACCACCACGACGACCTCTCGCAGCCGGGCCCGCCGCCGCACGAGTCACCTCGTTCGATGACGATCCCGCTGCTCATCCTCGCCGCCGCGGCGATCGTCGCGGGCATCTTCAACCCGGCGGCGATCAAGCTCGTCGTCTCGACGTTCTCCTTCCTCCCGCTCGAGCACTGGCTCGACCCCGTGTTCAGCGACGCGGCGCGCGGCATCACGCTCGCCGATCACCACACGGCGCACACGCGCGAGCTCGTCTCGACCTTCGGCGCGTTCACCGCGTTCGCGGCCGGCAGCGGCCTCGCGTACTGGGTCTACGTGAAGGAGAAGGGCAAGCCCGCGCGCGAGATGATGCTCAAGGTGCCGCGCCTCTACAAGCTGGCGCTCGAGAAGTGGCGCGTCGACGAGGCGTACGACAAGACCGTCGTGTCCGGCGTGGACGCCCTCGCCGACACCGCCGCCTCGGTCGACCAGGGCATCATCGACTTCGTCCTCGCGCGCCTCACGGCGCTCGTCGTCGCGGCGACCGGCACGGTCCTCCGCGTCATCCAGAACGGCGTCGTCCACGTGTACGCCGCGGTGATGGTCGTCGGCGTCCTCGCGCTCGGCTGGTTCTTCGTCCAGCCGCACGCGGACTTCACCGTCGTCGAGCAGGACGGCGACTACACGCTCCAGGCCGGCCCCGGTCCGGGCTACGAGTTCCGCTGGTACCCGGACGCGACGAAGGAGCCCCAGACCAAGGACTTCTCCGAGACCGACAACCTCAAGGTGCACATCGCCGACGGCAAGAGCCAGACGGTGAAGCTCGAGGTGAAGAACGCGTTCGGCCGCGTCGGCTCGAAGGCGTTCACCATCACGCGACCGGCGCAGCCCGCGGGCGCCGCCCAGATCAGGGAGCAGTGAGCAGCGCCATGGCCACCAAGACCTCTACGCCCGCGCTGCCTCCGTCCCCCGCCGGTCGTCCGGCGTGGACGACGCCGCTCTTCGTCCTCCTCGGCCTCGTCATCCTCGCGGTCGTCGCGACGCAGCTGCTCGGGCGCGCCTCCGACAAGGACGTGGCCTCGTTCAGCGCGACCAACGCGGCGATCGGGTCGGTCCTGCCGCTCCTCGTCTCGGCGGTCGTCGCCTGGTTGGTCCCGCAGGGTCACTCCTGGCGCGTCCGCCTCCCGATCGCGCTGATCGCCGGGCTCTTCGCGCTCTTCGTCTCGACCATGTGGCCGAGCGCGGCCCTCGTGGAGACCGCCGACGGCGCCCCCGCGCCGGAGGAGACGAGCACCCTCCTGTCGTGGCTCATCGGCTTCCCGCTGGCAGGCGCCGTCGCGATCCTCTTCCTGCCGCGCCAGGCGCCGCGCCTCCTCAAAGCGACGACGCTGATCGTGATGCTCGGGACGCTGTTCGCGGCGCTCCCGCTGCTCCGCGTCGACATGGGCCGGACGTTCCATTTCAACCACGACGTGGTGTGGATCGAGCGCTTCGGCATCCACTGGCACGTCGCCCTCGACGGCATCTCGCTCTGGCTCGTCGTCCTGACGCTCTTCAGCACGCCGATCGCCGCGTACGCGTCCTTCGGCAGCGTCAGCACGCGCATCAAGGACTGGTGCTTCTCGCTCCTCCTGCTCGAGGCCGGGATGATCGGCGCGTTCGTCGCGCTCGACCTCTTCATGTTCTACGTCTTCTGGGAGCTGATGCTCATCCCGATGTACGTCATGATCGGGGTCTGGGGCGGGACGAACCGCATCAAGGCGGCGCTCAAGTTCTTCCTCTACACGATGGCGGGCAGCCTCCTCATGCTCGCCGCCATCCTGTACCTCGCGTACACGTACGGCCGCGTCACCGGCGGCAACGCGTCGTTCGACTTCTTCGAGCTGCAGCGGCTCCAGCTGCCGCGCCACGTCCAGCTCTGGCTGTGGGCCGGCTTCGCGATCTCCTTCTTCGTGAAGGTCCCGATGTGGCCGGTCCACACGTGGCTGCCCGACGCGCACACCGAGGCGCCGACGGCCGGCTCGGTCATCCTCGCGGCCGTCATGCTCAAGATGGGCACCTACGGGTACCTCCGCTTCTGCATGGGCCTCTTCCCCGAGGCGTGCGGCGAGCTCGCGGCGACCCTCGGCGGCGTCGCGGTCCTCGGCGGCATCCTGTACGGCGCGCTCTGCGCGTGGCGGCAGGACGACGTCAAGCGCCTGGTCGCGTACTCGTCGGTCGCGCACCTCGGCTACGTGATGCTCGGCCTCTTCGCGGCGACGCAGGGGTCGATCGAGGGCTCGATCCTCCAGATGATCAACCACGGCATCACGACCGGCGCGCTCTTCCTCCTCGTCGGCGTGATCTACGACCGCCGCCACACGCGCATGCTCGACGACTTCGGCGGGCTCGCGAAGCCGATGCCGATCTACGCGACGCTCTTCGTCATCGCGTCGATGGCGAGCATCGGCGTCCCCGGCCTGAACGGGTTCGTCGGCGAGTTCTTGATCATCACCGGCACCTTCTCGTCGGACAAGCTCGGTCACGTCGCCGGGATCCAGTCGGTCGGCGCGGCGCTCGGCGTCATCCTCGCGGCGCTCTACATGCTGACCGCGGTCCAGAAGATGTTCTTCGGGCCGGTCACGCGCGACGAGAACAAGCACCTCCCCGACATGGCGCCGCGCGAGCTCGTCGCGATCGCGCCGCTCGTGATCGCGATGTTCCTGTTCGGCTTCGCGCCCGGCATCCTCACCGACCGGATGCACGGCGCCGTCGAGCGCGTCCTCGCCGACTACGACTACCGCGCGAAGTCGGGCACCGGCGGCAAATACTACGACGGGCCCATCCGCATCGGACCCCGGCGCCCCGGCGCCCCCGCGGCGCTGACGTCCGCCGACGGCGCGGCCGGCGCGGACGAGGCGAGCGACGCTCAGCCCGCCGGAGGCTCGCCCGGCGGCGCCCCGTCGGGTCTTCGCATCAATCCACACGGCGCCCCCGCCGGCGATCCCCACGGTCACTGAAGCGGAAAGATCCCCATGGCCCTCGCCTTCATCCTCTCTCCGCTCCTCGTCATCGGCGCCGGCGCGCTCCTGTTGATGCTCGCCGAGGCCTTCGGCCCGAAGCACAACCGCACCGCCGGCCTCGCGCTCGGCTGCACCATCGTCTTCGGGGCGGGCTTCGCCTTCTCCGTCGGCGCGTGGCTGTACGGCGTCGAGGACGTCGCCGAGAAGGAGCTCATCGTCCCCTGGCTCGTCATCGATCGCTTCTCGATCTTCTTCGACGGGCTGCTCTGCCTCGGCGGCGCGATCGCCGCGCTCCTCGCCGGCGGTTACCTCCGCGAGCACGAGATGGAGCGCGGCGAGTTCTACTCGCTCCTCCTCTTCTCGACGGTCGGCGCGATGATGGTCGCGTCCGCCGGGGACGCGCTCATCGTGTTCCTCGGGCTCGAGACGATGTCGCTGGGCGCCTACGCGCTGACGGCGTTCCGCCGCACGTCTCCGCGCTCCGCCGAGGGCGCGCTCAAGTACTTCCTCCTCGGCTCGTTCGCCGCCGCGCTGCTCCTCTACGGGTTCGCGCTCCTCTACGGCGCGACGGGCCACACCGATCTCGCCGGCATCGGCGAGGCCGTCCGCGCGGGCGGCCCGCACAAGACGATGATCATCGTCGCGCTCGTGCTCGTCCTCACGGGCCTCGTCTTCAAGGTGAGCGCCGTCCCGTTCCACATGTGGGCGCCGGACGCGTACGAGGGCGCGCCGACCCCGGCGACCACCTACATGGCCGCGGTCGTGAAGGCCGGCGCCTTCGCGATGCTCCTCCGCGTGATGCTCACCTGCTTCACCGAGAAGGGCCTCATGTCGTGGTCCGCGGGCTGGCCGCCGGTCCTCGCGTGGATCGCCGTCCTCACGATGACCGTCGCGAACCTGGTCGCCGGACAGCAGGAGTCGGTCAAGCGCATGCTCGCCTACTCGAGCATCGCCCACGCCGGCTACCTCCTCGTCGGCGTCGTCGCCGCGGCGCGCTCGATGCCCGAGGCGACGTCGAGCGTCCTCTTCTACCTCCTCACGTACACGGTCTCGACGGCGGGCGCGTTCGGCGCGCTCATCCTCTGCGGCCGCAAGGGCGCCGAGGCGGTGACCTACGAGGACCTCGCCGGCATCGGCCGCCGCCACCCGGCGGCGGCGCTCGCCTTCTCCCTCTTCCTCGTCTCGCTCGCGGGCATCCCGCCCACGGCCGGCTTCTTCGGCAAGTGGTTCGTCTTCCGCGCGGCGATGGACTCGGGCTTTTACCTCCTCACGATCATCGCGTTCGTGAACAGCGTCATCGGCGCGTACTACTACCTGCGCGTCCTCGTGTTCATGTACATGCGCGAGCCCGCCGCCGGCGCTCCGGTCGCGACGCCGATGAAGTCGGGCTACGTCGCCGCCGCGCTCATCCTCTCGGCGGTCCTCGTCCTCATCCTCGGCATCGTCCCGAGCCAGTCGCTCGACGTCGCCATCAAGGCCGCGAGCATCTTCGGCCCGCCGGGCGGCTGACGTCGAGCGTTGAAGCCCGCGGTCCTCGCCTCCGGCCTCCTCGCCCTGACCGTCGTCGGGTGCGACGGCTGCTCCAAGCCTCAAGTCTCGCTCGAAGACGCGGCGCCGATCGCGACCACCATCCCCGACGCCGCGCCGCTGAACGCGATCCCGATCCCGACGGCGTCCGTCGCGAAGATGGTCAACCCGCAGAAGCTTCCGGCGTACGCGGGCCCCACGGGCAGCGTCGAGGGGACCATCACCGTCACCGGCGATCCGGCGCCGGAGACGCCGGGCAACTTCAAGCGCTGCCCGGACGCCGCGCAGATCTACGGGCACGCCTTCCGCGAGGGCCCCGCGGGAGACAAGCGTTGGCTCGCGGACGCGGTCGTCGCGATCACCGGGTACGGCAACTTCTTCGTCCCGGAGAAGGACGAGGCCACCGAGGTCACCATCCGGGGCTGCGGGTTCTCGACGCGGACGGTGACGATGACCTTCGGTCAGCGCCTCGAGGTGAAGAACCTCTCGAAGGACTTCTGGGCCCCGAAGCTCGAGCCGAGCGACTCGAGCGTGCTGATGATGGCGACGCCCGGCGGCGACGCGGTGAAGCTCTATCCGAAGAAGCCGGGGCACTACCGCCTCGTCGATCACGATCGGACGTACGTCGCCGACGACCTCTACGCGTTCCTCCACCCGCTCCACACGTCGTCGAAGGTCGGCGGGACCTACCGCATCGACGGCATCCCCGTCGGCAAGGTGACCGTGAACACGTCGCACCCGAAGATCCCCGACGCCGACGCGTCCAAGGAGGTCGTGATCACGGAGGACGTCGTTTTGCGCGTCGATCTCGAGCTCGTCTACAAGACGCCGCCCGACGCCGGCGCCCCGATCGACGCCGGCCCCCAGCCGCGGCTCCACTGACCGCGCGGCGCCTCCGCGCCTGGCGGGGCGCGCGCGGCGCTCCACGACCGCCGGCGAACGCGGCGCTCCCACGACCGCGCCGGCGAACGCGTCACTCCGTCGCGAGCGCGTGCTCGGCCGGCGTCCGCGCGACGGCCATCAGGCGCGCGCGCGCGGGCGGGAGGTCCTCGGCCCGCCCTCCCCGCTTCGCGATCTCGAGCGCGACCGCGAGCAAGAGCGGGTGCGACGGCGACGCGGCGATCGCCCGGAGCGCGGGCGCCCACGCGGGGGACGCGCCCGGCGCTCCCGGGACGGACGCGAGCGCCGCCCGCGCCAGCGCGAAGCCGACGATCGGATCGCGCTCGGCCGCCCCGTGCATCCGCGACAGCAGCGTCTTCGCCGGCGTACCGTTGGGATCGATCAACAGGTGCCAGAGGAGCGCGTGCTTCGCGTCGACGACGTGCTTGTCGAGCGCGGCCACGTCGACCGGCGGCGGCGGCTCCCGCCGGCGCGCGGCGAGCTCGAGCCGGAGCTCGAGCGGGAGCGCCGCCTCGGCGAGGACGCCGCGCGCGGCGAGGTCGACCGCGAGCGGCCCCGTGACCGGATCGTGCGGCGCCATCGGCAGGGGCGCCACGCGCGACGCCCAGAGGCGCGCCGTCTCGGGCGTGTCGAGCGCGGCGAGGCGCTGGGCGAGGACGAAGACGCACGCCGCCGACGGGATCGGTCGTGTCCTTGCCTCGGGGAGCGCGAATGCCGAGCGCGGGCGACGGCCCACGCGCGGCGAGCGCGGCCAGCACCATCGCCACGCCGCCCGCGCTCGGATCGGCGCCGAGCGCTCCGCGCGACGCGCGCGGCGAGCTCCGGCCTCTCAGGATGAGCGCGCGCGCGGCGACCTCGGAGAGCGCGACGTGACCGCGCGCGTCGCGCGCCGGCTCGGCGCGCTCGAGATCGCCGGCGAGGAGCGCCTCGTCGATCGCGAGGCGCGCCACCGTCGGGTCGTGGACGGCGACGACGCCGAGCTCCGCCGGCGCGTCGGCGACGCGCGCCGCGACCCGTCGCGCGAGCCCCGCGTGCCCCACGCCGAGCAGCTCGAGCGCCCCCGCCTCGACCTCTCGGCTGCGCAGCGGCGCGACGCCGAGGAGCCCCTCGAGGCCGCGCGCGAGGAGCTCCCCGTCCGCCTTCCCGCGGCCCCACGCGACGAGGGCGTCCCACGCCGCCGGGTCCTCGCCGCTCGCCAGCGTCAGCGCGACGGCGCGGTCGCGCGCGATCCGATCCGCCGCCGAGTCGGGGCGCGCCGCGGCGAGACGGACGAAGAGCGCCTCGAGCCCGGCGCTCGTCCGGTCCTCGGAGGCGATCGTCTCGACGATCGCGACGCCCCCCGCCGCGTCGCCGCGCGCCGCCGCGCAGCGCGCCTTCGCCGCGATGGCCGGCGCGTACGTCCGGTCGATGCGGAGCGCGCGCGAGAGCGCGTCGTCGGCGCCCTTGTTCTTCGGGTCGAGCCTGCAGCGCAGGTCGCCGATGCGCGTGAGCGGCTCGGGGTCCTCGTCGTCCTCCCGCGCCGCCCGCTCGTAGGCCGAGAGCGCAGAGCGGAGATCGCCGGCCTCCTCGGCGAGCACGCCCCTCAGGTACGCGGCGTACGCCTCGGGCGGCACGTAGGTCCCCTCGACGATGCGCCCGTCGTAGACCCGTACGACCTTCGACTCCGCGCCGCACCCGAGCGCCAGCGAAGCGAGCCCGAGCGCGCCCGCGATCCTCGCGAGGCGCGTCACGCGACCTCCCGCGCGCGCCGGAGCGCGCCGACGAGCGCGTCGTTGTCCGCGTCGCTCCCGACCGTGACGCGCAGCTGCGCCCCGAGGCGACCGCCGGACGCGTGGAAGCTCCGCACGAGCACGCCCTCCTTCACCAGCGCGTCGTAGACCGCCTCCGCCGAGCCGGGCGTCTTCACCCAGAGGAAGTTCGCCGAGCTCGGCGTCACCGAGAAGCCGTCGATCTCCGCGACGGCCGCCGAGAGCTCGCCCCGCGCTCGCACCACGCGCGCCACGTCGCGGAGCACGTCGTCCCACGCGTCCTCGAGGACCGCGGCGGCCGCGGCCTGGCTCGTCGCGCTCAGGTTGAAGGGCTGACGCACCTTGTCGATCTCGGCGACGAGCGCGCTGTCGGCCTCGAGCCACCCCACGCGGAGCGCCGCGAGCCCGATCTTGCTGACGGTGCGGAGGACGCCGAGGTTCGGGTGCTCCTCGCGCCAGCCGCGGACCGAGCCCTCGGCGGCGTAGTCGACGTAGGCCTCGTCCACGATCGTGAAGACGCCGGTCGCGGCCTCGACGACGGCGCGCAGCCGCGCGTCGTCGACGCGGTTGCCGGTCGGGTTGTTCGGGCTGGCGACGAACACGACGTTCGGGCGCATCATCTCGATCGCGCGCTTCATCGTCGGCGCGTCGAGGTCCCACGACGCGTCGAGCGGGACCTCGACGGGCTTGTGGCCGTGACCGCGCGCGCTCACGCGGTACATCACGAACGTGGGCGCCGGCATCAAGACCACCGGCTGCGGGTTGCGCTCGCGCGGCCGCGCGAGCGCGGTGAGCACGAGCGCGATCACCTCGTCCGAGCCCGATCCGACGAGCAGCTCGTCCGGGCGGGCGCCGGTCCGCCGCGCGATCGCCTCCTTGAGCCGGAGCGCGCGCGGATCCGGGTAGCGCTCGAGCGCCACGCCCGCCACCGCGCGCTCCACCGCTTCACGGACGGCGGGCGACGACGACGGCGGCGCCTCGTTCGCGTCGAGCTTCACGCGGATCCCCGGCGGATCGTGCGGCACGTACGCGCGGAGCTCCTCCAGCTCCGGCCGGAGGAGCGAGGCGAGCTCGATCTGGGCCACCGCGCGCCGGCTCGCCTGCGGCTCCGAGGGGTTCCGGCTGCTCGACACTAGGACCTCACGACGCGGTCGAGGGGACGAAGGGCACGCGCTCGTCGGCTCATGGGAGGGCCGCTAGGCTACCACTCGGGGCGCCTCCCGGGTTGCGGCGAGGACGAGGCCGCCCCGCGAGCGCGACCTTTCCGCCGCGCCCGAGCCGCCGTATCGTGGAGCCCGATGGGTGACGGCGGGCCGCACAAGTCCCAGGTCCCTCCGGGGCCGCGCGCGCGCACCGGGCTCCCCGAGGTCCGGTACGGCACCGTGGTCGGCAACGACTACATGGTGGTGCGGCCGCTCAACCGCGGCTCGATGGGCGCGCTCTACGTCGCCGAGCAGCTCAGCACGGCGAGCCTCCGCGCGCTCAAGGTCCTCCGCCGCGAGTACGTCTCCGATCCCACGCTCTACAAGCGCTTCGAGCGCGAGGCCCAGGTCGCGGCGCGGATCCCGAGCGAGCACGTCGCGCAGACGATCGCCGCGGGCGTCGACGGCAAGCTCGACGTGCCTTGGATCGCCATGGAGCTGCTCGAGGGGCAGACCCTCCGCGATCACATCGAGGAGCGCGGCCCGATGTCGAAGGACCAGGTCCGCGAGCACCTCGAGCAGCTCTGCCACGCGCTCTCCGCCGCGCACAAGCTCGGCATCGTCCACCGCGATCTCAAGCCGGCGAACGTCTTCCTCAGCGAGGCGAAGCGGGTCGGGGCTCCGCGCGTCGTGAAGGTGCTGGACTTCGGCATCGCGAAGATCATCGCCGAGAGCGTCACGCTGCAAGGCGCGCCGCTCGGCACGGCGAACTGGATGGCGCCCGAGCAGACCATCGGCGATCCGACCACGACCGCCACGGACGTGTGGGCGCTCGGCCTCCTCGCCTTCTACATGCTCACCGGCCGCCTCTTCTGGCGGTCCTGCCAGAAGCCGGACAACGACGCCGGCGTGATGCACGAGATCGTCCACGAGCCGATCCCGATCGCGTGGACGCGCGCGATCGAGCTCGGCGTCTCGGACAAGATCCCCGACGGCTTCAACGAGTGGTTCGCCCAGTGCGTCGCGCGGCGCCCGGAGGAGCGCTTCGTGAGCGCCGCCCCCGCCTACGCCGCGCTCGCCAGCGCCCTGACCTGATCGCGCGATCCGCGCGTCGGAGCGGCGAGCGACGCGCGCGATCCGCAAGGCTCCCCCGCGAGCCGTCGGCGAAGCTCCCGCCGCAAATGGCGACGCGGCCGAACCCACGAGAGGCTCGGCCGCGCGCGCAAGCCATCCGGTGACTAGATCACTTCTTGGCCCACTCGAAGTCGTAGGAGCAGTCGGAGATGACGCTCTCGTCGGCGTCGTTGACCGTCTTCGACGTCATCGTTCCGGTCACCTTGCCGTCCTTGTTCGTCATGACCGTCTCGCTCGTCGTCGTGAACCCCGACGTCGTGGTCGTGCACTTCGTCGTGACGGTGCAGGTCGCCTCGTCCGCCTCGATCGTGCAGCCCTCGCCGGGCTCGGCGGTGCCGCCGTCACCGGTGCTCTCCTTGATCTCGATGTCAGAGCTCGGGATGTCGGTGCACGCTCCCCCGCCCGGCCCCGTCCCCCCGGGCTTGGTGGTGTAGGTCGTCGTGTACGTGCCGGGCGCGAGCTGGCACTTGTCGCCCGTGTCGCCCGACGAGCCGTTGTCGCCCGACGAGCCGTTGTCGCCCGACGAGCCGTTGTCGCCCGACGAGGTGCCGGAGCTGCCGCTGCTGCTGCCGGTGGTGCCCGTGTCGTCGTCGCTGCAGGCGACGACGAGACCAGCGAGGGTGACGACCGAAGCAAGGACACAACCAAGACGAACCATGGACATGCATTTCCTCCAAGTGCAGACGCTCGAGTCGCGTTTCGTTACGTCGCGGGCGCGGACGATCTTCCCCACGAGATCGCTCCGTACGGCACTGCCCGCACCCCACGCCGCTGAGCCGGCGATGCCGAGACCGTCGCGACGCGGGCAGGTTCGTCGTTTGGACGGAGGACGCCGTCGCGCCCTTCACAAAAATCGCTGCCGGCGGAAAAACCGCTGGAAATCACCGGAGATCCACCGCGACGAGCCGCGGCCTCGCGACGCGTCGCGGCGCACGACCGCGGCGCGTGACTCCCGCCGCCGCACGCCGCGGAGGTCTGGGGCTACTTCGCGCGAAAGTCGCCGGCCTCGCTCAGGTCGGCGTGGCTCACGTCGTCGATCGAAGCCGGCGCCGGCGGGACGCGCGCGTGGCCCTCGGCCTCGCGGAGCCGCTCGGCGATCTCGATGATGCGCCGCTCGACGCGCCCGAAGACGCTCCCGGCGGGGAACTTGCCGGACGGATCGCGTTCGCCGGCGGGCACGCCGGTCAGCACCTCGATGCCCTGCGTGACGGTCTGCACCGCGTAGAGGTTGAACGTCCCCTCCTTGATCGCGTGCGCGACGTCCTCGCGGAGGACGAGGTGCTCCAGGTTCGCCTGCGGGAGCATCACGCCCTGCCGACCGGTCAGACCGCGCGCGCGACACAGCTCGAAGAAGCCCTCGATCTTCGCGCACACGCCGCCGATGGCCTGGATCTCGCCGAGCTGGTTGACCGAGCCCGTGACGGCGATGCCCTGATCGATCGGCACCTCGGCGAGCGCCGAGAGCACGCCGAACAGCTCGCTCGACGACGCGCTGTCTCCGTCGATCTCGCCGTAGCTCTGCTCGAACGCGATCTGCGCCTTGAGCGACAGCGGGCGCTCCTGGCCGAACATCCGCGCGAGGTAGCCGCGGATGATCGCGACGCCCTTCGTGTGGATGGCGCCGCCGAGCTGCGCCTCGTGCTCGACGTCGACGATGCCCTCGCGGCCGAGGGCGACGACGGCGGTGATCCGCATCGGCTGCCCGAACTCCACGTCGCCCGCGGAGTAGACCGAGAGGCCGTTGACCACGCCGACGCGGAAGCCCTGGGTGTCGAGCGAGACCTCGCCGCGCAGCGTGAGCTCGCGGATGTGCCGCTCGGCGGCGCCCGCGCGCTCGCGGCGCTCTCGCCACGCGATCTCGACGTCCTCCGCGGTGACGACGCTGCCCTTCGCGGCGCTGGACGCGCGGAACGGGCGCGGCACCTGCGAGGCGGGCCCGGCCTCCGACCAGTCGCTGTCGCCCGCGGCGCGCGCCGCGGCGAGCGCGCCGGCGAAGGCCGCGGTCTCCTCGAGCGGCGAGAGCGCGACGCTGACCTTCTGGCGATCGCCGGCGAGGCGCGTCGCGAGATCGAGCAGCCTCGCGCGCGCGCCGCGATCGAACGAGCCCCACTCGCGCGTCTCGGCCATCGCCATGAGGTAGGCGTCGAGCGCCTTGAGGTTCTCGAGGGTGCGCGGGATCGACGGCTCGATCTCGACCTTCACGCGGAAGAGCGAGGCGAAATCGGGATCGGCGTCGAGCAGCGTGGCGTAGACGTCGGGCGCGCCGACGAGCACGACGCGCACGCGGATCGGCACCGGCACCGGCCGGAGCGTGGTCGCGTAGAGGCCGAGCGGCCCCAGCGGATCCTCGGCGCCGATCCGCCGCTCGCGGAGCACGCGCTTCATGCGCTCCCAGATGATCGGATCCGTCATGAGGTCCGTCGCGCGGACGACGAGGACGCCGCCCGACGCCGCGTGGAGCGAGCCGGCGCGGATGCGCGTGAAGTCGGTGAGCAGGGCGCCGAACCGCGCGCGGCGCTCGAGGTAGCCGAAGAGGTTCGGGTACGTCGGGTTCGTCTCGTAGATGACCGGCGGCGGCGCGTCCTCCTCGTGCGCGACGAGCAGGTTCACCTTGAAGCGGCCGAGTCGCGTGGCGTGCTCGGGATCGTGGTCGGCGGGCTCCGCCTCCACGCGCTCGATGTTGCCCTCTTCGCTCTGCACCATCTGGTGGTGCTGCTCGACGAAGTCCTCCCAGTCCTCGATGAGCGCCTTCTCGCAGCCCGCGAGGTACGCCTGGACGTCGTCGCCGAAATCGGCGAGGAGCTTCTTCAGCTCGCCGCAGGCGCGGGTGATCACGGCCTCGGCGAGGCGGTTCATCGCCTCCTCGCGCGCGGCGTCGAACTGCGCGCTCTGCTCGCGGACGCGGCTCGCGGACTTCTCGACCTCCTGCGTGAGGCGGTCCTCGGCCTCGGCGAGCGCGCGCTTCGTCGACTCGTCGAGCGCGCCGAACTGCTCGGCCGAGAGCGGCTTGCCGTGCAGGATGGGGAACGTCTGGACGCCGCCCTGGACGGCGCGGATGCCGAAGCCGAGGTTCTTCGCCGTCGACTCGAGGCCCGTCAGGACCTCCTTGTTCTTCGACTCGAGCTCGCGCGCGAGCTTCTGCGTCGCGCGGCGGACCTCCTCGTGCTGGGCGATGCTCGGGATCTCCTGCTTGAGGCGATCGATGAGCGCGTCCATGGCGGCGACGAGGGTGCCGCCGGAGCCCGGCGGGAGCATGAGCGGCTTCGGCGCCTCGGGGTGCTCGAAGTCGTGGACGTAGACGATGTCCGGCGGCGTCTCGCGCCCCTGCGAGAAGCGCTCGGCGAAGCGGACGACGTCCCCCTCGATCATGACCTCCGGCTGCGCGGAGACGAAGACGTGGAAGCTCGGCTCGCGGGCGGCGAGCCCGAGCGTCAGCGCCCGCCGCGCGATCGTCGGCAAGAGCTCGAAGAGCCCCTGGCTCTCCGTGGCCTTCTCCGGCAAGAGCGCCGGGTCCATGCGCTGGGTCGCCTGTTCGGCCGGCACGCGGAAGGGATCGCGCCCCTCGCCCGGTCGAGGCGCGAGGTTGGCGTCGAGCCACGCCTTGACCGGCGCGTTGATCGAGCTCGGCGGCTCGCTCGGCCGCTCGACCTCCGCCTCTTTCGCCGCGTCCTCCTTGAGCTTCTCGGCCAGCTTGTCGGCGCGACGCTCGGGCGCGGGAGCCCCGCCGCCGCGCGCTCGCGCGGGAGCGCGCGCGGTGCGCCCGCCCGTCTGGACGGAGGCCTGCGAGTCGCGGTTCGAGCCACCTTGGCGGCGCTGGGGCATGCACCGAAGATGGTACCAGAGTCCACGGCCCCCGCAGGGCAAAGGCCGTCGTGAAACGACGCGCCCCGTCCGGCGCGGCGGACGGGCCCCAGGCTCAGCCGGAGCCGGCGCGCGCGGCGGTCGCCCGTGCCGCGCGAGCCGTGGAAGAGACACGGGCTTTCCGGCCGTCATTCCGTGCGCTGGACGCCCCCTTCGCCGAAGCCCGACTTCCCTCTGTCCGGCTCAGGTCCGGCGGGTTACGATGCGGTTCGGATGGCGCGTTTGATCCTCGCGACGGCGGAGGGACAGCAGGCGATCGAGCTGCGCCCCATCAACAGCCTCGGCCGGCATCCGAACAACTCCATCCAGCTCCTCGACAAGATCGTCTCGAAGGAGCACTGCATCCTCGAGCAGCGCGACGGCGGGGTCGTCCTGCGCGACCTCGGCAGCCTCAACGGCACCTACGTCAACGGCGAGCGTGTCCGCGGCGAGATGATGCTGCGGCACGGCGACGAGATCGCCCTCGGCTCGACGCGCGCCCGCTACGACGACGGTCACGGGCCCCCGCTCGACTTCAACGCGCCGCTCCCGCACGGCGGTCCGGCCGCTCCGCACATCTCGCCCGGCGCGATTCAACACCCGCACGTCCTCGGCCCCGCGGGCCCGTCGGGCGGTCCGCCCGCGCACGGCAGCGGCCCGATGCAGGCGCCGTGGAGCAAGGGGCCGAGCGTCCCGCCGCCGACGCATCAGCAGCCGCTCCCGAGCGGCATGCATCCCCAGCAGGGCCCGATGGGCACCATGGGCATGCCGGCGATGCCGCGGAACTCGCCGGGCGCCTACCCGGCGGCGCCCTACAACCAGCCGCCCGGGCAGCCCCCGCACGGACCGCCGGCGCCGCCGTACGGCCAGCAGCCGGGTCCGCGGCGCCCGCCGAGCTTCGGCGGCACGCGCGTCGACGTCCTCGACTCGGCCCGCGCGATCGGCACGCAGATCGCCGCGCAGACGAAGGGCTTCGTCCCGTACGACCAGCTCGCCCACGATCCGCAGCAGCTCCGCGTCGACTACGAGCGCCTGCGCCTGACGTGGGAGCTCACGCGCGACATCGGGCTCGAGCGCGACCTCGATCAGCTCCTCCACAAGATCCTGATGTCGTTGTTCAAGTTCGTGAACGCGGACCGCGCCGTCATCCTGCTCCGGGAGAACGACGGCTCGCTCACGCCGCGCGCGACGCACCGCCGCGACGGGACCGACGCGCCCATCCAGGTCAGCTCGACGATCCTGAACCACGTCACGACCGAGCGCGCGAGCGTCCTCACGCACGACGCCTCGATGGACTTCGCGTCGTCGAAGGGTAAATCGATGATCCTGAACCGGATCTCGAGCGCCATCGTCGTCCCGCTCCTCCACGAGAAGGACGTCCTCGGCGCGCTCTGGCTCGACAGCGAGTCGCTCGCGCAGTTCCAGCAGAAGGACCTCGAGCTCGTCACCGCGATCGGCAACCAGGCGGCGATGTTCATCGAGAACAACCTCCTCGCGAAGAAGATCGAGCAGGAGATCGTCAACCGCGAGCGCTTCAGCCGCCTCCTGTCGCCGAACGTCGCCGAACAGGTCCTCTCCGGCAAGCTCGAGGTCAAGAAGGGCGGCGTCCACGTCCCCGAGTGCACCGTCTTCAACTCGGACATCCGCGGCTTCACGCGCATGAGCGAGGGCGCGACGGCGGGCGTCATCAACGAGCTGCTCAACGAGTACTTCGAGCTGATGGTCGAGACGATCTTCAAGTACGAAGGCACGCTCGACAAGTTCATGGGCGACGGGATCATGGCGTTCTGGGGCGCGCCGGTGACCCAGCCCGACGACGCGATCCGCAGCGTGCAGTGCGCGCTCGATCAGATGGAGGTGCTCGGGCGCTTCAACCGCAAGCGCGTCGAGGCCGGGCACCCTCCCCTCGCCGTCGGCATGGGCCTGCACACCGGGCCGCTCGTCGCGGGCTACGTCGGCAGCTCGAAGGCGATGAGCTACACGGTCATCGGCGACACCGCCAACACGAGCGCGCGCCTCTGCGGCATCGCGCTGGCGGGCCAGGTGATCGTCAGCGAGTACACGCTCGCGCGGCTCGGCCCGCGGTTCGAGGTCGAGGAGCTCCCGCCGGCCCACCTGAAGGGCAAAGAGAAGCCGCTTCGCATCTTCAACGTGAAGCGCGAGAAGTCGAGCGCGGTCGCGAAGGTCGGCTGACCTCTCGGCAGCGGCGCGCGGAGGCCCGGCTCCTCACGGCAGAGCTCGCCGGCGGACGCGATCGGCGTGCGTGGACGCAGAAGTACGTGCGCCTCTGGAGGATGCGTAATATAGGAGCAGCGGCTCGGCCGCACCCGGTGCGGCATGCCGGGCCTGCCGCACGCTCGCGCGGGCCTGAGGCCCTCGCGGCGCGATCCCCCGGCGCGGTAGTTCCCCATGTTCCAACAGCAACGCTCTCGCAATCAGGTGGCGCTCGGCCTGCTGATCGTCGGGAAGCTCTTCGGCATCGCCGGCCTGGCGCTCGGCTCGACGTCCCGGGTCCTCGGCGGAACGCTGCTCGGCGTCGACGGGCTGCTCATCGTGGTCGCCGTGACGATCTGCGTCGTCACGATGAAGGCGCGCGAGCGCGAGGACGCGAACGAGAAGCAGGTGCTCCGGCAGATGATGAAGGAGGGCACGCTCAAGCAGTACCTCCGCGATCTCGAGGCCGAGGAGCGCGGGGCGCCGGCGGACCGGATCCGCGAACGCGAGCGCGACGCCGACGACGCCGACGAACGGACCGAGTCGGCAGGACAGACCGCCTTCACCTGAGCGAGTCGCTCGCCCACACGGCGCGGCGTGAGCTCGACCGTGACCCTCCGTTCGTGCCCGATCTCGGCAGGGCCTCGCGATCGCCACGCCGACGGCGAGCTCCCCGTGCGTCCGGGCTGCGCCGGCCGCGCGCGCCTTGAAGTGCGCGCCTTCGTGGTCGGGCTCAACCACCGTCACGGGCTCGGGCTCGGGTGGGTCCCGGGGGCGCGTGGCCGCGAGCGTCACACGCGAGGCAATGTGCATCGCGTCGCAGCGCGCGCGTGGTCACTTAGCCCGACGAGAAGAGCGCAGCGGCGCCGGTACGGCGGATGCAGTGCTCTCAGCCATGATGATCACGAAAAAGAACGTCAATCGGGTCCTGAAGAGCATGGTCGCCGCGATGCCGGCGATCCCCTACATCATGCGCTCGCGCCGGCGCACCCCGGTGATGGCCTACGTCGTCGGCGGCGTCGGGCTCGCCATCGTGGGCGGCGTCGCGGCGCTGATGTTCTTCTCTCCGCGCACGCGCGACAAGGCGCTCACCGCCGCCAAGGACACGTACGGGAAGGTGAACGACAAGATCGGTCTGCTCCGGGGAGAGGCCGCGCCGATGTCCAACGGGCTCGTCGATCACCGCGAGCACCCCGCGGCCTCGGAGCTGTGAGCCCGCACCGCGCGCCGGCCGTGCCGCGCGCCCGCGAGCGCCTCTCCCCGGCGCTCCTCGCGGAGCTCTACGAGCTGGAGGAGGACGGCTACCGCGTCGCGCTCCGCGAGGCGCGGCGGATCCGTTGCGGGCCGCCCGCGACGGCGCTCCGGGCGGTGGTGGCGCACGCGGGCGAGGCGCTCGAGGAGATCCCGGCGCTCGCCCGCGCGCGCGACGTCCGTCTCGGAGGAGCCTCCGCCCTCGCGCTCGACACGCTCCGCCGGGCGCGCGACGCGCTGCTCGGCCGGATCGTCGACCACGAGCACGCGTACCGGCGCGCGCTCACGACCCTCCGTCGCGGCGTCGACCTCGTGCGCTTGACGCGAGCGGCCGCGTTCGACGAGGGCGACGATCCGCTGGCGGCCTGGTGCCGCCGCTGGCTCGGCGGGCGCGAGCGCCTCGTGGTCCAGGCCGCCGACGAGCTCGAGTGGTTCGCGCGTCACCCCTTCTTCGCTCGGCTGCCCGCCACGCCCGTCCCGTCGACGTCGTGACGCCCGCGCGCCCCGGGCCGGCTTCCTCCCGCGTAGGCGGTTTGCTATCTGCGTCTCGTGCCGAGCCGATGGAGCGCTCTGTCCGCCGCGTCCCTCGCGCTCGCTGCGGCGTGCGCCCCGCCGCGCGCGCCCGCGGCCCCACCTCGGGGCGCCTCCCCGAGCCAGAGCGCGGCGGACGCGTCGCGACGCGACCTCACCCGCCCGCCGCGCGCGCTCGTCTTCCGGGCCGCGGGCTTCCCGACCGTCGACGCGCCGCCGATCGACGACGGCGTGCTCGACGCGGCGCTCGCCGGGCTCGCGGCGGCGCGCGCGACCTCCGCCGCGGAGCTCGCCGACCGCCTCGACGCGGCCGACGTCGACGTCCTCGTGCTGCCCTACGGCAGCGCGTTCCCCGTCGACGCGTGGCCGCGCATCCGGGCGTTCCTCCGCGACGGCGGCGGCCTCGCCGTGCTGGGCGGCGCTCCGTTCCACGAGCCCGTGCGCGCCGAGGGCGGCGCGTGGATCCGGGAGCCGCGTCAGGCGGCGTTCGCCCACGACCTGCTCCTCGGCCCGGCCGAGCCGATCGCGATCGGCGGCGGGCTCCGGGCGGCGGACGCGCCGGGGAGAGCCGCCGGCTTCGGCGTCGCGGTGCCCGCCGGGACGACGACCTGGGCGCTGACGCCGAGGCTCGCGAGCGAGCGCGAGTTCCCGGACGAGCACGGGACCTCCGGGCCGCGCGACGCGATCCTGCGGCCGCTCGCGCACGTCGTCGACGCGTCGAGCACGCCGCGCGCGTGCCCGCTCCTCGAGATCGACCGGCTCCGCGGCCCGTCGAGCGGCGCGCGCTGGGTCTTCGCGACGACGAACGCCGCGCTCGACGCGAAGGCGATCCGCGCGATCGTCACGCGCGCGATGGCGGGCGCCTCCGAGCTCCGCGCCGCGCCGCGCCACGCGTCGATCGCGCCGGGCGGCCGCGCCACGATCGACGTCTCCGTGCGGCCGGGCCCTCGCGATCCCGGCCCGGCGGCGATGCGGGCCGAGGTGACGGACGACGCGGGCGCCGTCGTCTTCCAGGGGGACGTCGCGCTCGAGGCGGCGCCCGGCTCGACCACGCGCGCGGGTTCGCTCGTCGTCGGCGCCGCGCTCGCGCCCGGCCTCTACCGCGTCGTCCTCACCGACACGCGCGCGCGCCCCCCCGAGCTCGAGCACGCGGCGCCGCGCGCCGCCGAGACGGGCTTCTGGGTGAAGGACGCGCGGCTGCTCGCGTCCGGCCCGAAGCTCACCGTCTCCGGCGACTGGCTCCGGCGCGACGGCCGCGCGTTCCCGGTCGTCGGCACGACGTACATGGCGTCCGACGCCCACCGGGCGTTCCTCTTCGAGCCGAACCCCCACGCCTGGGACGCGGACTTCGCCGCGATGAAGCGCCGCGGGGTGAACTTCGTCCGGACGGGGCTCTGGACGGCGTGGTCGCGCGTCACGCCGGCGCCGGGCGAGGTCGACGAACGCGTGCTCTCCGCGCTCGAGGCCTGGGTCGCGACGGCGGCCAAGCACGGCATCGTCGTCTGCTTCAACTTCTTCGCGTTCCTGCCGCCGACCTACGGGGGCACGAACCCGTACCTCGATCCGCGCTCGATCGCCGGCCAGAAGGCGCTCGTCACCGCGTTCGCCCGGCGGTTCGCGGGCGTCGGCTGGGTCCACTGGGACCTCATCAACGAGCCGTCGTACGCGCCGCCGAGCAAGCTCTGGTCGACGCGGCCGATCGGCGACGCGCACGAGGCGGCCGCGTGGAAGACGTGGCTGGTGAAGCGCCACGGCGCGAGCGAGGGCCACCTCCGCGCGCTCTTCCGCGAGCCCGCGGGAGACGTGTACGCCTTGCCGCGCGACGAAGACTTCAAGCAGGCCGCCGTCCAGGTCGATCGCCGATCGAGGCGAGCTCGCGACTTCCGCGAGCTCGCCGAGGACGTGGTCACGCGCTGGGCGGCGACGATGCGCGCCGCGATCCGCGACGCCGCCGGCGACGCGCTCGTGACGCTGGGCCAGGACGAGGGCGGGATCCACGAGCGCGCGACCCAGCAGCTCATGGCCGACGCCCTCGACTACACGGCGGTCCACACCTGGTGGAAGAACGACGATCTGCTCTGGGACGGCGTCGTCACCAAGGTGCCCGGCAAGCCGAGCCTCCACCAGGAGACGGGCCTGATGCGCCTCGAGGACGCCGACGGGGCTCCCTGGCGCACGCCCGAAGAGGCCGCGCGGCTCCTCGAGAGGAAGCTCGGCTACGCCTTCGCGGGGCGAGGCGCGGGCGTCGTCGAGTGGGTCTGGAACGTCAACCCGTACATGCCGATCGACGAGGAGTCGACGATCGGCATCCACCGGCCCGACGGCACGGCGAAGCCCGAGCTCGACGCGCTCGAGCGCTTCGCGCGCTTCTTCGAGATCGCGGCGCGCCACCTCGACGACTTCGAGCCCGATCCGGTCGTGCTGGTGGTGCCGCACGCGCGCGCGTTCCTCGGACGCACCGGCGCGATCGACGCGACCCGGGCCGTGGTCCGCGTGCTCGCGGAGCGCTTCGGCGTGGTCCCGTCGGCGATCAGCGATCTCCGGCTCACGCCGGAGCGGCTGCGCGGCGCGAAGCTCGTCGTCGTCCCGGGCGCGGACGTCCTCGACGACGCTGCGGCGGCGGCGCTCCTCGAGGCGGCGCGGGCCGGCAGCAAGGTGCTCGTCACGGGCGCGATCGAGGGCGACTCGTACGGCCGGCGGACGGAGGCGCTCGCGCGGCTCGGCGTCCTCGGGCCCTCGCGCCCGGTGGCGATGCGGGAGAAGACGGGCTGGAGCGCGACCGGATGGATCGCGTTCGACGGACGCCTAGCGCAGGAGTGGGCACGACGGGCCGAGGCGTCGAGCGCCGGACGGCTCGACGAGGCGCGCGCGGAGCCGGTGCGCGGGGGTGGGAGCGTATGGCACGAGCCGCTCCCCCTCGAGCTGGCGGACGGCGGCGGCGAGGCGCTCACGAGGCTCCTCGGCGCCGCCCTCGCCGCGGCGAAGGTCGCGACGTCGCCGGCCGACGGCGGGATCGCCGGGCGCGTCCTCTACGCGCCCCGCGCGGCGCTCCTCACCGTCGTGAACGAGCGACCCGAGCCGGCGTCGCGGCGCCTCGTCGTCGACGGGCGGCCGATCGACGTCGCCGTCGGCGCGCGCGGCGCGAGCCTCCTGCTCGTGGAGCGCCCCGGCGGGCGGACGATCGTGAGCACGGCGCCCTCGGCCCGCTGACGTCCGCACGCGCGTCGCATCCGCTGCAGGCACGGCCGCTGCAGCGGCGTGGCCCATCATGCGAGCCTTACGAAGACTCATGCTCCTTGGATGCCTGGCTTCGCTCGCGAGCGCCTCGGCGTGTCAGGACGACACGTCCGGCGGCGACACGCCGGGCCGCTCCGCGAACCCCGGCCTGCCCGTCGAGCTCGACGATCCTGGAGGCCATGTAGGTCCGGGCGGCCCGGGCGATCCGGGGTCGTCCGACGGCGGCGAGCCCCTCCCGGACGCGGGCGCCCCCGCCGTCCCGTACGTCGACTTCGGGGTGAACCACGTCCTCGTCACGGGGCAGTCGAACTCGGTGGCGAACAGCGGCGTGCCGGTCCTCTCGACGACGCAGCCGTTCGCGAACGTCATGTTCGACACCGGGGTGATGCCGATGAGGCAGTGCGACGGCGAGGGCTGCAGGGCGTTCGACGCGCCGACGTCGTTCGTCCCGCTCGTCGAGGGCGACCGCTTCTTCGGCTACGCGGTCGAGACGTCGTCCGCGGGGCTCGCCAACGAGATCACCTACCTCGCCAACGAGCGCCACCACGGCGTCGTCGCGGGGCTGCCGATGGACCACAAGGTCCTCGTGAGCGTGCACGGTCGCAGCGGAAACACCTACTGGTGCCTCCGCAAGGGCGGCTGCAACTACAAGCCCGGGTACCTCTCGCCGTTCGAGCAAGGCATGATGGAGGTCGCCGCGGCCAAGCAGATCGCCGACGCCGCGAACGCGTCGTACGTGGTCCGCGCCGTCGCGGCGATCCACGGCGAGAGCGACCACTACTCGTACACCGACGGGTCCCAGGAGTTCCCGCTCACCGGCTCCGACGGCACCCCCGGCAAGCTCAAGAGCTACGCCGACGGCCTCCTCGAGTGGCAAGCCGACTACGAGGCCGAGATCCGCGCGATCACGGGGCAGACGCTGCCCGTGCCGCTGTTCGTCTCGCAGATCAGCGGGTGGAACGACACGCGCTACAGCAAGGTCGCCCAGTACGAGCTCGAGGCCCACGAGCGCGCGCCCGGCAAGGTCGTCTTGATCGGACCGAGCTACCCCATCGCGCTCGATCAGTCCGACTGCCGCCACTTCACGAACGAGGGCGGGCGGCGCCTCGGCGAGTACTTCGCGAAGGTCTACGCGCGCGTGGTCTTCGAGGGGAAGCCCTGGGAGCCCGTTCGGCCCAAGGCGGTGACCCGCGCGGGCGCCGTCATCACCGTCACGTTCCACGTCCCCTCGCCGCCGCTGGTCATCGACACGCAGCGCGTCGCGGCGGTCGCGAGCTACGGCTTCGACTACCTCGACGAGAGCGGGGCCACGCCGGCGATCTCGAAGGTCGAGGTCAGCGGCCCCGAGACGGTCACGATCACGCTCGCGTCGGCGCCGACCGGCGCGGGCCGGCTCACCTACGCGCAGAACCAGGCGCCCTTCACCTGCATCGGCACGCCGCGCGGCGCGCGGGGCAACCTCCGCGACTCGGACGCGACGCCGTCGAAGCACGGCTACGACCTCCACAACTGGAGCGTGCACTTCGACGTCGCCGTGCCGTGACGGCGCGCGGGCGCGGAGGGGACGCGCGGCCTCCGGCGCGAACGAAGGCGGACGCGGGGGACGCGGGGCCGGATCCGAGCTCGGCGCCGGACCTCGGCCTGCGCGCCGAGGCGGGCCCGCGAGCCGAGGCCACCCGCCCTCGACGCGCGGTCGAGTGATACCGGACGCCCGCAGCCCCGGCCGACCGCGAGCCCCGCGAACGCTGCGATGACCGACGGTTGGCCCCTCCGCCTCCGCTGGCCTCGCGCTTGCTCCTCGCGGCGGTCATGCGCGATCACGATCCCCAGAACGCGAGCTTCGACGCCGACGACACGACCGATCACGAGGACCGCCGCGCGGGAGCGCGCGAGTCGGCCGACGGGACCACGCGGCCGCGCTCGTCGCGCCGGATCGCGCTCGGCTGCGCGCAGGACGTCCACGATCGCCCGACGCTCGTGCCGTGAGCTCCGCTCACTTCTTCTTCGCGGGCGGCTTCGCGGGCGGCGTCTTCCTGAGCGGCGTCTTCCACAGGTAGACGTAGTGCTCGCGATCGCGCGGGGTCTGGTGGTCCTTGGCGATGACGGTCCACCACTTCTCGTACGTCACGCCCTCCATGTCGAAGTCGTGCGACACGATGCGGGAGCCCGGCTTGAGCTTCTCGAGCTGCGGGATGAGGCGGACGTTGAGCTCGGGCAAGAGGTAGAGCGTCACGACCGTCGCCGGCGACAGGTCGACGTCGAAGATGTCCTTCTGCTCGAACGTGACGAGGTGCTCGACGCCCGCGCTCTTCGCGTTCTCCTTCGACTCCTTGATCCGCTGCGGATCGAGGTCGAAGCCGTACGCCTTGATCCCGAGCTTCTTCGCCGCCGTGACGACGATGCGCCCGTCCCCGCACCCGAGGTCGTAGAGGACGTCGCCCTTCTTGACGTTCGCGACCTCGAGCATCTTGTCGACGACGTTCTCCGGCGTCGGCACGTACTCGATGTCCGGCGTCCGCTCCATCGGCGGCTCGCCGCCCGCGTCCTCGAGCGCCGTCGTCTCCGTGGACGCGCCCGCGTCGACGGACGACGCGGCGAAGGCGTCCGGGGGCGCGGGCGAGCTCGCCGGCGGCGGCCGCGTCTCCCCGTCGGGCGAGCGCGGCGCGCGCGAGCAGGCGAGCGCGGCGAGAGACACGAGACCGAAGGCGGCGAGCGGCAGGCGGCGCATCACCCGCGAGATGACCCGCCCCGCGACGCGCGGTCAAGCGGCGATCTCGACGCCCCACGCACCACCTCGCGGAGCGGGCCGGTCCAGGCGTACGCCAGCGGCGCGGCGTCGCCGACGGCGCCCCTCGACACCGCGCTGAAACCCAGGGGCGGCGAGGCGGATCCGACACCGAAACCACGTGCCCGTTGGCTCGAGCACTGGCCTGACCGCGATGTAGAGGACCAGCCCAACCGCGGTCACCTATGGCGCGACGACCGCGCGCGGCCTGTACCCTATCGCGCCGTTCCCCGCTCCTTCCGCTCCGACGCGCGGGCGAGCCTCCGGCTCAACGCACGGAATCGTATCCAGGTCCAGATCAACCACCCGAGCGGCGCCGTCGCGATCACGTAGGCCCCGCCCCCAAAGAAAGCAACGTTCAGGGCGAGCATGACGGCGATGACGACGACTGCGAGAACGATGTTCCGCTTCTGCGCGTCGCGTTCGTCACGCAGCGCGCCGAGGTTCAACGGTGCGTGAAGCGCCTGCCCACAACCATCGCAAACGACAGCGGCCGTTCGATGCGGGACGTCGCAGAGAGGACAGTGGATCACGTCCGACGCGGGAGAGGTCATCGCTGCGTACATAGACGAACCGATCTCGTCCCGGGAGCGCGCGAAGCGTCGTAGCCTCAATTCGCGATCGAGCGTTCTCGGCGCATCTGGCCGAGATCCAACGGACCACGAGGCGGTCTCGGCGGCGGCGTGTACCGCTTCGGCGAGCGGCGCGAGGCCGACTGCCTGCGTAGCGCTGGCCTCCAAGGTCGACGAGAGCTTCCAGGCGCTCAAGCGAGCGCGCGAGGAGCCGCGGTGGCTACGGAGGGCCGGCGGCGCGCGCGCGGGCTCTTCAACGATACGTCGACGAGAAAACGATACGTCGACGAGAAAGTCCCTCACACGGCATGACCTGCGAGCGACTGGCTGCACGTGGATGGCCGTCCACGGCGGCGAGCCGCTCGAGATCGTGCAGCGTGTCCGGCCACGAGCGCTTCGAGACGACGCAGCGCTGCGCGCGGGAGGCGGAGAACCCGCGGGAAGGTCTCGGAGACGACTTCCCGCCCCTGCCGGCCACAAAAGAGCTTCGGTCGAGTTTTGGTCTTTCAACCGAAACTCGACCGAAATCTGGGCCAATTTCGCCAGGTGACTGGCGGGGCGGACGGGACTCGAACCCGCGGCCTCCGGCGTGACAGGCCGGCGTTATAACCGACTTAACTACCGCCCCAATTTTCGATGCGTGGTGTTTCGTGCTTCGTTGCTGCGTGCAGGCTTCCCGCTTCAGGGAGTGGGCGGGACAGGGCTTGAACCTGCGACATCCGGCTTGTAAGGCCAGCGCTCTACCGCTGAGCTACCCGCCCAACCGGAGAGGCAGCGTGATTACTCCACTTCTTCCGCCTCCGTCAACACATTCGAAGCCACGGCCCATTTTCCTCGCTTCCAGCGCGGTGGCGCGTCGGAAGATCGCGCCTGGAGCGGGAGATCGCACGCTCGCGCGAGCGCGGCTTGACAAATAGAACGACCGTTCTATTTGTAATCCGGTGACCAAGGGCGACGAGACGAAGAGCGCCGTGCTCGGATCGGCGATCGCGCTGGCGAGCACCCTCGGCCTCGAGGGCGTGACGATCGGCAAGCTCGCCGAGCACGTCGGGATGTCGAAGAGCGGGCTCTTCGCGCACTTCTCCTCGAAGGAGAACCTGCAGGTCGCGATCCTCGAAGAGGCCGTCGCCCGCTTCGTCGCCCTCGTCGTCACCCCCGGCCTGAAGCAGCCGCGCGGCGAGCCGCGTCTCCGCGCGCTCTTCGAACGCTGGCTCGCGTGGTCGCGCGCCGACTTCCTCCCAGGCGGCTGCATTTTCGTGGTGGCGAGCGTCGAGCTGGACGACCGCCCCGGCCCCGCGCGCGACCGGCTCATCGCCTCGCAGAAGGACTGGGTCGACACCCTCGCCCACGCCGCGCGCATCGCCGTCGAGGAGAGACACTTCCGGCCGGACCTCGACTGCGAGCAGCTCGCCCACGAGATGTTCTCGATCGCGTACGGCTACCACTTCCTCCGGCGCGTCTTCGATCCGGCGGGCGCCGAGAAGCGATCGCGCGCCGCGTTCGAGCGGCTCGTCGCCGACGCGCGCGCAACGCGTCCCTGATCCCCGGCATCGACCAAGAACCATGGAGGTCCCCGTGAACCCGAGCTTACGCCCGAATAAAAGCACGATCGTTCGTACCAAGATGTCGTCCTCGATGGGCCTCCGGGCGGTCCGGGCCGGGCTGCGCGTGCTCTCCCCGCGCGCGCCAACGCTGGCCGCGCGCTGGGCCGAGCAGCTCTTCCTGACGGCGCGGCGGCACGAACGACCGTCCTGGGAGGCGGCCGCGTTGGCCTCGGCGCGGGCGGGACGGATCCGCCACGAGGGCGGCTTCGTCCCGACGTGGACGTGGACGCCTCCCGGGGCGCGCGGGAGCCTCGAGGCTCCTCCCACCGCGATCCTCGTCCACGGCTGGGAGGGTCGCGGCTCGCAGCTCGCCGCGTTCGTCCCGGCGCTCGTCGCGCAGGGCCTCCGCGTCGCGACGTTCGACGCGCCCGGCCACGGCGACTCTCCCCTCCGACGCGCCTCCCTCGTCGAGCACGCCCGGGCGCTCGTGTCGGTCGGCCGCGCGTTCGGCCCGGCGCGCGCGGTCGTCGGGCACTCCGTCGGAGGCGCGGCGATCCTGCTCGCGACGCGCCTCGGGCTCCAGGCCGAGCGCGTCGCGCTCGTCGCGCCGCCGACGACGCCCGCCGCGTTCGCCGCCACGTTCGCGCGGACCCTCGGGCTCGACGAGTCGCTCGAGGCCGCGATGATCGCGCGCGTCGAGGCGCGCTACGGCCTCCGCTTCGAGGACCTCGACGTGCGCGCGGACGCCGCTCGCCTCCGCGCGCCCCTGCTCGTCGTCCACGACCGGGACGATCCGGTCGTCGCCTTCGAGGGCGGGCGCCTCATCGCGCGCGCCGCCCCGCGAGGCGAGCTCGTCGCGGTGACCGGGCTCGGCCACCGCGCGATCCTCCGGGCGCCGAACGTCATCGCCGCCGTGACCGAGTTCGCCGGCGCGCCGGCGCCGGCGCCGACCTTCGCCGAGACGATCGACGGAGAGCTCTACCTCCGCGACACGCGCTGGTGAGCGCCGACCGCCCCCGGCGGGACGTCAGGCGTTGCCCGACGTCACCGGCACGACCGGCGGCACCGCGTCGCTCGTCGACAGGACGACCGGCGCGCCGTCGGACGCGGGCGCGGCCGGCTGGCCGCCGTGCTTCACGACGAGCTCGCCGTCGACGTACTCCCACGACTCGCGTGGCGGGCCGAAGAGCGCGTCGGAGTCGGAGAGGCAGAGCGCCTCGCGGAGCACCTCGTCGGCGTGCTCGACGAGGACGATGCGCGTGGCCTTGAGGACGCGGCGCGGGACCTCGCGCAGGTCCTTCCGGTTCTCGCGCGGGATGACCACCGTGGTGATGCCCGCGCGGTGCGCCGCGAGGAGCTTCTCCTTGAGGCCGCCGATCGGGAGCACGCGCCCACGGAGCGTGAGCTCGCCGGTCATCGCCAGATCCCGCTTCACCGGGACCTTGATGAGCGCGCTCGCGAGCGACGTCGCCATCGTCACGCCCGCCGACGGTCCGTCCTTGCGGATGAACTCGGGGAAGTGAACGTGGACGTCGATCTTCTGGTAGAACTCGGGATCGAGGCCGAGCGCCGCCGCGCGCGATCGCACGTAGCTCATCGCCGCCTGCGCGCTCTCCTCCATGCCCTTCTCGAGGAGGCCCGTGATCACGAGCTTCCCCTTGCCGGCCACCACGGCGACCTCGCACGCGAGCAGCTCGCCGCCGCCGGAGCTCGTGACGGACAGGCCGTTGGTGAGGCCGATCTCGTCGCGGTCCTCCTTCTTGTTCAGGCTGAACTTCGGCACGCCGAGGAACGACGGGACGTTCTTGGCGACGACGTCGATCGGCGTCTCCTTGCCCTCGTTGACGACGCGGCGCGCGACCTTGCGACAGATGCTGGCGATCTCGCGCTCGAGCGATCGGACGCCCGCCTCGCGCGTGTAGTGGTGGATCACCGTGCGGATCGCGTTCTCGCTCAGCGTGAACGGGACGTCTTCGAGCCCGCACTCCTTGGTCTGACGCGGCACGAGGTACTTCACCGCGATGTTCATCTTCTCGAACTCGGTGTAGCCGGACAGCTGGATGATCTCCATGCGGTCCTGCAGCGGCACCGGGATCCCCGACAGCGTGTTCGCCGTCGTGATGAACATGACGTCGGACAGGTCGTAGTCGAGATCGAGGTAGTGGTCGTTGAACGCGTGGTTCTGTTCGGGGTCGAGCACCTCGAGCAGCGCGGCCGCCGGGTCGCCGCGGAAGTCCGTCGACATCTTGTCGATCTCGTCGAGGAGGAAGACCGGGTTGTTCGTCCCGACCTTCTTCAGGCTCTGGATCAGCTTGCCGGGCAGCGCGCCGATGTACGTCCGGCGGTGGCCGCGGATCTCGGCCTCGTCGCGGACGCCGCCGAGCGAGAGGCGCTGGAACTTTCGCCCCGTCGCGCGCGCGATGCTCTTCGCGAGCGACGTCTTGCCGACGCCGGGCGGTCCCACGAAGCACAGGACCGGCCCTTTCAGCTTCTTCGTGAGCGCCTGCACCGCGAGGTACTCGAGGATGCGCTCCTTGATCTTCTTCAGGCCGTAGTGGTCCTCCTCGAGGATCTCCTCGGCCTTCGCGAGGTCGTAGTTCTCCTCGCTCTTGTCGTACCAGGGCAGCCCGATGATCCAGTCGATGTAGTTCCGCACCACGGTCGCCTCGGCGCTCGTGGGGTGCATCATCTTGAGCTTCTTGAGCTCCTTCTTGACCTTCGCGAGAGCCTCCTTGCTCATTCGCTTGGTCTTGAGCTGCTCCTCGATCTCGTGAATCTCGTTCTTGAACTCGTCGCGATCGCCGCCACCCAGCTCCTTCTGGATCGCCTGCATCTGCTCGTTGAGGTAGTACTCCTTCTGCGTCTTCTCCATCTGCTTCTTGACGCGCGATCGGATCTTCTTCTCCACCTGGAGGATCTCGATCTCGGCCTGCATCAGCTCGTGGAGGCGCTCGAGCCGCTTCACCGCGTCCTCCATCTCGAGGAGGGCCTGACGGTCGGTGAGCTTGATGGTCGGGAGGTTCGCGACGATCGTGTCGGCGAGGCGCGCGGCGTCGTCGATCGTCTGCGCGCTCATCAGGACTTCGGGTTGAACCTTTTTGTTCAACTTCACGTACATCTCGAAGGCCGCCTGCACCGAGCGCATCAGCGCCTCGACCTCGACGCCCTTCGCGCTCGTGTCGGCGACCTCCTCGACCTCGACGAGGAAGAACTCCTCGGTCTGGGGGAACTTCTTCACGCGGGCGCGCTTCTTCCCCTCGACCAGCACCTTCACCGTCCCGTCGGGGAGGCGGAGCAGCTGCATGATCGTGCCCAGCGTCCCGACCTGGAAGATGTCCTCGGGCGTCGGCTCGTTCGTCTTCGCGTTCTTCTGCGCCGCGAGGAAGATGTCCTTGTCGCGCGCCATCGCCGCGTCGAGCGCGTTGATCGACCGCTCACGTCCGACGAAGAGCTGACTGACCATGTGCGGGAACACGATGATGTCCCGCAGGGGAAGGAGGGGTACCGTGCGCTTCTTGGGTCCGGGCTTCCCGTCGTCGCTCTTGAAGAACATGTCGGTCCTTTTTCTCGTCCTCGTGCCGGTGTGGGCCGCCCCCACGTCTTGACCGGGCCAAATTCAGCCCCTCGTTCTACCTCGGAACGCGATCTTTCTCAAAGGCACGACGCCCCGAATTCCTTCTCGTTCTCGACCTCCGCGGCGCTCCTCGACCTCCGCGGCGCTCCTCGACCTCCGCGGCGCTCCTCGGCCCTCCGCGGCGCTCCTCGGCCCTCCACGGCGCTCCCTCGGTCTCCGCGGCGCGGTTCGCGCGCAGCGCGTCACGCCGATGCCGCCGAAATTTCGGCGCCTTCCGAAAGCGCGAGCGCGGCCGAGCGCGTCGCTCACACTCGAGCTCGCGATTGCGTCATGCACACATCGTCACGGCGGCCTTTCCGCGCGCGCTTCACCGCGCCATGGCTCGGCTCGCGCGGCCGCCCGCGTCCCGTCCGGCCGCGCGGACGCGGGCGATCCGGCCACGCGGGCGTGACGGCTCACCCGCAGGACCGAGGTCGGCCACGCGGAAGCGACGGACCACCGCGCGGCGCGGCGATCCGGTCACGCGGGCGTGACGGACCGCGCACACGGGCGTGACGGACCGCGCTCGCCGGCGTGACGGCGGCGGTCAGCGGCGCGCGCGCTTGAACTTCACGATCCCGAGCGGATCGATGATGAACTTCTCGGCCACCGCCTGCCGCGCGGCGCGCTCCTCGTCGGTCTTCGAGATCGCGTTCACCGCGGCGGTGGCCTCGGCGAGGCTCAACTCCAGGCCGTCGGAGTACGCGATGAGGCACGCGAGCTCTCCGTCGGGCGCTTCGGCGCACCGACCGTTGCCCTCCCGCCCGGACACGTCCCAGCCGCCGGCGCCGTCGGGCCGGCCGTCGAGGTCGATGCGGCGCGCGTCGCCGGCGATCACCGTCGGAAGCTTGTACTTGAGCCGGAAGCTCCCGCCCGACTCCGTCCGGACCCGGACCTCGATCGGGTTCGACGCGAACGGGGCGAGCTGCGCGTCCGTCGGCACCTCGTAGAGACCGGTGAACCGCTCTTCGTTCCTCCGCGCCGCGGACTCGACCGAGTCCGTCGGCTCGTCGTCGTCGTCGTCGTCGTCGAAGTCGACGGCGTCGGCGGTGCATCCAGCGAGGGAAGCGAGGGCGGTGAAGAGAGCGACTCGAAGCGTGCGCGGCATCACGAGGCCACTCTGTAGCGCGTCCGCTTGCCCTGTCCAGTGCGCTCGATGACGCCGTCCTTCACCATCACGCTGAGGACGCGGAAAGCCGTCATTTCGGAGATCCCGAGCTGCGTGGCGATTTCAGAAGTGCTGAGCGGCTCGCGCGCGAGGAGCCGCGCGATCTCCTCGCGGCGGGCGTCGGCGGCCTTCTGCCTCGCCTCGGCCCCGCTCGGCGCGGACGATCGAGGACGCTCGTCCTCGAGCGTCGGGGGATCGACGCCCTCGATGGCGCCGCCGAGGTGCATCAGCGCCACGCCTTCGCTCATCGCGTAGCCGGCGTCGGTGACGCGGATCCAGGCGCCCGCGGGGCCGAGCGCCGTGCGAAGGCGCGAGACCGTGGTGTGGACGAGCGGATCGTGCCGCTCGGCGCGGTAGGCCTTGATCCCCCAGACCTGCATCACCAGCTCGTCCTTCGTCATCGCGCGCGTCGCGATGGCGTCGAGGAGGCGAACGAGCACGGCGCCGGGCATCTCGAGCGGAGCGACGGCGCCGTGGTCCTCGACCACGAGCAAGCTCTCGGCGTGCAAGAGGAAGATCCGGCGCCCCGGGTCCACCCCGAACAAACGCGGGAGCCATCCCCAGATCCCCTGGGAGACGATGCGGTGCCGCGCCTCGTCCGGATCGTGCTCGATCGCGCGGACGAGCGCGGCGACGCGATCCTCCTCGTGCGGATCGAGCGCGGCGAGCTCGTCGCCGATCGCGGCCATGAGGCGCGCGCGCCCGACGTGCGTGCGCCGCGCCAGCGCCGCGATCCGAGCGCGCTCGGCGCCGTCCGGCGCGCGCAGGGCGCCGCGGACGAGCGCCTCCGCCCAGGTCACCTCGACGTCGAGCCCGTCGTCGAGCTCCGGATCCAGCATCGCGCGCGCGAGCGACGTCTTCTCGCGCGCGGCCGCCGCCCCGCGCGAGAGGCCGAGGACGATCGCGTCCGCCACGAGCAGGCGCACCTTCGCGCGGCGATCGCCGTCCGGCAGCGCGATGCGCGCCGCCTCGTCGATGCTGTCGCGCGCGGCCTGGCCGTCGCCCGCGAAGGCCTGCTGGATCGCGAGCTCCGAGAGCAGCATCCGCCGGCTGTAGGCGTCCTCCGGCTTCACCGCCGCGACGAGCTCGGTCAGGACCTTCGGCGCGTCGAAGCCGGCGACGCCGAACCGCGCCGAGTAGGCCGCCACGGCCGTGCGCGGCGCGCCGGCGTTCGCGACGAGGCCGAGCGACGAGGCGAGCTCGGCGGACTGCTCGAGCACGGACATCCCGGCGTGGATCTGCCCCTCGAGCACGAGCGCGTGCCCGAGCAGGTCGAGGGCGAGCATGCGCCCGTACGGGAAGCGCGCCTCGAGGGCGGCCTGCCGCGCCTTGGCCGCGTGACGCGCGGCGCTCCGCGCGCGCCCGGTGAAATGCCGCAGGAGCCCGATCGTCTGGTGCGCGAAGAACGCGTGGAGCGCCTCGCCGCGCTCGGAGGCGGCGACCGCGGCGCGGGCGTGCGCGATCGCCGACGCGTAGCGGCCCGAGCGGCACTCGCCGAGGCCGAGGAAGAAGTGGCTCGCCACGCGCACGGTCGCGTCGTCGCCGTGCTCCTTCGCCCACCAGCGGAACGCCGCGACCGCCTCGTCCTGCCGCCCGGAGAACGCCAGCGCCCCGACGACGAACGGCGTGTCGAGCGGCGCGTAGGCGCCCGCCGGAGAGTCCACCGTCTCCTTGAGCAGCTCCGTGTAGCGACCGGCGAAGATCCGCTCGCAGAGCGGGGACTCGAGCAGCCGCTGCGACGTCGTCGCCATCCGGGGGGTGGTATCCCCCATGCGCGGCGCGGCCGCAAGCGGGCCCTGGAATTTCCGCTGCAAATTCGCGCCCTATGGGGCTCTCCCCCGCGCCGCGGCGGTGGGGAACACCCGCGATTCCCATCACCTGCGAGGGAAAGTCAGGGCGCGTAGGTCGACGTGATGGGAATCGGAGTGCACATAGGGGATCGACGCCCGATGTGGGCGCCACACTTTCCGAAGGAGATCCCGTCATGATCGCCAAGAACGCCCGCTTCCTCTTCGCGCTCGCCGCCGGCGCGACGCTCACCGTCGCCGCCGTCGCCCACGCCAAGCTCTCGCGCGTCGGCCCCGCGGAGGTGCAGTTCACCGCGAGCGGTCCGGCCGGGATGAGCATCGTCGGCACGTCGAACGATCTCCAGATCACGGAGACGGACAAGGAGATCATCGTGACCGTGCCGCTCGCGAAGCTCGACACGAAGATCGAGCTCCGCAACAAGCACATGCGCGAGAAGTACCTCGAGGTCGCCAAGTACCCGAACGCCGAGCTCCGCGTCTCCAAGGACGGCGTCCAGAAGAACGCGACCTCGAGCAAGGCGAACGGCACGCTGACGCTCCACGGCACGACCAAGCCGACGTCCTTCACCTACACGTCGAAGCCCGACGGCTCGGTGTCCGGCGCCGTGCACGTCAACATGAAGGACTTCGGCATCGCGCAGCCCGGCTACGCGGGCGTCTCCGTGAAGCCCGACGTCGACGTCACCGTGGCGTTCCGCGTCGCGGGCGAGTGATCGAGGCGCGAGCGCGATGAGCCGCACGCTCCACTCCCTCCTCGGGGCGGCCGTCGCCTTCGCGGCCGCCGGCGCCTGTTACGTCGGGCCGATCGAGCAGCGCGACACCGGCACCGCGAAGACGGATCCGACCGACCCCGGCGGAGGGTCGGGCTCCGGCGCCGGAGGCGGCGACGCGCCCTCCGGCCTTCCCTGCGACGTCGACGAGCTCCTCGAGAAGCGCTGTCGCTCTTGTCACGTGTCGGGCGGCTCCGCGCCGATGCCCCTCGTGACCTACGAGGATCTCGCCGCGCCGTCGAAGGCCGATCCCGAGAAGACGAACGCGGTCCGCTCGATCGAGCGGCTGCGCTCGGAGACGAGCCCGATGCCGCCCGCGCCGCTCGATCGCCCGCCCTCCGAGGAGATCGTCGTGCTCGAGAGGTGGGTCGCCTCGGGGATGCCGCGGGGCGAGTGCGGCGCGACGAGCGACGTCGACGGGGGCCGCCCGGCCGACGCCGGCGGCACGGCTCCGGTGGTCTGCACGAGCGACACGTTCTGGACCTCCAACCGGCGAGGGCCGACCATGCAGCCCGGGCGGGCGTGCATCACCTGCCACGAGGCGCAGGAGGACGACCCCGTCGTGTGGGTCGGCGGGACGGTGTACCCGACGCTCCACGAGCCGGATGGCTGCTACGGGATCGACGGCGGCGCGTCGGTCGTCATCACCGACGCGGCGGGGCGCGTCGTCACCCTCCCCGTCGGCTCGACCGGGAATTTCTCCCTCTCTGCGGAGAGATCGGCGCCTCTCACGATGCCGATCCGTGCGAAGGTCGTGCGGAACGGCGTCGAGCGCGCCATGAACACCCCTCAGATGAGCGGCAACTGCAATGCCTGTCACACCGAACAGGGCGCGAACGGCGCGCCCGGCCGCATCCTCGTTCCTTGATCGCCGGCGCGTCGCGCCCTCGTCGAGCTTCGCGCGGGTCGCGCTGCGCGCCGCGCTCTTCGCGCTCGTGCTCGCCGGCGCGCTGCTCGCGTCGCGGAGCGCCCACGCCTACCCGTGGATGATCCGCCACGAGTACGCGGCGTGCACGATGTGCCACGCCGATCCGTCCGGAGCGGGCATCGTGACGCCCTACGGCCGCGCGCAGAGCGAGGTGCTCCTCCGCACGCTGTGGGGCGAGCCCGACGAGGACGCGGACCCCGCGAAGCTCGGCGGCTTCGCCTTCGGCGCCGTGCCGCTGCCGGAGTGGCTCGACCTCCAGGCGGACGTGCGCTCGCTCCTGCTCCGCGTCTCGCCGCCCGATCCCGCGCCGTCGACGAACCGCATGATCTTGATGCAGGCCGACGCGGCCACGGCCCTCCGCCTCGGCGCGTTTCGCGCCTCGGGCACGCTCGGCTACGCGCACGAGGGCGCCCTCGGCGCGTCGGTGACGCGCGGGACGGGCGACCGCCTCGTCTCGCGGCAGCACTGGGCGGGCTTCGTCTTCGGCGACGACGACGCCTTCCTCGTGCGCGCGGGCCGGATGAACCTCCCCTTCGGCCTCCGCATCCTCGAGCACACGACCTTCGTCCGCTCGGCGACGCGCTCCGACATCAACGCGGCGCAGCAGCACGGCGTCGCGCTCGCGTACAACAAGGAGGGCTGGCGCGGCGAGGCGATGGCGATCCTCGGCAATTTCCAGCTGAGGCCCGACGCGCTCCGCGATCGCGGCGTCAGCGCCTACGTCGAGAGGGCGTTCACGCCCGGCCTCGCGCTCGGCGCCACGTCGCTCATCACCCACGCCGAGCTCGACCTCACCGCGCGGACGAGCGCGTTCCGACAAGCGCACGGGCTCTTCGGGCGCTACACGCCGGTCAAGCCGGTCGTCGTCATGCTCGAGGCGGACGTGCTGGTGCGCTCTCCGAAGCGGCAAGCGATCGACGTCGGCACGACCGGCCTCGCGCAGGTCGACGTCGAGCCCGTGCAGGGCGTGCACCTCGCGGCGACCGGGGAGCTGCTCACCGAGCGCTACGGCGAGGACGCGCTGTCGCTCGGCGGCTGGCTCTCCGCGTTCTGGTTCTTCCTCCCCCACGTCGACCTCCGCGCCGACTTCGTCTACCGATCGCTGCCCGTCGCCGACGGCCGCGCCGGCGTCGTCATGTGGCTCGGCCAGCTCCACGGGTGGCTCTGATGCTTCGCCCTCGCCTGCTCTCGCTCCTCGCCGCCTCGCTCGCCGTCCTCGCGACGCGCGCTGCGGGGGCGACGCCGAACTTCCCCGACGTCGTCGCGAGCCACCTCGGGCTCGACGCCGCGCCCCCGTGCACGCTCTGCCACGCGGGTACGCCGGCCCGCGGGACGGTCACGACGCCGTTCGGCGCGACGCTCCGGACGCGGGGCGCCGTGGCCTACGACGAGGCCGCGCTCCGCCTGGCGCTCGACGCGCTCGCCGCGGAGAAGAAGGACAGCGACGGCGACGGCACCCCGGACATCGACGAACTGCGCGCCGGCGACGATCCGAACGGCGCCGCCGGAGAGGTCACGACCCCGGAGTACGGCTGCGCGATCGGACGCGGGACGCCCGCCGCCGGCCCGGGGACCGCCGTGGTCGTCGCGCTCGCGCTGGCGCTCGCCGGCGCGCGGCGATCGCGCCGCCGCCCTCACGGACGTCGCCCGGCGCTCCGTCGGGCGTGAGGCGGGGCCCGAGCTAGCCGCGCGAGACCTCCGGCTGCTACGCTCGACGCGATGAGCCTCGGGCGCCTCGTCGTTCGGATCGCGGCGTCCTTGACGCTCGTCGGGTGCGCGCTCTTCACCTCCCTCGACGGCTTCTCCGGGAGCGCCGTCGGGCCGGACGGCGAGGCCGCGGGCGGCGCGCCCTCCGACGCCGGCGGCGACGAGGCGCCCAGCCAGGACGCCGGCGCCGCCGAGGAGGAGGCGAGCGTCGCCTTCTGCGCGTCGCAGCCGGCGACGTCCCGCTGCACCAGCTTCGACGACGACGAGCTGTCCAAGCCGTTCGAGATCGACAAGAGCGCCAACGCGACGGTCGAGTACACGACGACCGACGTCGTGTCGGCGCCGCGCGCGCTCGTCGCGACCATCCCGC
The DNA here is from genome assembly GCA_019637105.1 of Labilithrix sp. Classification (GTDB taxonomy): domain Bacteria; phylum Myxococcota_A; class Polyangia; order Polyangiales; family Polyangiaceae; genus Labilithrix. The sequence continues at coordinate 40,982 of JAHBWF010000061.1, forward strand.
CGTCCGACAGCAGCGCGACCGAGTCGCACGCCGGCCCGCTCACGAGGTTCACGTCGGACGTGACCAAGGCGTCGGTCCGCTTCGCCTTCCGCGTGATCTCGGCGCCCGCCACCTCGGTCAACGCGCTCGAGATCGAGAGCACCTACTTCGGCGCCGGGTCGAGCGAGTACCAGGTGAACCTCTCGCTGGAGCCCGACGGGCGCCTCTTCGTCGACGAGTACTCGCCGTCCCCCTCGCTCTTCACGCACGCGGCGTTCGGCCCCCTCGCCCCCGGGTGGCACGTCGTCGACCTGAAGATCGTCTTCGAAGGGGTGGGCGCGGGGACGGCGCTCCTCGACGTCGACGGCGTCTCGAAGTCCTTTCCGCTCACGCCCGTCGTAAAGGTCGCCAGCTCGACGAGCATCCACGTGGGCGCCCCCTACATCCGCGGCGTCCACGGCGGGTGGTCGGTCGCCATCGACGATCTCGTCGCCAGCGCGAGCAACTGAGCGACGGCGCCGCGAGCCGCGCCGCCGCGGACGCGGTCAGGCGAGCTCGGCTTCCTTCTGGTACACGATGAGGGGCGCGTCGCCCTTGGTGATCGTCTCCTCGTTGATCACGACCTCCTTGATGCCGGATCGCGAGGGCACGTCGTACATGATCTCGAGGAGCGAGCCCTCGAGGATCGCGCGAAGGCCGCGAGCGCCCGCGTTCCGCGCGAGCGCCTCGCGGGCGACCGCGGACAGCGCGCTCTTCGTGAACTTGAGCTTCACGCCGTCCATCTCGAAGAGCTTCTGGAACTGCTTCACGAGCGCGTTCTTCGGCTTCGTGAGGATGTCGATGAGCGCGTCCTCGTTCAGCTCGTGGAGCGTCGCGATGACGGGGAGGCGCCCGATGAACTCGGGGATGAGGCCGAACTTGAGGAGGTCCTCCGGCTCGACACGGACGAGGAGCTCGCCCAGCTTGAAGTCCTTCTTGCTCTTGATCTCGGCGCCGAACCCGAGCGTCTGCTGGCCGATGCGCCGCTGGACGATCTGATCGAGCCCGACGAACGCGCCGCCGCAGATGAAGAGGATGTTGGTCGTGTCGACCTGCAGGAAATCCTGCTGCGGGTGCTTGCGCCCGCCCTTCGGGGGGACGTTGGCGACCGTGCCCTCGATGATCTTGAGGAGCGCCTGCTGCACGCCCTCGCCCGAGACGTCGCGCGTGATGCTCGGGTTGTCGCTCTTCCGGCTGATCTTGTCGATCTCGTCGATGTAGACGATGCCGCGCTGCGCGCGCTCGACGTCGTGGTCGGCGTTCTGGAGCAGCTGGACGATGATGTTCTCGACGTCCTCGCCGACGTAACCGGCCTCGGTGAGGGTCGTCGCGTCCGCGATCGCGAACGGGACGTGGAGGATCTTCGCGAGCGTCTGCGCGAGGAGCGTCTTGCCCGAGCCCGTCGGGCCGAGGAGCAAGATGTTCGACTTCGCGAGCTCGACCTCGTCGCTCGAGACGCGCGAGTCGATCCGCTTGTAGTGGTTGTGCACCGCCACCGCGAGGATCTTCTTCGCGCGGTCCTGCCCGATCACGTAGTCGTCGAGGATCGCC
>JAHBWF010000062.1 GCA_019637105.1 Labilithrix sp.
GACGGCGGCGCCGGACCCGCGGGGACGTCGACCGACGGCGACGCCGGCGCGGCGCCCGTCGCCGAGGACGAAGACGACGGCGGCGCGGCCGCGCCGCCCACGCAGGCCGCGGGGCCGACGGTCAACATCCCGCAGAGCGAGGCGGAGCGCGCCGAGGGCACGCCCATCCTCCGCATCGACATCAGCGGGAACCGCCGCGTGGCGAAGGAGGACATCGTCTCGTACCTCCGCGAGAAGCCCGGGCACCTCTTCAAGGTCGACAACCTCGCGAGCGACGTCCGCGCCCTCTGGGACTCCGGCTTCTTCGACGACATCGAGGTCGACATGAAGCGCGAGGACCACGGCCTCACGCTCCGCTTCCTCGTCCGCGAGCGCCCGAACATCAAGGCCGTCGAGTTCGAGGGCAACAGCGAGATCGAGAACGACAAGCTCCAGGAGGCGATCGAGATCAAGGCGAACACGATCCTCAGCGTCCCGGCGGTGCGCCGGAGCGTGCAGAAGATCAAGGACGCCTACGCCGAGAAGGGCTACTTCCTCGCCGACGTCGAGAGCGCGATCGAGCCGCAGCGCGACAACGAGGTGATCGTCAAGTTCACGATCACCGAGCACCAGCCGGTCACGGTCCGCCGCATCACGTTCGTCGGCAACTACAACGTCCCCGAGGACGAGCTCCGCGCCGTCATGCAGACGGGCCAGACGAGCATCCTCTCGTTCGGCTCCGGCGGCCCGTACCGCCAGGACGTCTTCGAGCGCGACGTCCTCATGCTCAACGCCCTCTATTACGACAAGGGCTACATGAACGTGTCGATCGGGACGCCCCGCGTCATGCTGACGCCCGATCGCGAAGGCATCGAGATCACGCTCCTCATCCACGAGGGGCCGCGCTTCAAGATCCGGCAGCTCAAGGTCTACGAGCGCGACGCCGACGGCCGTGAGGTCGAGCCGCTCGGCGGCCGCCGCGCGCTCCGCCAGCTCGTCCGCGCGAAGAGCGGCGACTACTTCAACCGCGCCGAGCTCGTGAAGGACCTCCAGGCCGTCCGCACGCTCTACCGCGACGCCGGCTACGCGAACGTCGAGGCCGAGCCGGAGACGGAGCTCGATCCGGTCAAGAAGGAGGTCGACATCATCATCCCGATCCGCCGCGGACCGCTCGTCTACGTCGAGCGGATCGAGGTGAAGGGGAACACGAAGACGCGCGACAAGGTCCTCCGCCGCGAGATGGAGATCGAGGAGGGCAACCTCTTCAGCGAGACGAAGCTCGAGGACAGCAAGCGGCGCATCGTCGCGCTCGGCTACTTCGAGCGCGTCGACGTCTCGACCGAGCAGGGCTCGACGCCCGAGACGATCAACATCAACTTCGAGGTCACGGAGCGCCCCACGGGCACCTTCCAGGTCGGCGCCGGCTTCTCGAGCATCGAGAACTTCATCGCGACGGCGCAGATCCAGCAGGCGAACCTCTTCGGAAACGGTCAGTCGCTCGCCCTCCAGGCGCAGATCTCCGGCCTCCGCCAGCTCATCAGCATCCGCTTCTTCGAGCCGTACTTCCTCGACTCCGACTGGTCCTCCAGCGTCGAGCTGTACGACAACCTGCTGGTGTTCCCGGACTTCGCCCGGCGGACGCTCGGCGGCGCGCTCACGTTCGGCTACGCGCTCATCCAGCCCTGGCTCCGCATCGGCCTGACGACGACGGTGCAGCACGACTCGGTCGACACGAACCAGGTCAACACGTTCTTCGGCACGACCTCCGGCTTCGTCAGCATCTTCCAGCGCCTGCCCCTCGCGAACCTCTTCAACGCGGGGCGCACGATCTCGCTCCGCCCGGCGATCACCTACGACACGCGCAACAACCGCCTCTTCCCGTCCAGCGGCGTGTTCCTCCAGGCGTCGACCGAGCTCGCGACCTCGGCGTTCGGCAGCGAGATCGAGTTCCTCCGCCACGAGCTCACGGGCCGCTTCTACTACCCGCTCTTCGGGCAGGGCGAGCAGCCGGGCTCGGGCTTCATCCTCAAGATGAACAACAAGGTCGGCGTCATCACGAGCCCGCTCTCGCAGGGCGTGCCGATCTTCGCGCGCTACTTCCTCGGGGGCATCCTCGACGTCCGCGGCTACCGCCTCCGCACGCTCGGCCCGCGCCTGCCGCTGAACGGCTCGCTCGACGTCAACGCGCCGCCCATCCCGAACGGCGCGAACATCGGCGGCAACCTCCAGTACTACTCGAACCTCGAGTTCGAGTTCCCGATCATCGACAAGGTCGGCATCCGCGGCGTCACGTTCCTCGACGCCGGCAACACGTTCAACCTCGAGCAGCAGTTCTGCAAGACGACGCCGGCGCCTCAGTTCTCGCCGCTCGTCAGCCCGTGCTTCGACGCCGGCAGCATCACGAACCTGCGCCTCTCGAGCGGCATGGGCATCCGCTGGTTCTCGCCGCTCGGCCCGCTCCGCTTCGAGTGGGGCTTCCCGCTCAACAAGCTGTCGTACGAAGAGTCGAGCGTCTTCGAGTTCACGATCGGCAACTTCTTCTGATCCGGCGCGCCGGGCCGCTCCCCCGCGCGCCGCGGGAGCCGCGCTGTCGTCCGTCGCCGACACGTGACCCGCGGCGCGCCGCGCGGCGTCGACGGCATGAGAAGCAGTGGCGCCGGACGGTCCGTTGTGCGAGACAAGGGGCTCCGTGTCACATCGCCTCCTTCCTTCGCCGCGCACGCTCTCCGCAACGCTCCTCGTCGCCCTCGGCGCCGTCGCCTTCGGCGCGGGCGGCTGCTCGACCACCACGATCGTCAAGAACGACGGGGCGAGCGGCGGGGCGCCGGCCGGCCAGGAGCGCCGCGAGTCGGTCCCGTGCAAGGCGGGCGACACGACCTTCCCGATCGAGGCGTTCGACATCAGCGCCGACGAGGCGACGGGCACCGCGTGCAACGTCGGCAACGTCCTCGACGAGGACGGCAGCTTCGCCGCGCTCGACTGGCCGGGCGGCGGCACGCGCCGGCTCGCCGGCCGCGACGTCACCGGCTGCCTGGCCGCCGAGTTCGGCGACGGCATCACGCTCTCCTCGCTCTCGATGAGGATGCGCCCCGTCGGCACCGGCTGCGGCCACGCCTGCACGCCCGGCGACGACGGCTGCGGCTCCGGGTGGAAGGTCTCGATCTTCGCGGGACCCTCGATCGAGGAGCTCGATTACCTCCAGCAGCTCTCGCTCACGACCGCGGACTTCTTCGAGTACCGCATCGCCGTCTACGATCGCTTCAAGGCGAAGTTCATCGCGATCTGCCGCGAGCCGACGCCGGCCGAAGGCGACGACGTCGCCATCGACTCGGTCTACGGCTTCTGCCGCTGAGGCCCGAGGCGCGCGCGTCCGCGCGTCCCCACCGCCCGGTCGGGCGCCTCCGCCGGGGAGCGCCGGCGCGTGGGGACCTCCGCGGCCAGGGCGGGCCGGCCGTCCGCGGCCGCTGACCGGAGGGCGCGGCTCGATCTATGGTAGCGAGGTGCCTCTGCCCGGCGAAGCGTTCGCGCACTACCGGCTCGACGCCGCCGTCGAGCCCGCCGCGACCGCGGTGACCGACGCGTTCTTCGCGACCGACACGCGCCGCGGGGCGGAGGTCATGCTCGAGATCCTCCGCGACGGCGCCACCGGCGTCGAGCGCGCGCGCTTCGCGACGCGCGCGCGCCGGCTCCGAGCGGTGAGCCACGCGGGCGTCCTCGCGGCGCTCGAGACGGCCCCCGACCATTGCGTCTTCGAGGCGCCGACGAGCCACCCGCTCGCCGAGCACGCGGGCGTGGCGATCGCGCGCGCGCGGCAGAAGCTCTGCTGGCTCGCGCAGGTCGCGGGCGCCCTCGCCGCGCTCCACGCGGGCGGCGTCGTCCACGGCGCGCTCTCGCTCGACGCGATCACGGTGGCCCCCGACACGACCGTCAAGCTCACCGTCTTCGCCGGCGGCGACGTGACGGGCTCGCCGCGGGGCGACGTCCGCGCCTTCGCCGCCGCCGCGTGCGAGCTCCTGCTCGGCGCCGACGCGGCCGACGCGGCCGAGCCCGACCTCACCGAGCGCCTGCACGCGGCCGGCGCCCCGCGCGAGACCGCCGCCGTGATCGCCCGCCTCCGCGGCGGGGGCGCGACCACGAGCGAGGACCTCGCGGCCGCGCTCGCGCCGTTCGCCGACTACGCCGGCCCCTCGACGGAGCCGCTGCTCCCCGTGGTCCCGCGCCGGGAGTGACGAAGCTCGGGGACGCGCGACGGCGGGAGCTCCGTCCCTCGCGTCGTGGGGTCGGACGTCGGCGACGACGGCACGCGGTTCTTCGGGGCCCCACCCCACGCGGCGCTCGCGTCGCGAGCCGAATTTGATCGAGCTTCGCGCGCGCGCCCGGGCGCCCGACGCGCGGCGCTCGGCCCCGGAACGAGCGGCTGAGCCCGTCTCGCAAAGCCGTGAGATCAGGCCTCAAATCTGCGCCGTTTCCGCTTCACGCACGACCCGCGCCGGTCTAAGAACCGGGTCCGATGTCGAACGTGAATCCGCCGCTCCCGCCTGCTCCGCCGCCGGGTGGAACGCCGCCCTCCGCCAACGGCCAGAAGGTGCCCATCTCGATCCAAGACGAGATGCGCACGAGCTACCTCGACTACGCGATGAGCGTCATCGTCGGGCGCGCGATCCCCGACGCGCGCGACGGCCTCAAGCCGGTTCACCGCCGCATCCTCTACTCCGCGTACGAGGCGGGGCTCGTCCCGACCGCGGCGTACAAGAAGAGCGCGACGATCGTCGGCGCCGTGCTCGGCTCGTACCACCCGCACGGCGACAGCAGCGTCTACGACGCGATGGTCCGCCTCGCGCAGGACTTCTCGATGCGCTACCCGCTCATCGACGGTCAGGGCAACTACGGCTCCGTCGACGGCGATCCGGCGGCCGCCTACCGGTACACGGAGGCGCGCCTCTCCAAGGTCGCCGTCGAGCTGCTCAACGACATCGACAAGGAGTGCGTCGACTGGGCGCCCAACTTCGACGACTCGAAGACCGAGCCGACCGTCCTGCCGTCGCGCATCCCGAACCTGCTCGTCAACGGCTCGGGCGGCATCGCCGTCGGCATGGCGACCAACGTCCCCCCGCACAACCTCGGCGAGGTGGTCGACGCGACCGTGCACCTGATCCGCAACCCGGACTGCCCGGTCGACGACCTGATGCGCTTCGTCGCGGGCCCCGACTTCCCGACGGGCGGCCTCATCTTCGGGCGCGGCGGCATCGAGGCCGCGCAGCGGACCGGCCGCGGCAACGTCATCATGCGCGCGCGCATGGAGGTGGAGAAGGCGCCGGGCAAGGGCGACCGCGAGCAGATCGTCGTCACCGAGATCCCGTACCAGGCGAACAAGGCGAAGATCCACGCGCGCATCGGCGAGCTGATGCGCGAGAAGAAGATCGAGGGCATCAGCGAGGCGCGCGACGAGTCCGATCGCGAGGGCATGCGCCTCGTCATCGAGCTGAAGAAGGACGTCGCCCCGCAGATCGTCATCAACCAGCTCTATCGGCTGACCGATCTGCAGTCGTCGTTCGGCGTCATCAACCTCGCGATCGTGCGCGGGCGCCCCGCGGTGCTCAACCTGAAGGAGACGCTCGCCGTCTTCGTCGAGCACCGCCGCGACGTCGTCACCCGCCGCACCCGCTACGAGCTCCGTCAGGCCGAGGCGTCCCGCGAGATCGTCGAGGGCCTCGGCATGGCCACGACCGAGGTGGACCTGGTCGTGAAGACGATCCGCTCGTCGCGCGACACCGAGACCGCGCGCGCGGCGCTCATGAAGCTCCCGCTGAAGGGGCTCGAGGCGTTCGTCCGCCGCGCCGGCCGTCCGGAGGGCGAGATCGAGGCCGCCAAGGCGAAGGGGGACTACTTCCTCTCCGAGCGCCAGGCCAAGGCGATCCTCGAGATGCGCCTCTCCAAGCTCACCGGCCTCGAGCAGGAGAAGCTCGCGGCGGAGTACGGCGAGCTCTGCAACGAGATCGCGCGGCTCCGGAACATCCTCGCGAACGAGAGCGTGCTCCTCGACGTCATCGTGATGGAGCTCGAGGAGATCAAGTCGAAGTTCGGCGACAAGCGCCGCACCGAGATCGTGGCGAACGACGCCGAGATCGCCGACGAGGATCTCATCCAGGAAGAGGACATGGTCGTCACGATCTCGCACGCGGGATACGTGAAGCGCACCCACCCGTCGGCCTACCGGGCGCAGAAGCGCGGCGGCAAGGGCAAGATCGGGATGGAGGCGCGCGAGGAGGACTGGGTCACCCAGCTCTTCGTCGCCTCGACGCACGCCTACGTCTTCTTCTTCTCCGACCGCGGCAAGGTCTACGTCAAGAAGGTCTACGAGATCCCGATCGCCGCGCGGAACGCCAAGGGCCGCGCGATCGTGAACTTCGTCGGCATGGAGCCGGGCGAGAAGGTCGCCGCCATCGTCGAGGTGCCGAAGATCGAGGAGGGCAAGTTCGTCGTCACGCTGACGAAGCGCGGTCAGATCAAGAAGACCGAGGTCACCGACTACGAGAACTTCCGCCAGAAGGGCATCATCGGCGTCAAGGTCGAGGACGGCGATCACCTCCTCGCGGCCGTCCTGACCGACGGCGCGCGCGAGTTCTTGATCGCGACCAAGCAGGGCCAGTCGATCCGCTTCTCCGAGGACCAGGTGCGCGCCATGGGGCGCGGCACCGTCGGCGTGAAGGCGATCGACGTCGCCGAGGACGACCAGGTCGTCGGCATGGCGGTCACCGATCCGGAGCGCCAGCACGTCCTCGCGGTCTGCGACAAGGGCTACGGAAAGCGCACGCTGCTCGACGAGTTCCGCGCGCAGAACCGCGGCGGCAAGGGCATCATCCTCATCGACGCGAGCGACCGCAACGGCCCCGTCGTCGACCTCAAGCTGGTGAAGGACGGCGACGAGGTCATGCTCATCACCGACAAGGGCCAGACGATCCGCACGACCGTCTCCGAGATCCGCGAGACCGGGCGCAACGCCCAGGGCGTGAAGATCATGAGCGTCGAGGACGACGAGCGCGTCGTCGCGGTCGAGCGCCTCGCCGAGTCGGGCAGCGAGGTCGGCGGCGAGAGCCAGATGCCGCCGGCGGGCGGCGACGAGGGCGCGAACGGCGCCGGCGACGAGGTCGCCTCGCCGAGCCTGGCGCCTCCGCCGGACGACGGCGATCTGAACTGATCGGGCGTCGCCCTCCTTCCTCCTCTCCTCCCCTCCTCCTCGCTCCCAGGCCCCGCGACCGAGCGCGACCGTCCGAGTGCGGCGCGCACGGTACGGCGGGGCAAGCGGCCACGCGGCGCGCTGCCTAACGACGTGAAGTCTCGTCGATCGCGGCGGCCCGCATGTTGCCGTGGAAGGTCAGCCATGGAGGAACACATGAAGACCGTCGCTTCGATGATTGCGCTCGCGGGCCTGGGGCTCGTTGTCGCATGCGGCAGCAGCTTCCAGCCGCCCACGGATCGCCTCGCCGCGTCCGAAGCCGCCATCCGGAGCGCGCGCGAGCTCGGCGCCGAGCACCACCCGCAGGCTGCGCTCCACGTGAAGCTCGCGGACGAGCAGGTCGCCACCGCGCGGACGCTGATGAAGGACGGCGAGAACCGGCGCGCCGACCTCGTCCTGCAGCGCGCGAAGTCCGACGCCGAGCTCGCCGTCATGCTCACGCGCGAGCAGGCGGCGAAGACGAGCGCCGAGCAGGCGAAGAAGAACCTCGAGGACCACAAGGCGGGAAAGTGAGGACGACGATGCAGAACCAGAACACCACCAAGGTCCTCCTCGGCAGCGTCATCGCGTTCGCGCTCGGCGCGGTCGCGTGCGGCCCCACGCTCCCGCCGAAGGAGCTCGTCGACGCCCGCAGCGCGTACACGCAGAGCGCGAACGGTCCGGCGGCGGCCGAGACGCCGGCGCAGGTCCACACGGCGAAGACCGCGCTCGATCAGGCCGAGCAGGCGTTCGCGGACGACGGCGACAAGCCCCACGTGCGTGACCAGGCGTACATCGCGCTCCGCAAGGCGCAGCTCGCCGACGCGAACGCGCAGCTCCAGATCGCGCAGAAGGCCAAGGACGCCGCGGAGCGCGAGGCCCAGGCGCTTCAAGCGGACATGCTGAAGCGCACGCAGTCCGACCTCGTGAGCAGCCAGCAGAACCTGTCGAAGACGCAGGAGCAGCTCGACGCCGAGAGGAAGGCGCGCGCCGAGGCGGAGCGCAAGCACGCGCAGGCGATGAGCGATCTCCAGAAGATCGCGAGCGTCAAGCAAGAGACCCGCGGCATGGTCATCACGCTCTCGGGCTCCGTGCTCTTCGCGACGAACGAGGCCTCGCTCCTGCCGGCCGCCATCGTGAAGCTCAACGAGGTCGCCGACGCGCTCGTCAAGGGCAACCCCGACGCGAACATCACGGTCGAGGGCCACACCGACTCGCAGGGCACGCGCGACTACAACGTGCAGCTCGGGCAGCGCCGCGCCGAGGCCGTGAAGGCGCAGCTCGTCTCGCGCGGCGTCGCGAGCGACCGGATCAAGGCCGTCGGCGTCGGTCCGGACCGCCCGGTCGCCGACAACAAGTCGGCCGAGGGCCGCGCCAACAACCGGCGCGTCGAGATCGTCGTCGAGGGCTCGCAGGGCGGCGCCGCGCCGGCCGCGCCGGGCGCCGGCGCGGAGACGCCGTCGAGCGCCACGCCGCGTCGCTGACCCGACCGCGTCGCCGACGCGCACGAAGAGGGGGGCGGCGTCGCGCACGACGCCGTCCCCACCGTCTTCGACCAACTCCCAACGCGGTGCGGCTCGCGGCGGGTGACCTACGGCTTCACGACGGCGGTGGCCGCGACCGGGGCGCCGTCGCGGAGCTCCTCGCTCGCTCGCGCCGCCAGGAGATCGCCGCGCTGGAGCTCGCCGTAGACCTCGACCTTGCCGTCTTGCTCCTGCCCGACCTCGACCCGGACCCACCTCGCCTTCTGCTCGGCGATCCGCACGACGAACGTCCCCGTCGTGGAGTCCACGAGCGCCGCCTTCGGGATCACGAGCCGCGCGCTCGACGCGGTCAGCGGGAGCGTCACCTCCGCGACCGCCCCGGGGAGCAGGCGCTTGCCCGGGTTCTCGACGTTCATCTCGACGCGCTCGGAGCGGAGCCGGCTGTCGAGCGCGCCGGCGACGCGCGACACCTTCGCGACGAAGCGCTCCCCCGGCCGTGACCGCACGGTGAACGAGACCTCTTGCCCCACCGCCAGGTCGGCGGCGCGCGCCTCGGGCACCGCGACCACGAGACGGAGCCGGTCCTGCTCCTGCAGCGTGAAGAGCGGCGCCTCCGAGCCTCGGCCGGCGGGGCCGACGTACGCGCCCGGGCTCACGTTGCGGGCCGTGACCACCGCGCTGAACGGGGCGCGCATCTCGAGGTACCCGCTCAAGGCGGCGACGGCCTGCTTGGCCGCCTTCGCCGCGTCGAGGCGCGCCAGCTCGGCGCTCGTCTTCGCCTGCGCCTGCTCGAGATCGTTCTCGGAGACCGTCCCCGGCGTCTTGCTCGTCTGGACGAGGCGGTCGTAGGCGGCCTTCGTGGCGATGTAGACCGCCTCCTGCGCCTTCAGCTTCGACTCGGCCTCGGCGACCTGGGAGCCGAGCTCCGGCGCCTCGAGGCTCGCGAGGAGCTGCCCCGCCTTCACCTCGCTCCCGACGTCGACATGCACGCGCCTCACGAAGCTGCTGACCTTGGCGTAGAGATCGACGCGCTCGAACGACACGAGCTCACCGGGGAGGTGCAGCGCGGTGTCGAACCTCTCCTCGCCGACCGCGAAGACCGGCGTCTCCACCTGCGACGCCGGCTTCTCGTCGCGCTGCGCGCCGCCGGCCGGCTTGCACCCGGCGGAGGCGAGCAGGGCGCCCGCGAGAGCGCCGGCGCGGGCAGCGCGCGCGAGCCCGCCGCGCCCGACGTTTCGACCGTTCTTCATTCCGCGGCTCCGTGCCGGACGGCGCCGGCGAAGTACTTGCTCTCGGGATCGTTGGGATCGAGCGAGACCGACGCCGTCGATGACCTGCCCTGGACCCACGCGAAGGCGAGCGGCAGCACCAGGAGCGTCGCGAACGTCGACGCGAAGAGGCCCCCGATGACGGCGCGCCCCAGCGGGGAGACCTGGTCGCCGCCCTCGCCGTGGCCGATCGCCATCGGGATCATCCCGACGATCATCGCGAGGCTCGTCATCACGATGGGCCGGATGCGGAGCGACGCCGCCTCGCGCGCGGCCGCGACCGCGTCGCCGCTCTTCTGCCGGAGCTCCTCGGCGTTGGTGACGAGCAGGACCGCGTTCGCGATCGAGACGCCGACCGACATGATGATGCCCATGTACGACTGGAGGTTCAGCGTGGAGCCGGCCAGCAAGAGGAGCGTGAGCGAGCCGACGAGCACCGCCGGCGCGGTCGTCAACACCGCGAGCGAGAGCTTGAACGACTGGAAGTTCGCCGCGAGCATGAGGAAGATGACCACCAGGGCGACGACGAGCCCCGACTGCAGGCCCTGGAGCGTGTCCGTGAGCGTCTCCGTGAGGCCCTTGACCTCGACGCTGAGCCCGCGCGGCGGCGGCCCGAGCGCGCCGAGCGCGGCCTTGACCGCGTCGCTCGCCGATCCGAGGTCCTTCCCGTGCACGTTCGCGGTGATCGAGAGCATCGGCATCGCGCCGACGTTGTCGGCCTCGCCGTAGGTCGTCCCCTTGGTGAGCGTCGCCACGTCGCCGAGCACGGGCCGGAGCGTGTCGCGGCGGACGGAGATCTCGCCCACGTCCTCGAGGCTCGACATCTGGCTCTCGGGGACCTCGACCTGCACGTTGTAGCTGAGGCCGTTCACCCGATCGATCCAGGTGTTCTTGTCCGTGTAGCGCGACGACGAGGTGGACGCGATGAGCGAGCGCGCGATCTCGGACACGTCGACGCCGAGCTGCGCTGCCCGCAGGCGGTCGACGTCGATGTCGAGCGTCGGGTAGCGGATCGACTGCGCGAGCTGGAGGTCGCGCAGGAAGTCGAGCTCGCCGAGCGAGGCCATGACCTTCTTGGCGAAGGCCTCGTTCGCGGCCTTGTTTCGACCGACGATCCGGACCTCGATCGGCGTCGCGGCGCCTTGGCTCAGGATCTTCTCCGTCAGCTCGACCGGCTCGAACGACACGGCGACGTCGGGCAGCGCGGTCTTCATCCGCGCACGGAACGCCTCCTTGAACGCGTCGAGCTTCCCTCGGTGCTCCTTTCCGAACTGCACCTGGACGACCGCCTCCTGCGGGCCGCCCATGAAGAGGTAGATCGGGCTGATCGAGTAGAGCGACGGGTGGAGCCCGACGTACGCCGAAGAGACCGCGACGTTCTCCTTCCCGACCAGGCCCTCGATCACGTCCAGGGTGGCGATGACCTTCTTCTCCGTCTCCTCGACCCGCGTGCCCTCGGGCGCGCGCAAGCGCACCTGGAACTGGCCGGCCTCGGTCTTCGGGAGAACGTCGCGGCCGATGTGGCTGACGAGCGCCCCGGCGCCGAGGCACGCCACGAGGGCGTAGACCACCACGAGCGCGCGCCGCCGCGCGAGCAGCGCGTCGAGCACGACGAGGAAGTGGGCGCGGAACCGGTCGAAGCGACCGGGCTTCGCGTGCGCCAGGTGCGCGTGCCCGCCCTTCATCAGCCAGTTCGCCATCACCGGGACGAACGTCTGCGAGAGCAGGTACGACGTGATCATCGCGAACCCAATCGCGAGCGCCAGCGGCCGAAAGAGCGACCCGGGGATGCCCGACATCGACAGGGCCGGCGCGAACACGGCCATGATGCAGAACAAGATGAGCAGCTTCGGGAAGGCGATCTCCTGACACGCCTCCCAGATCGCGACCGGCTTCGGCTTGCCCATCGCCAGGTGCTGGTGGATGTTCTCGATCGTGACGGTGGACTCGTCGACCAGGATGCCGATCGCGAGCGCGAGCCCGCTCAACGTCATGATGTTGATCGTCTGCCCGAAGAGCTGGAGGAACAGCACCGACGAGATGATCGACGTCGGGATCGTCATGATGACGATCCCCGCGCCGCGCGGGTCACCGAGGAAGAAGAGGACCATGAGGCCGGTGAGGAGCGCGCCGATGGCGCCTTCGCTGAGCAGGCTCTCGACGGCGTTGATCACGTAGGTCGACTGGTCGAACTCGTAGGAGAGCGTCACGTCCTCCGGCAGCGAGCTCTGGAACCGGGGCAGCGCGGCTTTCAAGCGCTGGACCACCTCCCAGGTCGAGGCGTCGGCCGACTTCGTGATCTGCATGTAGACCGAGCGCTTGCCGTTCACGAGCGCGTAGCCGCTCGTGACGTCGGCCCCGTCGCGCACGGTGGCGACGTCCCGCACGTAGAGGTTGTGGACGTCCCCTTTGAAGAGCGGGATGTCCTCGAACTCCTTCACCGTGGGGATCGTGGCGTTGGAGCGCGCGATGTAGTTGACGTCGCCGACCCTCACGTTTCCCGACGGGGCCGTCTGGTTGTTCAGCCGGAGCGCCTCGACGACCTGGTCGGGCGTGAGGTTGTGGGCGCGGAGCGCCCCGGGGTCGACGCGGATCTCGATCGTCCGCGCGTTGCCGCCGAAGGGCGGCGGAGAGACCAGGCCGGGGATCGAGGTGAACGACGAGCGCACGTAGACGTTCGCGAGGTCCTGGAGCTCGTTGTTCGATCGCTTCGGGCTGCTGATGACGAGCTGTCCCACCGGGAGCGTCGACGCGTCGAAGCGGACGATGAACGGCGGCTGCGAGCCCGGAGGGAAGGCCGCCTGGATCCGGTTCGAGAAGGCGCTGAGCTCGGCGGCCGCCTGCGCCATGTTGGTCCCCTCGTAGAACGAGATCTTCATCAAGGTGAGACCCTGGATGTTCTTGGTCTCGATCGCCTTGATGCCGTTAACGAAGAGGAGGATGTTGACGTAGTTCTTCCCGAAGTACGCCTCCATCTGCTCGGGCGTGTAGCCGCTGAAGGGATGGGAGATGTAGATGACCGGCAGGTCGAGCGCGGGGAAGATGTCGACCTTCACGGAGCCGACCGAGCGCGCGCCGAAGAAGAAGAGGCTCGCGACGACGACGAGGATCGTGACGGGTCTTCGCAGCGCGAGGCGGATCAAGTTCATGGCTGTCGTGCCTGGCTGGAGAAGAGCTCGAAGTCGCCCGCGGCGGCCGCCTTCTGGAGCAGCGCCTGCCACAGGCCGACGTAGGCGGCGCTGCGATCGACCTCGGCGCGGCTCAGCACGTAGAGGGCCTGCTGCACCTCGACGAGCGTGGCGAGCCCGTTGTCGTAGAGGGCCTTCTTCTGCTCGTACGCGGCCGCGGCGGCGGACAGTTGTCGCGGGACCTCGCGGACGAACTCGCGCATGTTCTCGATCCGCGCGTCCGCGAGCGCCGTCTCGTTCTGGAGCTGCGACTCGACGAGGGCCTGCTCGCTCCGGATCGACGCAGCGGTCTCCTCCGCGGCCGCGTTGGGGCCCCGGTTCTTGAGCGGCGACATCAGGTTCCACGAGAGCGTGAGCCCGACGATGAAGTTGGAGCGGTCCGGCAGGACGCCGTCGAGGTAGCCGCTCGAGTAGCGGCCCGACGAGGGCGTGTAGTCGAACTCGAAGCCCGACGCGCGCATGTGGTAGGCCCCGACGAGGGCGAGCCCGGGCCGGATCGATCGGGAGGTCGCGCGGGACAGCGCCTCGGCCTCGTCGATCCGCGCGGCCTGGAAGCGGAGCTGCGGGCTGTTCGCGATGGACACAGCGGTGACGAACCGCGACGGCGCGCGCGAGAGGAAGGACTCGTCGAGCTCGAAGGTGGCCGAGGGCGCGTCGAGGTAGACGGCGAGCTGGGTCGCGAGGCGCTGCGCTCGATCGCGGGCGTCGACGACGGAGAGGCGCGCGCGCGAGACCTCCGCCGACGCGGTCGAGAGATCGACGGCGGGGACGAGGCCGGTGCGCGCGCGGGCTTCGACGGAGCTCTCGACGGCGACGGCGCGCTCGAGGTTCGCCGCGGCGACCCGCGCGACCTGCGTCGCGACGAGGAGCTCGAGGTAGGCGCTCGCGACGCGCACGCCGTGGACGAACTTCTCCTGTTCGAGATCGGCCGTCGCGCGCCGCGTGCTCGCGTCGGCGAGCGCGATCCGGGCGTCGATCCTGCCGAACGTGAAGAGCTCCCAGTTGACCGCGAAGAGGTAGTTGGCGCCGAACGCCGAGCTCCAGCTCTGCGCGCTCGACGTCGGGCCCGCGGAGGAGATCCCCTGAAACCCGATCGGCGTCTGCGGGCCGAAGGCGCCGTTGACGGTCCCGAAGCTCTGCTGTGCCGCCGCGGTGACGTCCGGCAGGTAGGCGTCGCGCGCCCCGGTCGCTCGCGCCTCCGCGGCGGCGAGCTCGTGCCTCTTGACCGCGAGGCTCCGGTACCGCGAGCGAGCGCGGGACACCGCGTCCTCCAGCCGCAACGTCTCCGCGCGCGCGGGTCCCGCGACGGACGCCACCAGCGCGGACGCGAGGATCAGCATGACTAGCCTGTTCATCGTCGAAGCTCGCCGTGTGTCGGCTCTCGCAGGCCCATCGCGTCGAGGGAGGACGGACGGAGGTCGAGAGCGACAGTCGCGGCGACTACCATTCACCGCCATGACGCGTCGCGAAAGACCCTTGGAGGAACGTCACTCGTTCCCATAGCGACCGAATCGTCCTCGGGTCGAACACCCTAGGAATGAACGGATCTCCGGGCTCCGCTCAGCGCGCGCGGAGGGCGTTCGGGAGCTCGCGCACGATCCGGTCGGCGAGCTCCCGAACGCGGACGGGGACGTAGCTTCGTGAAGGCCGGACGAGGAAGACGGTGCGCTGCTCGACGACGCAGCTCGGGAAGAGCCGCACCAGCCGGCGCTCGCGCAGGTCGTCGTGGACGAGATACACCGGGAGCCGCGCGATTCCGAGCCCCGCGAGGACGGCCTGGCGGAGCCCCCCGGGGCTGGAGCAGACGAACGAGGTGCGCACCGAGACGGTCTTCGTGCCCGACGTCGTCAGCACGCGCCAGGTGCCTCCGTTCGCCTCGTGCGCGAGGTCGAGGACGGTGTGCTCGGAGAGGCCGGCCACGTTCGCCGGGCTTCCCTGCCGCTCCAGGTACGAGGGGCTCGCGACCAGCGCCGTCCGGATGTTGCCGACGCGCCGCGCGACGAGGTCCTTCGTCGACAGCCGCGGCGCGACCCGCACGGCCAGGTCGTAGGGCTCGTGCGCCAGATCGGCCATGCGATCGGACAGCTCCAGGTGGACCACCACGTCGGGGTGCTCGAGGAGGAACCGCGCGACGATGCCGGAGACGAGCTCCTGACCGAGCACGGTCGGCGCGGTCACGCGGACCTCTCCGCGCAGCCCGCTGCGCGTGTCCCGCGTCGACGTCTCGAGCGAGTCGAGCGCCGCGATCACGTCCCGCGCGGTCTCGACGAAGCTCTTCCCCTCGAGGGTGAGCCGCATGTGCCGCGTCGTCCGATGGAGCAGCTGCACCCCGAGGCGCCGCTCGAGCGAGGCGATGCGCTTGCTGGTGGCCGACGGGGAGACGCCGACCGAGCGCGCCCCCGAAGCGATCGATCCGCCGTCGACGACGGCGGTCAGCACCTGCATGTCCCACAAGAGGTCGCGGTCGAGGAGGCGCATCGGCGGACGAGCTCGACGGGGGACGGTAGTCCACGCCTCGGGCTCCGACCAGCGAACGCGAGCTCACGCACCGATGAGCTCGTCGCGCGCCCGTGCGCTCGCTCGGTTCACCGACGCGAACGACGGGGCGCTAACGACGGGGCCCTGTCGGGGAGGTGCGCCGGCCCTGCGGCGGCAACGGCGGTCGAGCCGCCGGGGTGCTACGGTTGCTTTCATGGGCGGCGAGAGCGAGGCCGACCGACCTTCGGGGGCGTGCTCCGCGGGCGAGATGGGCGCGCGACGTTCGCCGGAGCCGCCCGCGGGGGGCTTCGGGGCTCGAGGCGCGTCGGTCTACGGTTACCTCTTGCCGATCTCGAGGCCCGCGCCGTCCGGGAGGAGGCTCCTCATCGCGGCCTTTCTTCTCGTCGGCCTGGGCGCCCTCCTCGTCGTCCTCGCGGCGACCGCGATCGCGAGGTGGCACGCGGCGACGATGACCGTCGAGGCCAAGAACTCCCTCGGCATGATCGCCAAGGACCTCAGCGGGGCGTACGAGGCCGAAGTCCAGGACCCGACGGACCCTTCGCGCGTTCTCTTTCATCGACTCTGCCCGTCGTCGCGTCCCGTTCCGGCGAGCACGACGGCGATCGCCGGCAAGGAATATCGGTCGTCACCCGCGGAGTGGCGCGACGATCCCGGCTGGTTCTGCATGCGGTTCGAACGAAGCGAACCGCAGCGCTACCAGTACCAGTACACCAACGAGGGGGACTCGTTCGTGGCCGTCGCCCGCGGCGACCTCGACGGCGACGGCGTCCTCTCCACGTTCGAGTTACGTGGCGACGTGACCGAGGGTCGCGTCGTCATCCGTCCGTGGCTCCAGGAGACCGACCCTTACGAGTAGCCCCTGCGTCGACGCTCCGGGGCTCCGGCGGCTTCCCGGTCGTCAACGACGAGGCGGCCGCGCCCGCCGGCTCTCGACACGTCGAGCGCCACGCCGCCGACGCGCGCATGAAGAGGGGACGGCGTCGCGCACCACGCCGTCCCCTCTTTTCTCGCGCCTTCGACCTCGCGTCGCCTGCGGGGGCCGGCCGGACGGTCGACCGCATCCCACAGTGGGCGCGCGGCACTCCCATGGCTCGCGGGAGTCGGTCCACATCGCTCGGGATGCCATGGTACGCTCGAACGGTTACGCATGTCTGTTCGTGACGGAGCAGGAGCGGGTCGGGTCGAGCGACGAGGTTCGCGCGATCCGCTCGTGGGGACCGTCATCAACGGCAAGTTCCACGTCGAGCGGGCCATCGCCCGCGGCGGCATGGGCCGAATCTACTACGGCACGCAGGCGCCGCTGAATCGCCCCGTCGCGCTGAAGATCGTGAAGGCGGACTCGGTCAACGAGGAGGAGTCGCAGTTCCTGAAGCGGTTCCTCCTCGAGGCGAGCATCCTCGCGAAGCTCCAGCACCCGAACGTCGTCACGCTCTTCGACTACGGGCGCATCGAGGGCGCCTCCGTCGAGATGTACTTCATCGCGATGGAGTACCTGAACGGCGAGACGCTCACCGAGCGGCTCCGGACGCGCGGCGCGCTCCCCGCGATGGAGGCGGTCGCGATCTTCCGACAGATCGCGCGCGGCCTCCGCGAGGCGCACGTGCGCGGCATCGTCCATCGGGATCTCAAGCCGTCCAACATCGTGATCGTGCCCGAGGCCGACGGCGAGATCGTCAAGCTCGTCGACTTCGGCATCGGCAAGGACGAGGGCGGCGGCGAGGACCTCACGCGCGACGGCGTCCTCGTCGGCACGCCGAAGTACATGGCGCCGGAGCAGTTCGACGGAGCGTCCTCCGCGGCGAGCGACGTCTACGCGCTCGGCATCATCGTCTACCAGCTGCTCACCGGCTCGCTCCCCTTCGCCGGGAGCACGATGGCCGACTTCATGATCGCGAAGCTGCAGCACACCGCGCCGGCGATGCGCGAGGTGAACCCGATCTGCGACGCCACCGACGGCCTCGAGGCCCTCGTCTACCGGATGCTCGCGCGCCATCCTCCGGAGCGCCCGACGCTCGACGAGGTCTTCGCCCAGCTCGCGCACTGCGAGGAGGAGATCTTCGGCTCCTCGGGCGCGCGGCTGGCCCTCTCCGGCCCGCGCAGCTTCCCGATGAGCTCGCGGCCGGTGTCGATCGGGGCGCTGCAGGTCCCGCACACCGTGGTCGCCCCGCAGCCCCTGCTCCTGACGCCGCGCCCGGGCACGACCCCGCACGCGTCGGGGCCGCCGCTCACGGGGCTCACCCCGAGGCCGATGGCGACGTCGGCGCGCCCGCCGGGGTCGACCGCGCGCGCGGGCGTGCCCGTCGCCGTGCTCCTCTCGCTCCTCGTCGCGCTCGTCGCGGCGGCCGCCGGCGGCCTCTGGTTCGCGAAATCGCGGCTGCTCGCCAAGGACGACGGCCCGGCCGAGCCGGCGGCGACCGCGCCCTCCGCCGCGCCGAGCGCCGTCGCGGCGCCGCCCGCCGCGCCGACGTCCTTCGTCCTGCACCTCGACTCGACCCCGCCCGGCGCGACCGTCCTCGAGGACGGCAAGGCGCTCGGCGTCACCCCGCTCGACGTCCCGATCGAGCGGTCGAGCGTGGTGAACGGCCCGCGCACGTTCCTGCTGCAGAAGGACGGCTACACGACGACCGCGTTCGCGCAGGGCGCGTCGGACGTCGACGTCCCGCACACCGTGGCGCTTGCACGCGAGACCGCGCGCGCCGTAAAGTCGGGGCCCTCGCACGGGTCGGGCGGCGGAAGGTCCTCGGCGAACGGCGGCGGGAAGGGGCCCGCCGCGGGCCCCACGGGCGAGTCGGACATTCGGCTGAAGAGATGACGCGTACGACCTCGAGGAGCCGCTGGACCGTCGCGCTCCTCGTCGTCGTGGCGCTTGTCGCGTCGATCGCCGCGCCGACGGTCGCGCGCGCGGACGACGTCGCCGACGAAGCCGATCACCTCTTCACGCTCGGCGCCGAGCACTACCAGTCGAAGGACTACAAGAGCGCGCTGCAGTACTTCCTCGCGTCGAACCGGCTCGTTCGGAACCGCAACGTGATGTACAACATCGCGCGGACGTACGAGCACCTGTCGCAGCCTTCGGACGCGTACCGCTACTACCAGCGCGCGCTCGAGGGCGAGACCGACAACGCGGTCAAGCAGCGCATCAAGGAGTCGATGCAGCGCCTCGGCTCGAGCGTCGCGCTGCTCAAGGTCGAGACCGATCCCCCCGGCGCGACGCTGTACTTGAGCCGGAAGGACCTCGGCGATCGCGGCACCGCGCCCCAGACGATCGCGCTCACCCCGGGCTCGTACACGGTGATCGCCGAGCTCGCGGGCTACGACGACGCCACCTCGAAGGCCGTCGACGTCCGCGTCGGACGCGAGACGGCCATCACGCTGAAGCTCACGCGCGTCGTCGGCACGCTGCGCGTCGTCGGCGCGAAGGGCGCCTCCGTCCGGCTCGACGCCGACGACGCCCCCGTGCTGTGCGAGGCGCCCTGCGACGCGCCGGCGCCGCCCGGGCAGCACGTGCTCATCCTGTCGAAGCCCGGCTTCCGCACCACGCGGCAGAACGTCCAGGTCCGCGCCAACAAGGTCACCGAGGTGAAGCCGGACATCGAGGCCGAGACCGGCTCGCTCGTCGTCAACGCGGACGAGCGGGACGCGGTCATCGAGATCGACGGCAAGACGATGGGCTTCACCCCGTCGGTGCTCACCGTCCCGGTCGGCCCCCACGACGTCCGCGTGACCTTGCGCGGCTTCCGGCCCGTCGAGCGAAAGATCGACGTGAGCGCGAACGCGCAGACCCAGCTCGATCTCCAGCTCGTCAGCGCCGACGCCGTCGAGGCCGCGTCGCGCGTCTCCGAGCCGATCGAAGACGCGCCGGCGTCCGTCTCGCTCGTCACGAGCCCGGAGCTCCGCGCGATGCGCTACCCGACCGTGGCCGAGGCGGTGCGCGGCGTCCGCGGCGTCTTCATCTCCGACGACACCGCCTACAAGACGATCGGCTTCCGCGGCTTCGGCCGCCCCGGAGACTACGGCAACCGTGTCCTCATCCTGATCGACGGGCACCCGGCCAACGACAACTGGCTCTGGTCTTCGTACACGGGCTACGACCTCCGCGCCGACATCGAGGACGTCGAGCGCATCGAGGTCGTGCGCGGCCCCGGCTCGGTGCTCTACGGCACCGGCGCGTTCTCCGGCGTCGTCAACCTCATCTCCCACACGCGCGACACGCCGGACGGGCGCGAGGTCGGCGTCTCCGCCGTCGGCGACGGCGTCATGCGCGCGCGCGCGCGGCTCACGCACCACTGGACACGCGACGCCGGCGTCACGACGTCCGTGGCGGTCGCCAAGGGCGCCGGGCGCGACTTCTTCTTCCGCGAGTACGTCGCCGACGGTCCTCCGTCCGTCGCCGGGCACTCCCGCGGCCTCGACGGCTTCGGCGTCGGCACGTGGAGCGGGCGCGTCTTCTACAAGGCGCTCTCCGCTCAGTGGAGCGTCAACCACCACGACAAGGACATGCCCGCCGGGCAGTTCGACACGCTCTACGGAGACGCGCGGACGCACCAGGCCGACACCCGCGCGTTCCTCGAGGTGAAGCTCGACCCCAAGCTGAGCGAGCAGGTCACGAGCGTCACCCGCGTGCACGCCAACGCGTTCCTCTACCGCGGCGTCTTCGCGCGCTCCCCCGCCGGCGGCGGCATGGAGCGCAGCACGTACGACGGCGCCTGGGTGGGAGGCGAGCAGCGCCTCATCTACTCGCCCGTCGAGCAGCTCCGGATCACCGGCGGCGGCGAGTTCCAGTACCACGCGCTCGTCCACCAGCAGGGCTCCGACCAGGTGAACGGGAAGTTCTACGACGATCGCGATCCCTTCACGCTCGCCGCGGGCTACGCGCTCGCGGACGTCTCGCCGTCCAGGTCCGTCAAGATCACCGGCGGCGCGCGCCTCGACTCGTACTCGTTCGCCGACGCGTCGCTCAACCCGCGCGTCGCCGCCATCTTCAAGCCGTACGCCGGCGGCAACCTCAAGGTCATGGCCGGCAAGGCCTTCCGCGCGCCGAGCGTCTACGAGCTCTACAACAACGCCGGCGGCGGCCAGCAGCAGAACACGAGCCTCCGCCCCGAGAACCTCTACTCGGGCGAGGTCGAGTACAGCCACCGCTTCTCGCCGACGGTGATCGCGAGCGCCACCGGGTACGCGAACTACATCACCGATCTCATCGCGCTCCGCGACCTGCCCGACGCGACGCCGACGACGCCGTCCTACGCGTACCAGAACACCCCGGCGCCCGTCGGGACGCTCGGCGCGGAGCTCGAGCTCCGCCGCGAGTGGAAGGAGGGCTGGATGCTCGGCGGGTCGTACTCGTTCCAGAAGAGCCGCTACCTCGCGTCCGACTCGCTCGGCGACTTCATCGCGTTCGAGCAGGCCGCGGGGCTCCGCGAGGTGGCCAACTCGCCGAACCACCTGGCGTCGATCAAGGGCGGCGTGCCGATCCTCTCGCGCTCGCTCATGCTGATGAGCCGCCTCACCTTCGAGGGGCCGCGGTTCGATCGCAACGACACAGACGGGCCCGGCCAGCCGGCGCAGCGCGAGACGCCGAGCGCGGTCCTCTGGGACCTCGTGTTCTCGGGGTCCGAGGCCCGCTGGGGGCTCTCGTACGGCGTCGGCGTCTACAACGCGTTCGACGCGCGCTGGCGCGTGCCGATCAGCGCCGAGTTCCGGCCGACGACCATGGTGCAGAGCGGGCGTACGCTGCTCGCCTACGCGGCGGTGACGTTCTAGCGATGCCGCGCGCTCCTCGCCTCCCCGGACGGCGCGCGACGTGGTTCGCGGTGACGGCCGCGCTCGCCGCGGCGGCGGCGTGCGAGTCCGCCGACTCGTACGTGTACACCGCGCAGCGGTTCGACGCCGCCGCCGCGTGCCTCGAGCCGTACCGGGCGGTCGAGGTCGTCGAGGGCCCCGGCGTCGCCGCGACGTGCCCCGCGAGCTGCCTGACCGTCGGGGTCGAGGTCTTCGTCACGACGATGTGCCCGCCGCTGCCGACGATCGCCACGGAGCTCGCGCTCGACGACGAGGCGTGCGTGGCCGCGCGCGGCGCGCTCGGGACGACCTGCGGGGAGGAGCCCGCCGACACCGACGCCGACGCGGAATCGGCGGACGACGGCGCCGCGGCGGACGGCTCGGCTTCGCCGGACCTCGACGCGAGCGCGACCGACGCCGGCGACGGCGCGTGACGCTTGACGGCCCACCCCGTGCCGCGACACGTTGCGATCGTGCCGACGACGAACGTGAGAGCCACGACGAAGCCACCGCGGTCCGCGATCGAGAACGGCGCCGCGGCGCGCGCGCAGGCGACGGCGGCGTCCGGCGTGACTCCGGCGCCGAAGCCCACCGCCCCGCGAGGCGCGGCGAAGGCGCGCGTTGCGAAGCCCGGCGCCGCGAAGGCGAAGGCCGGCGCCGCGAAGGGCGGCGCCGTGGCGAAGGGCGGCGTCGTGGCGAAGGGCGGCGTCGTGGCGAAGGGCGGCGCACCGCCGAAGGCTGGCGCAGCCGCGAAGGCGGGCGCGGCGCGGCACGCGCGGATGGCGCCGCCCGTCGAGACGCTCGACAGGCTCCGCGCGATTCACCCGGACGCGCACTGCGAGCTCGATCACGACGGCCCCTTCCAGCTCCTCGTCGCGACGGTGCTCAGCGCCCAGACCACCGACGTCAACGTCAACAAGGCGACGCCGCGCCTCTTCGCGCGCTTCCCCGACGCGGCCACCCTGGCACGCGCCGAGCCGCAGGAGGTCGAGCCGCTGGTCTCGACGCTCGGCTTCTTCCGCCAGAAGGCGAAGAGCATCGTCGGGTTGTCGAGGAGGCTCGTGGAGGACTTCGACGGCGAAGTCCCGCGGCGCCTCGACGATCTCGTGACGCTCCCCGGCGTCGGTCGCAAGACGGCGAACGTCGTGCTCGGCGTCGTCTGGAACACGCCCGAGGGCGTCGTCGTCGACACGCACGTCCAGCGGATCTCGCAGCGGCTCGGGTGGACGACGAACACCGACCCCGTGAAGATCGAGCAGGATCTCATGCGCTTGATCCCGAAGGACCAGTGGGACCCGACCTCGCACCTCCTGATCTTCCACGGGCGTCGCGTCTGCTTCGCGCGCAAGCCGAACTGCGAGGGCTGCGGCCTCAACACCGTCTGCCCGAGCGCCTTCGACGCGGAGAACGTCGGCCGCAAGCCGAAGCGGGATCGGACCGGCGCCTCGCGACGGGAGGCGTGAGCGCTCGCCTTCGTCGCGCCGGTTCGCCGCCGCGCGCGTGACGGCGCGACCGCGACCGCGGCCGGGCGCGTCGACGCCGTGACGGCGGAGCGCGCGTCGACGCCGTGACGGCGGAGCGCGGCAGCTCAGCCGTTCAGTTCGACCCGTCGTCCCCGCCCGATCGGTCGTGCAGCGCGCAGATCAATGTGCAATGCTGATGACTTACACCGATGGGCACGACCGAGTTCTTGGCCGAGTTCAGGGCGCTCCACGAGAAGGCGAAGAACGGGACGCTGACCCCCGCGGAGCGTCCCCGCTACGAGACGGCGCGGAGCCAGCTCTCGCGCATGCTGGTCATCGCGCAGCAGCTCGGTCACGGCGGCCAGACGCTCCGCGCGAACCTGCGCATGGCGAAGATGCTGAAGGTCGAGCTCCGACCGGACGACGGCGAGCCGATCCGCGGATCCACCATCGACCTCGCGTCCGGGGGCTTCGCGGTGCTCTTGCCGAACGGGCTCCGCGTCGGAAAGAGGGGCGCGTTCACGCTCCACCTCCCCGCCACGGGCGGCGGCACGTCGCCGATCTCCGGCCGCGTCGTCGTGGCGAGCTCGCGACCGCAGACGTCGCTCTTCCGCGTGAGCTTCCACTTCGACGACCTCGACGCGCGCGCGGCGGAGCAGCTCGACATGACGCTGATCGACGCGGTCCTGGAGCGCTTCGCGAACAAGAAGTGATCCTCGCTCCCACGACGGTCGCCGCGGCGCGTCCGGCGCCGCGCTCGCGCGAGCCCGCTCCCAGGCCCGGCGCCGTCCGTACGAGCGCGTGCCGCGGGCCGCCCGCGGCGTGCGCGCGCCGACCGACGCCTCGTCGCGGGCCGCCCGCGGCGCGCGGCGCCTCAGGTCGTCGCCTTGAACCGCGCGAGCAACCGCTCCGTGGCCGTGTACGGATCGAGCGTGCGGGCGTCGACGGCGGCGGCGGCCTCGTCGAGCTCGCGGGCGAGCGCGCTCGTCGCGGCGTCGATGAGCGTCTCGCGCAGCCCCTCGCGCACCTCCTCGACCAGGCGCGCGCGGCGTCGCTCGCGGCCTGCCTCCGTCGTGGAGACCCACGCGTGGTGCGCCTCGAGCGCGCTCAGGAGCTCGGCGATCCCCTCCCCGCGCGTCGCGACGCACTTCCGGATCGGCGGAGTCCACAGCTCCGGCGGCGCGTCGGCCGGCGCGGGGGCGTCGGGCAGCGCGTCGACCTTGACCCCGCCGTGGACGACGTGTCCCCGCCTCTTCCCCGCCGCCACGATGGCCTCGGTGCCGAGCGCGATCATCAGCTCGAGGTCGCGCACCGTGGCGTCGGCGCCGTCGCGATCGGCCTTGTTCACCGCGAAGACGTCCGCCGTCTCGAGCAGCCCCGCCTTGATCGCCTGCACCTCGTCGCCGAGGCCCGGCGCCATCACCACGAGCGTCGAGTGCGCCGTCCGCGTGATCTCGAGCTCGTCCTGACCCACGCCCACCGTCTCGACGAGCACCACGTCGAAGCCCGCCGCGTCGAGGACGCGGACCATGTCCCGCGCGGAGCGTGAGAGCCCGCCGAGGTGCCCGCGGGTCGCGACCGATCGGATGAACACGCCGCCGTCGTTCGCGTGGCGCGTCATCCGGATGCGGTCACCGAGGATGGCGCCGCCCGTGTACGGGCTCGACGGGTCGACGCAGAGGACGCCGACCTTCTTCCCGGCCGCGCGCAACGCCTGGATGAGCCGGTCGGTGAGCGTCGACTTGCCCGCGCCGGGGTTGCCCGTGACGCCGACGACCCAAGCCTTCCCCGTGCTCACGAAGAGCTCCTTCAAGAGGTCGAGGTAACCGGGGACGCGATCGTCGACGTCGCGCAGGGCGCGCGCGACCGAGCGCGTGTCGCCGGCGACGACGCGCGCCGCGAGCGCGCCCGCTTGTGCCCGAGGGACGTCGGTGGACATGACGCCTCCTTCTACCCGAAAGCGCCGCCCGATCCGACCGGTCTTTGGCCTCACGGCCCCCGTCACGCGAGCGCGCGGCGGCGCGCTCACTTCAAGCGCGAGAGCTTCCCTTCGATGACGGCCGCGTCGGCGCCGCGGGCCTTCTTCGCGGCCTCGTAGGCGGCGCGGGCGCCCTTCGGGTTGCCGTCGGCGGCGAGGGCGTCGCCCTGCGCGATCCACGACGGCGCGTGGTCGGGGAAGTCGAGCACAGCGCGCTGGCCGAAGGCCTTGGCGCTCGTGAGCCGCCCCGCGGCGATGCACGCGTTCGTCGCGTTGACGAGCGGCGCGGGGTTCAGCGGATCGAGGCCGCTCGCCTTCTGGTAGGCCTCGAGCGCGAGGTCGATCTCGCCCTTCTTCGCGTAGGCGTCCGCGACGAGGAGCTTCGCCTTGCCCTCGTTCGGCATCAGCTTCAGCGCGGTCTCGCCGGCTTCGATCGCGGCGTCTGGCTTGCCGTCCGCGAGCGCGACGCGCCCCGAGACGACGTGCGCGAGGACGTCGTTCGGCGCGATCTCGAGGACGGACGCGGCGACGCGCTTCGCGTCGGGGAGCCGGCTCGCGGCGACGTAGGCCTCGGTGAGCGCGCGGAGCGCGTCGATGAGCGTCGGGCGCTCGGCGACGGCCCTCTCGAACGCGGCGATCGCGTCGGCCCGGCGCGCGGGATCCGAGGCCAGCGCGCGGCCGAGCTCGAGCTGGGCGATCGGATCGTGCGCGTCGAGCTCGACGGCGCGGCGGAGCGACGGCACGCCGTCCTTGCCGGTCCGGTGCAGCATCGCGCCGAGGAGCACGTGCCCCTCGGCGCGGCCCGGCGCGAGCCGGATCGCCTCGCGGTAGGCGGCCTCCGCCTCGGCGTCCTTCGAGTCGAGCTCGCGCGAGCGCCCCTCGGCCAGCTTGGCGTGGAAGAGGACGTCGGCGCTCGCGTTCGGGATCTTGCCGAGCTCCGCGAGCTCGGCGAGCGCCTCGGTCCCGCGCCGCCAGAGCAGGTGCGCCTCCGCCGCGCAGACGCGGCTCGCCGCGGCGCCGTCCGCGACCTTCGCGATCGACTTGCACGCGGACATCGCGGGGGCGAAGTCGCGCTTCGCGATGTGCGTCCGGGCGATCTCCCAGCGGACCGCGGCGGCGGCGTCGCCCTTCGCGAAGACCTGCCCGCGCTTCAGCTCGGCGAGCGCCTCGGCCTCGCGCCCCGCGCGCCGGAGCGCGCGGCCGTACGCGATCGCCGCGTCCGCGCTCGTCGGCGCCTGGCGCGCGCGGCCCTTCGCGTCGGCCAGCGCCGACTGCTGCGCGGACGAATCCCGGGTGGTGAAAACGATCCCCCCCAACGCGGAGATCCCGAGCAGGGCAGTCGCCCAGAACCTTGAAGTCCTCATCGTCGCGCCCCTCCGAAAGCCGGCGTAGGGACGAATGCGTGCAGCCTGCATGCCACCCGAGGACGCCGCTCAGCGAGGCCCGCGGAGCCGCTCGAGCGCCCAGGCCGCCGCCTCGCGAACGACCGCCGAGTCGTGCTCGGTCCGCGCGCGCTCGAGGGCCGGCGCCGCCGCCTCGTCGCCTTGGTTGCCGAGGACGAACGCGGCGTTGCGCGCCAGCCCCGCGCGCGTCGCCCGTCCGATCGGGCTGCCCTCGCGCAGGCGGACGAAGCCCTCGTCGTCGAGCGCCAGCAGATCGCCCACCTCCGTGGTCGTCCAGCGCGGATCGGCCGCGAACCGCGGATCGACCGCGCCCCCCGCGCGCCGGGCGCGGGTCGCGTTGAAGGGGCAGGCCGTCTGGCAGTCGTCGCAGCCGAACAGGTGCTCGCCGACGCCCGATCGCAGCGCCTCGTCGATCGCGCCGCGGTGCTCGATCGTGAGGTACGCGACGCAGCGACGCGGATCGAGCACGAACGGCGCGTCGAACGCGCCCGTCGGACAGGCGTCGAGGCAGCGCGTGCAGGCGCCGCAGCGCTCCGGGACGGGCGGGTCCGGCTCGATCGCGAGCGTGGTCACGACCTCGCCGAGGAGCACGAACGAGCCTACGCCGGGCACGATGAGCAGGCCGTTCTTCCCGACGAACCCGAGCCCCGCGCGCGCCGCCCACGCGCGCTCGAGCACCGGCTCCTCGTCGCAGAGCGGGCGCGCGCGCACGTCGTCGCCGAGCGACCGCGTGAGGGCCGCGAGCTTGCGGAGCTTCTTGCGCATCCCGTTGTGGTAGTCGCGGCCGCGCGCGTAGCGCGCGATGCGCTTCGCCGTGGCGGCGACCTCGGGGCCGTCGGCCGCCGCGCGCGCGTAGCGTCGCGCGAGGCAGATCACGGTGCGCGCGCCGGGCAGCACGTGCTCGCCGTCGAGGCGGCGGCGCGCCTCCGGGAGCGACGCGAGCCACCCCATCTCGCCGTGCTTGCCGGCCGCGATGAACGCCTCGTAGCGCTCGAAATCGGCGTCGAGCGGCCGGTCCGCGCGCGCGAAGCCGACGGCCTCGAAGCCGAGCCGCAGCGCTTCGGCGACGATGCGCTCGCGCGCGCCTGCGGAAGCCGCCGACGCGGTCGTGGAAAGCGGGGCTCGGTCCATCGGTGGAGGCGATCTTGAGACGCCATTCAACATGTCGTAATCGCTTGCATTCCGCAACTTCGTTACGCTCGAGCTCGCGGCCCTCGCGGGGCCGCGCCTCCTTCGGTTATGAAGGCCGCATGACAGTGACCTCTTCCTTCGGTCCGACGGCGCTTACCAAGACGGCGATCGCGGCGGCCGCCGCCCTCGGGGTCGCGCTCGCCGTCCCCGGCTGCAGCGACGACGGCGCGGACGGCGCGCCCGGCGGCGGCGCCGCGAACGCCGCCTGCGAGGGGGCGCCGACGGTCGAGAAGAACGAGTTCTGCGCGTCGTGCCAGATGTCGCCGACCGCGACGCCCGCCACGTGCAAGGCGCCGCGCACGGTCAACGCGTGCTGCGCGTGGGTGGCGCCGCCGACCAAGCCGCTCGAGCGCGGCGTCGGGCTCAACCGCTACTCGGGCTCCGATCCCACGATCCAGCTCTCGTGCCTCGACGATCCCGGGACCGTCGGCGCCCCGACCACGGTCACGCTCAAGGGCTTCGTGCGGCTCTTCTCGAGCGGCGGCGACTCGGCGGGCGCGAAGATCGAGATCTTCCGCGAGGGCGAGGACGGCTCGCTCGGCGAGGCCATCGGGACCGCGGTCACCACGACCTCGGACGACGAGAACGTGAAGAAGGAGGACTGGCTCGAGAAGTGCCCCGACGGCGGCTGCACCTTCCGCGGCTACACCTACCCCGGCGTCCCGACCGAGACGCGCCTCATCGTCAAGACCTCGGACGCGACCGGGAGCTCGCAGTGGGCGGCGCTCTACGACTACAACGTCTTCTTCCCGACCGCGGCGGCGGTCGACGGCGTGATCGAGTACGATCCTTCGGTCGTCGCCGCGACCGACCTCAACACGGTCGCCTCGGCGGCCGGCGGCTTCTCGCCGAGCCAGGACAAGGGCATGCTCGCGGGCGAGGTCCACGACTGCGCGGACGTCCGCCTCGCGGGCGCGACGGTCGACATCGACGCCGCGCACGAGGGCGACATGTTCTACTTCGGCGAGAACGAGACGAACCCGCTCCCCGACAAGACCCGGACGAGCGCGGGCACGAGCAAGCTCAGCCTCTTCGGGACGCTCAACGTCACGACGGGCGTTCCGATCCGCATCAGCGCGCTCGGCAACTACAATGGGCAGACGGTGCTCCTCGCGACGCACACCGTCCAGACGTTCAAAGGCTCGGTCACGTCACTCCGACTCCGCGGGCGCCGCCCGTGGCAGCAGTGACGCGGAGACCCAAGCGCGACGCTTCATGGGGGTAGAGGGCGATCTCCACGAGGTGAGCCACGACTGGCTCTTCGCGGGGACGCTCTCGCTCCGCCAGCCGGCGCGACGCGCCGGCTACCGCGTCAACGTCGACGCGATCTTGCTCGCGGCCTTCGCCGCGCGCGCCCTCGCCGGCGGCGAGCCGCGCGCCGCGCGCGGCGCCCGCGCGCGCCACGCGATCGACCTCGGCGCCGGCGTGGGCGCGGTCGGGCTGACGCTCCTGCACTTCGAGGCGGCGGCGCGCGTGACGATGGTCGAGATCGACCCGACCCTCGCGCGCCTCGCCGTCGACAACGCCGGAGAGAACGCGTGGACCGAGCAGACGGAGGTCATCGTCGGCGACGTCCGCCACGCCGCCGCGCGCCTCCGCGCGGGCGCCGATCTCGTCGCCTGCAACCCGCCGTACGTGACGCCCGGGCGCGGGCGCGCGCCGGCCGAGCGCGTCCGCTCGGCCAAGTACGGCGACCTGGCGACGTTCGTCGAGGCCGCCCGCAAGGTCGCCGGCCGCCGCGCGCGCGCGTGCTTCGTCTACCCGGCCATCGAGGCCACGACCCTCCTCGCGACGCTGCGCGCGCACGGCCTCGAGCCGAAGCGCCTCCGCGCCGTGCACGGCCGCGCGAACGACAAGGCGCGCGTCGTCCTCGTCGAGTCGGTCCCGGGCAAGCCCGGCGGCCTCGTGATCGAGCCGCCCTTCGTCGAGACGGACGCGCGCGGCGCGCGGAGCCCCGAGCTCGCCGCGCTCCTCACGACGCCGCGCCGTCGCTAGCGCGCGGGCCCGACGACGCCGCGACGGTGGTGACCGACGGCGCGACGAGGCGCTCGCCCGGCGCGCCGTCACGCAGCGTCTTCGCCGCGAGGAGGCGGGCGCTACGCGGTCGCCCCGCTCACGCCCGCTGCTCGGCCGGCAGGCCCGTGCGGCTCGGGGAGAAGCTCGCCGCGGTGGCGACGGCGCACGCGACCGCGGGGATGAAGAAGGCGAGGAACCCGACCTGCCGGCAGATGGGGACCATCACGGCGCAGCCGACGAGGAAGGCCGTCAGCTTCGTGCCGCGCAGCGTGAGCGACGCCCACGCCTTCGGGCGCTCTTCGGGCTTTCCGACGAGGAGGGTGGCGGCCGCCACCGCGAAGTCCGTCGCCGGACCGGTCATGTGCGTCGTCCGTACGGCCATGCCCGTGCTCGCCGCGACGGCCGAGTTCTGCATGCCCATCGCGAAGCTCATGATGCAGAGGAAGGTGAAGTCGTGCGTGGTCTCGACCGTACCGCCGAAGACGCCGAAGACGCCGGCGGAGCCCAGGAGGGCGACCGCGGCGAGCGTGACCGCGACGAGGGTGAGCGGGATCCAGTACGGAAGAGCACCGCGGCCGTCGCCGAGCTTCCGGACGCAGACGACCGACGCCCCGGCGCCGATCATGAAGAAGGCGAGCACGAGGAGGTAGTCGAGGCCGAGGACGTCGCCCGCGTCGGCGCCGACGAGGGTGATCGTGCCGGTGACGTGGGCGACGAAGCGCTGGCAGGCGAGGTACGCGCCGACGTTGACCGCTCCCGCTCCGAACGCCAGGAGCGCCCAGCTGCCGAGGAGGCGGAGCGAGGTGAGGCGATCAGGGTGGTGGACGACCATCGGCCCCTCAAGGTGCGTCGTCGCAACGCTTCTAACAACTACAAAGTTTTGAGCAAATGGTTAGATATTAAGAAACGTTGGGTGAGGCATCGTGCAACGCCTGAACTACCACCACCTCCGCTATTTCTGGCTGGTCGCCCGCGAAGGCGGGCTCGCCAACGCCGGAAAATTGTTGAAGCTTTCTCCGGCAGCGCTGAGCAGCCAGATCCGGGCGCTGGAGGAGAGCGTCGGGCACGAGCTCTTCACCAAGCAGGGCCGTAGGCTCGTGCTCACCGACGTCGGGCACATCGCCTACCGCTACGCGGACGAGATCTTCGCCCTCGGTCGCGAGCTCGGCGACGTCCTCGAGCGCCGCGTCCTGCCGTCCGCCGCGACGCTCCGCGTCGGCCTCGTCGAGGCGCTGCCCAAGCTGGTCGTCCGGCACCTGCTCGAGCCGGTGCTCCGTTCGAGCCCGCCGGCGCGCCTCGTCTGCCACGAGGGCACGGTCGACGCGTTGATCGCGGGGCTCGCGTCCCACGCCTACGATCTCGTCCTCGCCGACACCCCGCTGCCGGCCGGGAGCAGCGTCCGCGCGTACAACCATCTCCTCGGCGACTGCGGCGTGACGTTCTTCGCCCGGGCCGACGTCGCGCGCCGCCTCCGCGGCAGCTTCCCCGAGAGCCTCGACCAAGCGCCGATGTTGCTCCCGACCACGGGGTCCGCCCTCCGGCGTGAGCTCGAGGCGTGGTTCGACGCGCGGGGGATCGTCCCTCGCGTCGTGGCCGAGTTCGAGGACAGCGCGCTGCTCAAGGCGTTCGGCGCGGAGGGACACGGCGTGTTCTGCGTGCCGTCCGTGATCGCGACGGAGATCGCCGCGACGTACGGCGCCGAGCCGGTGGGCGAGACGCGCGACGTCGTCGAGCGCTTCTACGCCATCTCCCCGGAGCGCCGCATCCGCAACCCGGCCGTCGCGGCCATCTCCGACGCCGCGCGCGAGAGCCTCTTCGGTTAGGAGCCGCCCGGCCCGGCGCGCGCTCCGCGCCGCGTCGTCGGGCCGAGCAGGCTCGTTTCTTACGCCCGCGCGACCACCAGGCGGTCGAGCGCGATGGCGCACGCGGCGCGGACGCTGAGGTGGTTGAAGTCGCCGGCGCCGTGGATCGGCTCGAGCAGGACGTCGGCGGCGTCGATCACCTCGGGCGCGAGGCCCCAGCTCGTGCCGAAGGCGAGCAGGACGGGCGGCCCCTCCGCGGCCAGCGCCGCGCGCGCCGCGGCCCAGGTCACCGGCGCGCCGACCGAGCGCGCGGCGGTCACCCAGAGCTCGGTCCCCTGCCCGCACGCGGCGCGCGCGTCCGCGAGCGTCGTGACGACGCGCGAGATCGCGAGCGCGTCCTTGCGGTCCGGGATGCGCTTCGCGCTCGATCCGTGCGTCCAGTGCTCGACGATGCGGTGGGCGAGCGCCTGCTGCGCCTCGATCGGGTGGACGACGTAGAAGCCCTCGCAGCCGTAGGTCCGCGCGCTCCGCGACAGATCGTGCACGTCGATCGTCGTCAGGGTGCTCGTCCCCGCCGCGCCCTTGGCGTCGAGGACCGGGTGGTGCACGAGCGCGATCGACAGGCGCCTCATTCGCGCGCCTTTCCCGCGGGCGGGCCCGGCGCGCGCGGCGGCTCGCTCGACGGCGGGCCCGGCGCGCGCGCGGCGGACGCGCCCGGCGCGAGGAGGTCGGGGCGGCGCTCGCGCGTCCGCGAGAGCGCCTGCGCGACGCGCCACTTCGCGATCTCGGCGTGGTTGCCGCCGGCGAGCACGTCGGGGACCGCGAGCCCGCGGAACTCCGCCGGACGCGTGTACTGCGGGTACTCGAGGAGGCCGCCCTCGCCGTGGGACTCCTCGCGGATCGACTCCGCGTTGCCGAGCACGCCGGGGACGAGGCGCACCGTCGCCTCGACGATCGCCATCGCCGCGACCTCGCCGCCCGTCATCACGAAGTCGCCGAGCGAGATCTCCTCGTCGACGAAGCCGCGGACGCGCTCGTCGAAGCCCTCGTAGCGGCCGCACACCAACATGAACGCCGGCTCGACCGCGAGCCTCGCGGCCGCGGGCTGCGCGAACGGCGCGCCCTGCGGCGTGAGGAGGATCCGGCGCGCGCGCGGCTCACCGGCGGCCGCGGCCTCGGCGTCGAGCGCCTCCATGCACGCGACGAGCACGTCGACGCGCATGACCATCCCGCTGCCGCCGCCGTAGGGCGTGTCGTCGACGCTGCGGTGCTTGCCGAGCCCGTGCTCGCGCGGCGACCGCAGTCGGACGGCGAGCTCGCCGCCCTTGATCGCGCGTCCGACGAAGCTCGTCGCGAGGAACGTCTCGAACAGCTCCGGGAACAGCGTAACGATGTCGACGCGCACGGCTACGCCCCGTCCGGGCGCGCGCCTTCGTCGCCGACGCCCTCCGAGGCGTCGTCACCCCCCGAGGCGTCGTCGTGGTCACGCGCCTCGCGCGCCTCCTCGCCGTCCGGCACGCACGCGCGGCGCGCCCCGCCCTCCGCGCCGCCCGCGTCCTTCCGCGGGCGCTTGGCCTTCTTCGGCTTCTTCGGCGGCAGCCGCTCGAGGTCCTCGAGCGTGATCAGCTCCACGGCTCGCGCGGCCGTGTCGACCTTGCCCACGTACGTCTCGGTCAGCGGGATCTCCCAGTCGCCCTTGCCGTCGTCGAAGCGCACGAGCAGCGCCTCGAGCGTCGGGTACGACAGGATCTCCGTCACGACGCCCACGCGCTCGCCGCTCAGCCGGACCTCGGCGCCGACGACGTCCACCGCGTAGAACTCGCCCGCCTCCGGCTGCGGGAAATCGCGGCGGCGGACGCAGACGAGCGCCCCGCGGAGCTCCTCGGCGCGGTCGCGATCGTCGACCGAGTAGAGCTTCATCAGCACGGCGTCGTCCGCGCGGCGCGCGGCCTCGACCGAGACCTCGT
Organism: Labilithrix sp.; assembly: GCA_019637105.1. Lineage (GTDB taxonomy): Bacteria > Myxococcota_A > Polyangia > Polyangiales > Polyangiaceae > Labilithrix. The sequence goes on from JAHBWF010000062.1 coordinate 33,236, forward strand.
GCTCCTCGCCGTCGGCCAGGCGGACGAGCACCTCGTCCCGCTCGAGGAGCACGTCGCTCGCCTTGTTGAACAGCTTGAGGCGGACCTCGCCGCGCACCCCGTGCGGACGCGCGATCTCCGCGAGCGGCACCCACGCGTCGAGGTCGGCCATGAAGACCGCGCCTCAGTCGACGATGTCGAGGTGCGCGCGCTTGCCGAGCTTCGTCGACACGGCGGCGAGGATGGTGCGCATCGACTGAGCGGTGCGCCCCTCCTTGCCGATCACCTTGCCCACGTCCTCCTTGGCGACGCGAAGCTCGATGAGGCTGTTGTGGTCGCTCGCGATCTCCGTCACGACGACCTGATCGGGATGGTCCACGAGCTCCATCGCGATCGCTTTGATCAGCTCTTTCAGCGGCATGTCCGAATCATCCCCACCCCGGCCCGCCCAACTACTGCGCGCGCGCGGGGATCGCTCGAGCCCAACTGCGTTTTACTTCGTTGCCGCTGCCTGCGCCTTGGCGGACGCCTTGAGGAGGCGACCGAGCGTCTCCGACGGGAGCGCGCCGCGGCCCGTCCAGTGCGCGAGGCGCTCCTGGTCGATCTGGAGCGGGGTCTTGCCGTCGACGACCTTCATCTCCTTCGCAGGATCGAACGTCCCGATGTTCTCGAGGAACCGGCCGCCGCGGGGGCTGCGCTGATCGGTGACGACCACGCGATAAAAGGGCTTCTTCTTGGTGCCCGCGCGAGCGAGGCGGATATGAACGGCCATGAACCTTCGGTCTCCAGATCAGCGTAGCAGATGGGGGCTCTCGCCACCTTCGGGGGCGCGGAAGTTACCCCCAGGCCCTGGTCCGGTCAAGGACGTTTTCGAAGGCTTACCCCTCGAATTTCCACGTCCTCGGGACGCTTTTCGGCCCTCGCGCCCCCGCGGCGCGAGGGCTCAGCCGTTCACGCTCATGACGCGGGTGAGCCGCGAGAGCAAGAGGATGTTGCCGAACATGCCATAAATCCTGAGCTCTCCGGTGAACGACGACCGCACCATACCCCGGAGGACGTCGAAGGACGGGCGGTCGGTCGGGAGCGGGAGGCCGAGCGGCCGCACGAGCGGGACGTTCGAGAGCGCCATGATCGAGTCGGCCGAGCCCCGGACGGCGACGTCGGGCACCCCCTTGATGCCGTCGTGGAGGGTCAACCGGCCGCCGTCGCCCCCGGGCCGCGCCCCGCCGAACAAGCGCGGGCGCGCCGGGAACCGCGCCGGGGTAAACTCGAGCGTCAGCGCGACGTCGGCGTCGTCCGCGACGAGCGCGACCTTGCCGTCGAGCGCGTCGAAGTCCCTCCGCTTGTGCGGCTTGCTCTCGAGGTTCTGGCGCACCAGGTCCGCGAGCATCGTCGCGAAGGCGTTGTCCTCCGCGCCCGGCGCGAGCTCGATGGCGAGCCGCCCTTCGTCGTTCGTCGCTCCGTTCGTCGTCACTGGCCCTCCGGACCGCTCGACTCGATCGCGGTGATCCCGATCGCCTCGAGCTGGGGTTTGATCTTGGCGCGCGGCCCGACGATCACGATCGTCGCCGCGTCGAGGTCGAGGTACTGCGCGGCGTAGCGCTTGAGCGCGGCCTTGTCCGCGCGCGCGGCCACGTGGCTCGCCGCGGCCTCGTGGTCCGGACCGTGGCCGACGCCGGCGCTCCGCCCGAGGCGCGCCGCGGCCGCCTGGACGGTCTCGAACGCCTCGACGAGATCGGCGCGCGCGAGCTGCTTCGTCTTGTCGACCTCGTCGTCGGTCAGGCCGTCCTTGGCCATCGCGCCGATCTCCGAGAGCATCGCCTGGAGCGCGTCGCCGGTGTGCTCGGTGTGGACCGCGGCCTGCGCCACGAACACGCCGCGCATCCGCGTGAACGAGAAGCGGCTCCGCGCGCCGTAGCTCCAGCCGTGCTCCTCGCGGAGGTTCTGGTTCAGGCGCGACGTGAAGCTTCCGCCCAGCGCGGCGTTGACGCGGGTGAGGACCGCGCTCTCCTCGTCGAACGCCGAGACCCCGGGGCGCGCCACGGCGATGACGGACTGCGGGGCGTCGGCGCGATCGACCACGACGACGCGCCGGACGCTCGCCGGCGCCGGGCGCCCGACGAACGGCGCCGGCACCCCGAGCGACTCGCTCGGCGGCGGAGACGCGGGCGCCTTCCAGGACGCGAGCGCCTGGTCGAGGACGGCGTCGAGCTCGGCCCGGGTGACGTCGCCCACGACGACGAGCTTCGCGCGGTCGGGGCGCCAGCGGTCGGCGTAGAACTTCTTCACGTCGGCGAGCGTCACGGCGGCCGCCGACGCCAGCGTGCCGTCGCTCGGGTGCGCGTACGGGTGCCCGGCCGGGTAGACCTTCCGCGCGACCACCACGCCGGCGACCGCGTCGGGCTCGCTCTGCCGCGCCCGGAGCGCGTTCCGCCAGAGGTCGTGGACGCGCTTGAACTCGACGGCGCTGAGCTGCGGCTTGCTCACGACGTCGCCGAAGAGCGCCGCCGCGGCCGTGAGGTTCTTCTTCAGGACGGTGAGCTGCGCGAAGCCGTAGTCCGCGTACGCGCCGGTGCGGAGCGTCGCGCCGAGCCGGTCGATCTCGCGCGAGAGCTCCAGCGGTCCGCGCGCGCCGGCGCCCTCGTCGAGCATGTTCGCCGTCGTCAGCGCGAGGCCGCCCTTGCCTTCGGGATCGTACGCGGCGCCGGCCGGGACGACGACCTGCATCGAGACGATCGGCAGCGCGTGACGCTCGAGGAGCCACACCTCCGTCCCGCCGGGGCGCTTGTAGTGGACGGGGACGGGCGGCGTGTACGCCGCGGGCTCGCCGGGCTCGGGCTTCGGGCCCAGCGGATCGGGCGCCGCGCCGGCGTCGGCCGCCGCCGGGCGCGGCGCGTCGGGCGGCCGGCGCGCGGCGTCCTCGCCGCCACACGCGGCGCCGAGCGAGGCGGCCAGGGCGAGCGCCGAGAGCGCGCGCTTCACTTCGCCTTCCCCTTCTTGACCGGCACGACGCGGAGGATCACGCGCGCGTTCGCGTCGAGGACCTTCGCCGCGACGTCGCGGACGCCCTCCTTCGTGGCCGCGCGGTAACGCTCGAGGTCCTTCTGCGCGTAGCCCGGGTCCTTCGTCTCGGCCTGGTACATGTTGAGGAGCGACGCGCGCTCGCGGACGCTCTCGAGCCGCGTCACGAAGCCGGTCTCGACGAGGTTCTTCGCGCGCTCGAGCTCGTCGTCGCCCATCGGCGTCTTCTTCGTCGCCTCGAGCTCCTTGTCGAGGGCGGCCTCGAGGCGGTCGAGCGAGATGCCGGGCCGGGCGATGACCCCGACGACGAAGCGCGAGCCGAGCTCCGCCGACTCCTGCTCCGCCTCGACGCTCTGCGCGAGCTTCTGCTCGTAGACGAGCGCCTTGTAGAGGCGGCTCGCCTTGCCCGACGCGAGCGCGGTCGACAGGAGATCGAGCTCGGCGTCGCCCGGCCCGAAGTGCCTCGGCGACTGCCACGCCATCACGATCTTCTCGAGCTCGACCTCGTCCTCGATCGTCTCCCGGACCACGCTCGTGAGCGTCGTCTTCGTGTCGCTGAAGCCCGGCGCGCCCGGATCCGCCGGCGCCCCGCGCGAGGGGATCGCGCCGAAGAGCTGCTCGACGCGCGCCCTCGTCCTCACGGGATCGAAGTCGCCCGCGACGACGAGCGACGCGTTCGCCGGATCGTAGTGCTTCGCGAAGAACGCCTTCACGTCGTCCACCGTCGCCGCCTCGAGGTCGGCGTGCGAGCCGATCACCGGGTGGTGGTAAGGGTGCCCGACGGGGTACAGGAGCTCGGGGAGGCGCAGCTCCACCTTGCCGTAGGGCGTGTTCTCGCTCGTCTGGCGCCGCTCGTTGCGGACGACCTCGCGCTGGGCGTCGAGCTTCTCGAGCGTCATCAGAGGACCGAGATCGCGCAGGCGGTCCGCTTCCATCCACAGGAGGAGATCGAGCGACGTGGGCGGCCCGACGTCGTAGTAGTCGGTGCGGTCGTTGCTGGTCCAGGCGTTGTTCCAGCCGCCGGCGCCCTCCATCCACGCGTCGAACGCCTTGGTCGGGACGCGGCGCGTGCCCATGAACATCAGGTGCTCGAAGAGGTGCGCGAACCCGGTGCGGCCCGGCGCCTCGAAGCGCGAGCCCACGCCGTACGAGACGTTCACGACGACGAGCGGCACGTCGTGGTTCTCGTGGAGGATGACGGTCATCCCGTTCGGCAGCGTGCTCCGGGTGAACGGGATGGACACGTCGGCCGGCGCGGGCGCCGCGGCCAAAGACGCGCCGAGCGCGAGCGCGGCGGCGAGGAGTCGGGGCGGGCGCCGTCTCTTCATGGAAGCGGAGGCTTACGCCATACCCCGGCGTCGACGCAACGAGAGCCGGCGACGATCGTGCTGTAAGGCCGCGGGCCTCGGGGCGTTCCCCTCCTGTGACCGTGATGGCGTGCGCGGCCGCGTTCGAGGCGGATCGGCTGTGGGAGCCGAAAAGAGCCCCCTGGGTCGGTCTCCGCTCTATGTTGGGGGCGACGGCGCCTCGGCGCCCTCGGACGATGCCGGAAGGACAGGCCCCCCGCCCAGCGACCGACGACCTCGACGGCGCGCAGAAGCGCCGCGCCGAGTCCGACGCGGCCGATCGCGTCCTCGTGACGAAGGCCCAGGCGGGCGATCGCGACGCGCTCGGCGAGCTCCTCCACAAGCACGGCCCCGGCCTCTACCGCAGCGTGCTGTTGCCGCGGCTCGGCAGCGAGGCGGCCGCGAAGGAGGCGCTCAGCGAGACGTACGCGAAGGTCGTCGCGAACGTCGGGAAGTTCGTCTGGCAGAACGTCGGCTTCTACCCTTGGCTCCGCACGGTCGCGCTGCGGGTCGCGCTCGATCAGCTCCGCGCGAAGAAGCGCCTCGTCCTCTTCGAGGAGGACGATCTCGCGCGCGAGGTGGACGCCGCGCAGACGGCGACGCCGGTCGAGCAGCAGGTCAGCGACCACCGCGACCGCGAGGCCGCGCGCGCGAAGGTCGAGGAGGCCCTCGCGCGGATCAACCCGCGCTACGCTCGGGCGATACGCCTGCGCGTCCTCGACGAGAAGCCTCGCGACGAGGTCGCGGCCGAGCTCGGCGTGACGCCCGCGACGTTCGACGTCCTCTTGCACCGGGCGATCGCGTCGCTCAAGAAGGCGCTGGGAGAGCGCGGAGAGTCTTCGGAGAAGCACGATGAGTGACCGGGAAAGCCGCCCGCCCCGCGGACCGAGCGCGCCGATCGGCAGCGCGAGCGAGCGCGACGAGCTCGACGCGCCGCCGACCGCCGAGGAGGCGCTCGCGGCGGCCCGGCTGCGCGACGCGCTCGAGGATCCGTCCGCCGCGGCGGGCGGCGCCGCCGACGCGCTCGAGCTCGTCGCGTCCCTCCGCGCCGCGTGGTCGCCGGGCGCGCTCGACCCGGGCGCGCACGCGGAGATGCTCGACGATCTCCCGACGTCCGAGGAGGAGCTCGCGCTCGCGGCCGAGCTCCGCGAGGCGCTCGACGGCGCCGGGGCGCGGCCCGAGATCGTCGTCGCCCTCCGCGCCGCCCACCGCCCGACGCCGCTCGCCGACGTCGAGCACCGCGCCCTCGTCGATCGGGCGCTCGCGCTCGCCGGTCCCCGCGAGGACGCCGCGCCGGCCGGCGGCTCGGTGGTCGCGCTCCGGCCGCGCGCGCGGACGATGCGCCTCGCCGTGGTGAGCGCCACGACCGTGCTCGCGCTGGCCGCGAGCGTCGTCGTCTGGCTGACGACCGCCGGCCCCCACGACGCGGCCCCGCTCGCCCGGGCGCGCTCGACCCAGCCGCTGTTCGGCGCGCCGTTCAAGCCGGGCGAGGCCAGCGCGCGGATCGACCGCATCGCGATGGCCCGGGCCTCCGACTACCGCGACAACCGCTTCGCGAAGTGGGGCGTCCGATGACGCGCCTCCGGCTCGTCGCGGGCCTCGTCGTGGTCGCCCTCGCGATCGCGGTCGCGCTCGCCGTCGGCTGCCGCGGGCGCGAGGGCGGCGAGCAGGAGAGCGCGCAGGTGGTCGACATGGAGCTCATGGCGTTCCTCTCCGAGGCGCGCGCGCTCCACCACCAGGCGAACCTCAAGGAGGAGTCGAACGATCTGCCCGGCGCCGCGGCGGCGATGAAGCGCCTCGTCGGCGCGCGCCGACCCCACGAGGGGACGACGACCCCCGAGGTCGAGGAGGTCCTGGCGGACGCCTACGCGCGGCTCGCCGAGCTCGAGCTCCGCCAGGGCGCGCTCGACGCGGCGGCCTCCTCGATCAAGGCCGGCCTCGCCCACGCGCCGGCGCCGACGTACTTCCGCGGGCACCTCATCGAGGTCGAAGGGCTGATCGAGGAGGCGCGCGCGGCCGGGCTCGCCGACGCCGGCAAGCCGGAGGACGCCGCGCGCGCGAGGGAGCGCGCGATCGAGCTGCTCGAAGAGGTGGTCCGCATCCAGGATCAGGTCATCCAGCGATCGCTCGCGGCGCGGGACGGCGGCGCCGTCGAGGCCCCACGATGAAGCGGACCACGCGGGGTCTCGTCGCGATCGCGCTCGGCGCGGCCCTGGTCGGCTGCGCCGCGAGCCCCAAGAAGAGCGCGGACAGCCCCGCGCGCACGCCGCCGGCCGACTCCCCTCATCAGCCGGGCTACCCGGCGCCGAGCCCGGACGCGGACGCCGCCGTCGCCCCGAACGCCGCCCCGCCGAGCCCGGCCCCCGGACAGTACGCGCCGCCGCCCCCCAACCGCTCGCTCGCCCTCGGGCAGGCGTCGAGCGAGATCGAGGCGTCGCAGCGCGAGCTCGACGTCGCCGGGGGCGACTGCCGCAACGCCTGCCGCGCGCTCGGCTCGATGGACCGCGCCGCCGGACGCCTCTGCGGGCTCGCGCAGTCGAGCGACGAGCAGCGCCGCTGCGGCGACGCCAAGGTCCGCGTCTACTCCGCGCGCGACAAGGTGCGCAACACGTGCGGGACCTGCCCCGACGTGAGCGTCGACCGCAACGATCCGGTCCCCTCGCGCTGAGCCCGGCGCGGCTCGGACGGGGCGCGCCGCGTGTGCTACGCGTAGCGCGTGAGCCGCGAGGGCGTACGCGATCTGCGCGAGGGGGGGCGATGGTCGGCTCCCCAGCGCCTCAAGAACGACGCGCTCTACGTCCTCGCGACGGCGGCGCTCGCCGTCGTCGAGCGCGTCCCGGAGCGCGCGGCGCGCGCGCTCGGCCGCGGCCTGGACTGCTCGCCTGGGCGCTCGCGCCGGCGCTCCGCCGCACGGACGAGGAACGTCGCGCGCGCTCCCCGAGATCGCGCCGCGCGATCGGGGCGCGTTCGTGCGACGCGTCTTCGAGCTCGGAGGCCTGCTGGGCGAGGCCGCCTCCGCGCTCGACCCGCGGCGCCCGCTCGCGCCGCTGCCGTTCCTGCCGGGATCGCGCGAGGTGCTCGAGGACGCGATCCGCGAGGGCCGCGGCGTCGTCTTCGCCTCCGCCCACCTCGGGCCCTGGGAGCGCGTCGCCGCCTCGCTGGTCGCCGCGGGGATCCCGCTCACCGTGGTCGCGCGCGAGCCGTACGATCCGCGCCTCGGCCGCGTCTACGCCCGGCTGCGCGAGGCCCGCGGCGTCCGCACGGTCTATCGCGGCGCGCGCGGCGCGGGGGTCGCGCTCGTCCGCGTGCTCCGGCGCGGCGATGTCCTCGGGGTGCCGATGGACCTCGCGTCCCGGGTCGCCTCGATCGACGCGCCGTTCCTCGGCGTCCCGGCGCGCACGCCGGTCGGCCCGGCCCGCCTGGCGGTCCGGACGGGCGCCGCGGTGGTCGTGGGCACGGCCGTGAAGGCCGAGGACGGCGCGCTGGCCGTGTCGTTCACCCGCCTCGCGGCCTCGCGCTCGGAGGCCGACCTGACGGCGCGCATCAACGCGGAGCTCTCGCGGCGCATCCGCGCCATGCCGGAGGCGTGGCCCTGGATGCACCGCCGCTGGGCCGACCCGTAGGAAACGTCGCCAGGGCAGGCGGGCTCTGGCTATGCTGGTCGTCGATGGCCGAAAAGGTCCCGCGCCTCGTCCCGGGCGTCGACATCCACAAGCTCAAGCTGGATCCGATGGATGGGTTCTTGATGACCCGCATCGACGGCAAGCTCGGCCCGAAGGAGCTCGGGCGCGAGACCGGGCTGCCGGACTTCTCCGTCGCGCGCGCCCTCGAGAAGCTCGAGAAGCTCGGCGTCATCCAGCTCGTCGATCCCAACGCGCCGCCGCCGCCGCCCCCGCAGCCGCAGGCGGCGCCGCCGCCTCCCGCGGAGCGCAAGAGCGCGATCGCCCAGTTCGACGCCGGCCTCCTGGCGCCGAAGTACGACCCGAAGGAGCTCGAGGAGCCCGCGGACCTCACGCCGGAGCAGAAGAAGCGGATCCTCGATCTTTACTACCGGCTCGACGACCTCGATCACTACACGCTCCTCGGCATCACCAAGGAGGCCGACAAGAAGGGCGTCAAGCGCGCCTACTTCGAGCTCGCGGCGACGTTCCACCCCGACCGGTTCTTCAAGAAGCAGCTCGGCACCTTCAAGCCGAAGATGGAAGCGCTCTTCAACCGGATCACCGAGGCGCACGACACGCTCGTCGACGCCGCGACCCGCGCCGAGTACGACGCGTACCTCGCCGAGGTCGCGACGACGCGCGGCATGGAGGCGATGCTCGAGCGCGCGATGGCCGACTCG
>JAHBWF010000063.1 GCA_019637105.1 Labilithrix sp.
CGCCCGTCGTCGTCTCGGGCGAGCCGAACATGACGCCGATCTTCATGCGGATCTGGTTGATGAAGACGAGGAGGCAGTTCGAGCGCGCGACGGTGCCCGTGAGCTTGCGGAGCGCCTGGCTCATGAGCCGTGCCTGCAGGCCGACGTGGCTGTCGCCCATGTCGCCCTCGATCTCGGCCTTCGGGACGAGCGCGGCGACCGAGTCGACGATGATGATGTCGACCGCGTTCGAGCGGACGAGCATGTCGGCGATCTCGAGCGCCTGCTCGCCGTAGTCGGGCTGCGAGACGAGCAGCTCGTCCGTCTTCACGCCGAGCTTGCGCGCGTACGCCGGATCGAGCGCGTGCTCGGCGTCGATGAACGCGGCGACGCCGCCCGCCTTCTGCACGCTCGCGATCGCGTGGAGGGTGAGCGTGGTCTTGCCGCTCGACTCCGGGCCGTAGATCTCGATGATGCGGCCCTTCGGGTAACCGCCGATGCCGAGCGCGATGTCGAGGCCGATGGATCCGGTCGGGATCGCCTCGACGTCGTTGAGGATCGACTCGCCGTCCTTGAGGCGCATGATCGAGCCCTTGCCGTACTCCTTCTCGATGCTGCTGACGGCGAGCTCGATGGCCTTCTGACGGTTCTTCTCCTCCATGACGCTCCTTCTGGTCCCCGGTTCATGAGGACCGCACGAGGCCGGTACCGAGCCTCGATGAGAGCGACTATACTGCTTCTATGTTCAGTGTCAAGTCCCGCTCATCTCGGGCACTTGGCTTTTTCGGGCGCCGTCGATCGCGAAAATGTTCAGTACGAAGGCGGGTTCTCCTCGACGAAGCGCAGCGCCTCGAGGACGTACTTCGCGACGTCGACCGGGGCGCCGACGGACGAGTCGAGGATCTCCATCGTCCGCGTGTCGAGGAGGATGTCGTGCGGCATCGCCGCGCCGTTCACGCCGAGCGCGCCGAGGCGCCGCGCGGCGACGTCGATCCCCGTCGGGAAGGTCGTCCCGTGCCGGTCGATCCACGCGTCGACCTCGGCGAGCGAGGGGCCTTTGCCGGCCGTCGCGCCGCTGACGATGACCTCGAGGAAGCGGATGCCGCGCGCCTCGAGCTCGTCCACGACGCTCATCGTCGCCTCGAGCTCGCTCGAGCAGATCGCGCACCACGTCGCGGCGATCTGGAGGTGGAGGACCTTGTGGCGCGCCTGCGTCGGGTCGAAATACTCCGCGAGCGAGACGGTCTCGAGGCCGCCGGCGCGCCCGCTGCGGTACGCGCGGAAGGTCAGGTTCGGCATCCGGTCGCCGGGACGCGTCCCGCTGCGCTTCGTCCCGCCGATGCGGTCCGTCGGGTACGGCTCGCCGTCCGGGTTCGCCTCGACGAGCGGGAGATCGGGGTCGGGGAACGGCGCCTGCGCGCCGTCGGAGGAGCTGCACGCCGCCGCGACGACGAGCGCGAGCATCGTGCCGAGGCGCGCGGCGCCGGCCGACGCGGCGGTGAGAGGCGAGGAGGGGAGCGTCAAAATCGTTCGACAGTTTGCCACGTCCCGGGCACGCGGCACCCTCGGCGGGCGCTCGCGCCGGTCGTCTTTCCGCCGATTTCCGCGGCCTCGGAGCGCGGCTCGCCTTCGAACGGGCTCGACGCCGTCGTGTAGAGCGGCTCACGTCGCCGAAAACTCGATGGAAATACTCGGTCCGCGACGGATCGGTGCTCTAGGATGAAGCCTCGAGGAGGTACGGAGGCGCGCCGCGGCTCCGGGCGACGATGACGGACGAAGCACGGCTTCAGCGCTGGCTCGACGGGCAACGCGGCGACGCGGGTGCGGCGTATCCCTCGGCCGATCACGTCGACGTCGATACGCTCTCGCGTCACGCCGCCGGTCGGCTCTCTCCCGCGGCGGCTCGCGCGGTGAGCGAGCACCTGCGCGTCTGCGAGGACGGTCGCTGCGCCGAGTACGTCCGCTCGCTAGGGGGCGTGGTCGACGACGCGAGCCACGCGCTCGACGCGGAGCCCGAGGCCCGGGCGGCGGGGGCGCGCCGGCGGACGTTCCAGTCGCGCGAGATCGTCTGGGCGACGTTCGAGTCGCTCGCGCGCGAGCTCGAGGTCCCGATCGACGAGCTCGTGAACGACGCGATGAGCGCCTACGCGCGCGCGCGTGGGTACGCGGTCGACCCGCCCGACCCGCCCGCCGAGGTCGCGACCGCGCGGCCGCCGGCGCTCGCGCCCCGGCGCGGCGCCGCTCCTCCGGCGGGGGCCGCGCCGCGCGCGGCCGTCGACGATCCGCTCGAGGAGACCCACGACGCGCCGTCGGCGCTCGATCGCTCGTACGCGCCCGCGCGAGGCGGCTTCGACGACGACGATCTCGCGCGGACGGCCGCGCGCGGCGCGTTCGTCCGACCGGCCGCGGGGCGCCCGTACGGCTCGGACGGCCCCGAGTCGCGCACCACGCCCCGGATGAAGGCGCCGCTCCCGGCGCCGTCGCGCCCCGGGGGCGTCGGACGTCCGCTCCCGTCCGTGGGCGCGCCTCCGCCGCCGCCTCCACCCGTGCGCTCGTCGGGCGGGTCGCTCGCGCCGCCGCCGCGAACGATGCGCATGCCCGACGCGCGCGAGAGCTCGCCGCGGGCCGCTCCCGGTCGGCAGCTCGTGCTCGAGTACCGCGGGCGGACGTGCTCCGTCGACAAGGAGCGCTTCCTCATCGGTCGCTCGAAGACCCAGGCCGACCTCCGGCTCGACGATCCCAACGTCTCGCGGCAACACGCGGTGATCGAGCGCGTGGGCGCCGCCTTCTACATCGTCGACCTCGGCTCGACCAACGGCGTCGAGGTCGCCGGCGAGCGCGTCGCGCGTCGCGCGCTCGCCGACGGCGACTGCATCGTCATCACGACGCACGAGATCCGCTGCGCGCTGCGGTAGGCGCGATCGACGTCGCGCCGCGCGCGTCGATCCGCGAGGGAGCGCCGCGTGCGGCGCGACGATCGCGCGCGCGTGCGGTGCGCCGCCACGCTGCGCGCGTGGCCCGCGGCGCTTCTCCGGACGGCGTCGCGCGACGCGCTGTGGTCTAATGCCGGCCGATGACGCGCTCACGGTCGGCGCTGCTCCTCCCCCTCGCGCTCGGCGTCGCCGGGGGCTGCGAGGAGAAGAAGGTCTTGCCGCCGGTCGAGTCCGTCCCCGAGGTCGCGTCGGTCGCGTCCGAGCTCGCCGTGGACGCCGGCGCGGTGAGCGAACCGCCCGATCCGCCGCCGCCCGCGGGCGATCTGCGCGAGGAGATCGCTCGCTTCGTCAACGTCGAGCAGTGCATCGCCGAGCGGGCGAACGTCGATCCGCTCGTCGGCGACGCCCTCGGCGCGATCGGCTACGAGACGTTCCTCCGCGACGCGTGCCGCCTCCTCGAGGCCGCGAAGGATCGGAACCGCGAGACGTGCGACAAGATCGATTCGAGCGCGCTCCGCGGGCGGTGCCAGAGCTGGGTCGCCATGATCGCGCAGACGCCCGACGCCTGCCCGATGCAGTTCGAGGGCGTCGTCACGCGCGGCCGCAACGCGAGCTGCGTCGCGGTCGCCGCCAAGGACCCGCGGCTCTGCAACGGCGAATCACGGACGGTCCATCGGGCGACCTGCGAGGCGATGGTGGCGCGCGACCCTGCGAAATGCGACGCGCTCGCGGCGAGCCAGCGGCCGCTCTGCCGCCGCGAGATCGCGCGGTGGCGCGCGGTCCTGGCGCCGCCGCTCGAGGGGCTCGAGAAGCTGCCCGCGGCGCGCGGCAAGCTCACCGTCCGCGGCGTGGCCGGTACGCCCGATCCGCCGATCCCCGACGCCGACCTCTCGGCCGACTTCAAGCGCGGCGTCGTCGTGGTCACGGCGCGCGACCGGATGCGCGTCGAGCTCGGCACCGTCGTCGAGAGCGAAGCGGCGCGGATCGCGGCCTCCCCGCAGAGGAAGTCGCGCGTGGGGCTCGCCGTGCTGTTCGAGCCCACCAAGGCCGAGGCGCCGCGTCCGGTGCTGCAGAAGCTCGAGCTCGAGCTGCCCGGAGAGGCGCCGATCGTCTCGCCCCCGGCCGTGTGCGAGTGCAAGATCACGTCGGCGCGCGTCGCGCCGACGCGCGGCGCGGAGGTCGCGATCGCGATCGACGGGACCGTGAGCACCGGCTCCCGGACCTTCAAGGTGTCGATGGAGATCTCGACCTTCGTGCGCGACGTCGTCGCCGAGCTCGCGGGCACGCGCGTGCTCCCGCCGATTCATCCGCCCGTCGTGCCGGGCGCCGGCCTCCAGGCGCGCCCGAGCCGCTTGGTGCGCGACGGCGGCTGACGGAGAGCGCGGCGATCGATCCCGAGACGAGCGACGGTGCCGAGAAGGCGGCTCTACCGCGCGGCTCTGGTATCCTGCCGTCGGAGGTAGCTTTCATGCGTCGAGCTCGCGTCGTTTTCGGGTGTTGCGTCGCGTTTTTGGCCGCGTGCGTGGGCGGTCCGGGCGAGTTGCCGGATCAAGAGGGCGATCCGGCGGGCCAGGGCCGCGACGTCTCCGGCGATCCGAGCTCGGGCTCGGACGACGACCCGGCGCAGAGCACGACGCCGCAGTCGCCCGCGACGATCAGCGTCTCGTCGTTCGACGTGAGCTGCGAGAAGGACGACGACTGCGTCGCCGTCTTCCAAGGCGCCGCGTGCACGGCCTGCAAGTGCCCGAACGCGGCGATCAACAAGGAGGACCGCGGCGCGTACGCGAGCGAGCTGGCGAAGGCGTCGGGGTCCTGCGCCATCGAGGACGTCGAGTGCGGCGAGTGCGACGCGCCGCGGGCCGGCTGCGACACGAAGACGAACACCTGCGCCCTGGGCGCGAGCGCCGGCGGGGGCTGACGCCCGACTCGCCGGTCCGGCGACGGCGGTCACGCCCCCGCCGTCGCGCCGGTCCTCCCCCGCCGCCGCGGATCGCGGACGTCGCTCAGACGCGGGTGTCGCTCAGACGCCGATGAAGAGGCGGTGCGCGAAGTTGCGCTCGAGGCGCGCGCGGAGGACCTTGTCCGCGGCGAGCTCGATGTCGTACTCGATCCGCTTGAACTCGAAGCGCTTCTTCTCCGAGTCGAAGACGGTGAAGCTGGCGCGGTTGTCGAAATCGCGCGGCTGACCGACCGACCCGACCGACACGATGTACTTGCGGTCCGGCGCGAGCTCGAAGTCGACCGCGGGCATCTCGTCGACGCTCGTCTTCGTCAGCGCGAACACCTTGCAGAGGTGCGAGTGGCCGATGAGCGTGATGTGGCCGAGCTTGTCCCAGAGCGGGAGGCACTCGCGCGCCTGCTCGGGCGCGAAGATGTACTCGAACTCCTCGAGCCGAACGGGAGAGCCGTGGCAGAGCAGGACGTCGGCGTCCTCGAGCTTGTGCTGGTAGGGCAGGCTCTTCAGCCACGCCATGTTCTCCGGCGAGATCATCGCGGCGTGGACGTCGAGCGCGTGGCGCGCGGCCTCGTAGTAGTACGAGTAGTCCATCCGGCCGGACACGGCGGCGTCGTGGTTGCCGAGGATCGTGATCTTCGCGAGCTCACGGACGAGGTCGGCGCACTCGTTCGGCGATCCGCCGTAGCCGACCGTGTCGCCGAGGCAGTAGTAGACGTCGATATTTTCTTTCCGATACGCCTCGAGGACCGCCGACAAGGCCTCCAGGTTCGCATGGATGTCGCTGAAAATACCGATCCGCATGGACCTGACAAGGTAGGCCGGCTTTGCCCTTCCGGGAAGCGGATTTGTGGTTATGTGCTCGAGTAAGGTCTCGGGCTTCGGCAGGCTCCCCGTCTCCGCGCCGATCCGGCGTCCCGGATCCGCTCGGATCGGGCCCGCGTCCAGCTCGGCCTGCGGCGCGCGCCGCGCGGCCCGCCCGGCTCCTCTGCTCTCCTCGTCTCCGCTCTCCCCGAGTCTCCCCGAGTCTGCCAATGTCCGACCGACCCAAGAACGGCAAGTCCAACGGATCCAACGGCGCCGGCAGCTACGACGCCCACGACGAGGCCGAGGCCGAGGCCGCGGCGGTCCCCCCGGCCCCGCTGCCGCCGCCCCCCGATCGCGTGGCGGAGCTCTGCGCGGCGTGCATGCGCTTCGTCGCGAGCAAGTACAAGGTCTCGCTCGACGGGACGCCCGACACGCTCAGCCTGCTCGACCAGTACGTCCGCGACGCTCGAGAGGCCGCGCGCGAGCGGCCCGAGAGCCTCGAGCTCGTCGCGCCGGCGATCGGCGCGTACCTCGGCGAGGTCATGCGCCAGGCCTTCCGCGGCGAGTGGTGGGCCGAGGGCGACTACGACGGCTGGCGGCTCTATTTCACGAACGTGTATCTTGCATTCAACCCGATCGGCGTCGCCCGGGAGGCGATCACGATGACGGAGGCCGAGGGCTGGGGCGCTCACCTCGCGCTCGATCCGGGCGAGCGCGAGGAGATCGAGGCGCGCCTCGCGGCCATGCCGGACGTCGACGAGGAGGAGTACTACCTCCCCACGACGCGCCTCGACGTCGTCACCGCGGTCGTCGAGACGCTCCGCGCGCGCGCCGAAGCCGCGGGCACGGGCGACGTCACGTTCACGAAGGACGACTATCAATAGCGGCCGTCGCGCGAGGGAGCGGCCGTCGCGCGAGAGCAACGGCCGTCGCGCGAGGGAGCGGCCGTCGCGCCGGCCTCCACGAGCGCGTTTCGTCGTCGAAATGCGCTCGTTGGGCAGCCGAGACCATGAGCAGACGCCCGGAGTCGCGCCGAAATCCGGCTCGTTCGCTCACCGGGGCCGGTTCCGGCCTGCCACGGGGGAAACGCGCTATCGCCCCGCGTCCGGCGCGGCGCCCACCTGGACGACGCCGGGCACCGTCTGGGTGAGCGCCGTCTCGACCGAGTCGCCGAGGAACGTCCGCCACTGCGCGACGTACCGGCCTCGACGGAGCCCGTGGAGCTCGCCGCGCGCCTGGGGCGCGGCCCACGCGATCGGCACGCCGTCGAGGAAGAGCACGCGGAGCTCGACCGAAGGGTTGATGACGGTGAGCGCGTCGCCCGGGACGTTGGCGTTCGTCGGGACGTCGACGTCGCTGGTGCGCAGCGCGGCGAGCTCCTGCGCCGACAGCAGCGCGGACACGCCCGTCACCGGCAGCGGCGTGGGCGCGAAGGACGCCGTCTGCGGCGGGGTGAGCAGCGTCGCGGCGGGGATGTCCGTGCGGCGGAGCGCGCCGGTGAGCTCGAAGACGAGCGAGCCGTGGCTCGTCCAGCGGAGCTCCGCGCGCACGGGGAGCTCGTCGAGCCCGCACACGTTGCTCCCCGGCGGCGCGTTCATCAGGTCGAGCAGCAGCCGGCAGAGCAGGATCCCGCCGTCGCCCGCGCCTTCGAGCTTGCCGATCTCGAACGAGCCTTGCGCCGCGCGCGTGGTGACGTCCACCCTGTGCGTTCGGATGCCGATCCTCCGCCCGCCCTCGACGCGCGGCGCGATCTCCGCCGGCGTGATCGGCGCGACGTCGAAGCGGCGCTCGCCGAGGAGCGCGCGCATCGAGCCCGGCGCGAGGGGCCGGTACGACGCGGCGCCCGGCCAGACCACGACGTGACCGAAGCGGTCGGCCCGCGCCCGGAGCTCGGTGTCCGGCGGGAGGACGAAGCCGCGGCCCTGGAGGGCGACGCGCATCCGCGTCGGCGACAGGTCGATCCCGAGGCGCAGCTCGGTCGCCTTCCGCGCCGCGTCGAGCCCGGCGTTGTTCACCTCCGGCGCGCGCGTCGGGCCGGTGACGTCGGCGAGCCGAAACGCCGCCGAGAGCGTGTAGCCCGCGCTCTCGCGAGGCAGCGTGTCCGGGGCCAGGACGTCGTCGCCGCGGAGCGGCGTCGGCGGAGGACCGCCCTCGAGCGTCGCGGCGATCGGCGCCGCGCTCGCCGGCGTCGTCGGGGCGACCGCGAGGAGCGCCGGCTGCGCGCTGGCCTGCGGGCTCTCGCGCTCCTCGGGCGTGTCCGTGGCCGTCGCGCCGTTCGGCCTGCAGCCCGCGAGCGTCGCGAGCAGGATGAAGAGGAGCCCCACCGGAGAGGACGCGCGGCGTCCGCCGACATGGCGCCGCGCCATGGGTCACCGCATCGCGAGATCGGGGACGATCCGCACTTTTTCGGCGAGCGGCGGCGCGCCCGGCAGGTGCTGCGTGTCGACGAAGACCACGTCCGCGCTCGGGCACATCTCGAGGAAGGCGTTGCAGTTGCCCGGCTCGTTGTCGAACGCCGCGACGACCTCGCCGATGCGGGCGATCTTCGGTCCCTCCTCGCGCTTGAAGGCCTCGTCCGGGATCTTCGCGTCCGGCTTGCACACGAGCTCGGTGCCGACGACGCCGATGGGGAAGCCGAGATCGCGCAGGCTCTGGAACGAGCCGAGGCTCATGAGCGGGAGATCGCGCCCGGTGAAGTAGACGATCGTGGCGCCGGCGTCGTAGCAGGCGCGCGCGAGCTCCACGCTGCCCGGGACGGCGACGTCGTGTTTGAGGTAGTGGTCGGAGAAGAAGCGCGACTTCCAGTAGGTCTCGGCGCGCGCGACGAGCTCCGGGTGCTCGACGCCGAGGCGCTGGAGCGAGTCCGTGAGCAGGTACGCGAGCTCCTCGGCGCGGGCGGCGGCGAGGATCTCTGCGGCGGAGTGCGCTTCGCGGTGGAGCTCGGCGGCGAGCTCCTGCAGGATGACGGCGGTGCGCGGACGGTTGTCCATGATCGTGCCGTCGAGGTCGAAGACGACGACGGGGACAGGCCGGCCGGCGACGGGCTTGGACCGCTGCACCACCCGCGCGAAGAGGGCGTGCTGCTCGGCGGACGTGATTCGTCGATACGCGGAGCTCATGGGGAAGCGGCGTCTCTTAGCATGCCGCCGGAGAACGAGGAAGCCGGCACCCGGCCCGCGCGCCGCGCGCCGCGCCGTCCCGGGCTCTCCCGTCGATCCCCGCGCGCGCGGCGGTCGGCTTCCCGCGCCCGCTGCCCTCCCGCAGGCGCCCGGAGCCTGCTAAGAGCAGATCCGGGCATGACGGAGCACCGCGATCACTACGAGACCCTCGGCGTGTCGAGGTCCGCTGGACCGGACGACATCAAGGCCGCGTTCCGCAGGCTCGCGTCGCAGCACCACCCGGACAGGAACCCGGACGATCCGCGCGCCGCGATCCGCTTCAAGGAGATCAACGCGGCCTATCAGGTGCTGAGCGATCCGCAGCGGCGCGCGATGTACGACCGCTTCGGTCATCGCGCCGAGGAGCCGGGCTCGCCGTTCGCGTCGAGCGGGCCGTTCGCCGGCGGCGTCGTCGACTTCAGCGAGATCGCGATCGACGGCATCCTCGGCGACCTGCTCGGCGTCTTCGGCGTCGGCAAGGGCGACCGCGGCGACGTCAAGCGCGAGCTCGAGGTCACGTTCGAGGAGGCCGCCTTCGGCGCGACCAAGACGATGCGCTACGATCGCATCGTCGCGTGCGGCGACTGCCGCGGCTCGGGCTCGGCCAAGGGCTCGCAGCCCGAGACGTGCAGCGCCTGCAACGGCCGCGGCCGCGTGCGCTTCCAGCAGGGGCTGCTCCCGATCGCCGTCGAGCGCGTCTGCCAGCGCTGCAAGGGGCGCGGCAGCGTCGTCACGAACGCGTGCGGCGGATGCAAGGGTAGCGGCCTCGTCACGAACGAGAACACGATCGAGGTGACGTTGCCCCCCGGCGTCGAGCACGGCGCCACGCGCGTGGTCAGCGGAGCCGGCAACCGCCCGCGCCCCGACCGCCCCGCGGGCGATCTCGAGCTCGAGATCAAGGTCCAGCCCCACCCGTTCTTCCGGCGCGCGGGCGACGACGTCGTGTGCAGCGTCCCGTTGACCTTCACGCAGGTCGCGCTCGGCGCCGAGGTCGAGGTCCCGACGCTCGACGGCAAGGGCAAGCTCCGCGTCCCCGCGGGCACGCAGCCCGGGACCACGCTCCGCATCAAGGGCAAGGGCATGCCGAAGCGCGCCGGCATCGGCCGCGGCGATCAGCGCATCGAGGTCGCCGTGGAGGTCCCGACCGCGCTGACCGAGCGCCAGCGCGAGCTGATCGAGGAGCTCGCGAAGGAGCTCGGCGAAGAGGTCACGCCGATCCGCAAGGGCTTCATGGAGAAGCTCCGCGATCTCTTCGGCTGATCGCGCGACGACGGTTCTCCGCCGGCGCTCGGGCGCGAGGCCGCGCCAAAGCTCGAGGATCAGTCGCAGGCCGTCTGCCCGTCGCGGAAGTGCGAGAGCATCCCGGCGAGTCGATCGCGCCAGAAGGACCACTCGTGCGCCGCGCCGTCTTGCTTGACGCGGACGTGGTCATAGCCCTTGGCCGCGAGCACGCTCGCCATCTCGTCGGTCACGGCGCAGTTGTCGTCCGGGCAGCCCGAGTCGAGGTAGACGCGGAGCGGCTTGTTCGGATCGCTCGCCGCGCGGGCGATCATCGCCTTGTCGGCCCAGAAGAACGAGGCGCTCTGGGCGCCGATCCAGCCGAAGCGATCGGGGCGCTCGAAGGCGGCGAACGTGGAGATAAGCCCGCCGAGCGACGCGCCGGCGACGCCCCGCGCGGCGGGCTTCGCGCAGACGCGCGCCCGCTTCGTGACGAGCGGCCAGAGGTCGTCGACGAGGAAGTCGACGTAGTCGGCGCCCCGCGCCCCCTCCGACACGACGGTGTACTGCGCCATCCGCACCTCCTGGCTCGGGAGGCCGACGAAGACGAGCACCGACGCGAGGTCCGGTCGCGCCGCGTAGAGCGCGTCGGCCGCCTCGGCGAAGCCGCCGCGCGTGAGCGACTCGAGGCCGTCGTGCAGGACGACCGACGGCAGCCGCGCGCACGCCTCGGCGTCGTACGCCGCCGGGTAGTGGATCCAGACGTCGCGATCGTCGCCGAGCTTCTGCGCGTGCACCTTCCCGAGCGCGACCGTGCGACCGCGGCTCGCCGGCGTGTCGCCGGGATGGCCGACCGCGTTCAGCTCGCCGCGCGCGCCGAAGCCGCGATCGACGCCGTCCCAGACGACGTGCCCGGCGAGCGGATCCTCGACGAACGCGCCCCCGCGGACGAGCTTGTACGCGAAGCTCGCGCCGCGCTCGATCGTCGTCTCGCCCGCCCAGAGGTCGGTGCCGGCGACGGGGGCGAGGGCGACGCCCCCGGCGGCCGACCAGCCGGAGAACGATCCGGAGGCTCGCCACGTGGTCCCGGCGGGCGGCGCGCCGCGGGCGAGGAATACGACGCGCCCGCTCGCGGCATCCTCGAGCGGCGTCCCGCCGTTCGCGGCGACGTCGGCGAGCAGCGCGTCGACGCGCGCGGCCCGCGCCGGCCCGGTCAGCGCGGCGATCTCGCTCGTGAACGCGTCGAACAGGCCGACCGGGGCGCCCTTCGCCACGATGCCTCGCGCGCACGAGCTCGGCCCATGGGGCGCTGCGTCATTCGGCGAGCCTGCGTCATACGCTTCGCTCGGAGCGCGGGCGGCGGGCGGCGCCGGCGCGTCCGACGGCGCCGGGCCCGGAGCGGCCTCCTCGCCGCAGGCGGAGAGCGCGAGGCAACCGAGCGCCGAGAGTCCGGTCAGGACGGCGATCCGCACGCGGGGTCCGTGCCTCCATCGCCCGAGGTCGTCCAGGAAAAACCGCTCGAACGACACTCAAAACTGAGTTACGTAGTGCGACGGGTCTGGGGGTCACGTCCGAGGTGTGCTCGCGGTAACGTGGGACGACGCACCTCCGGTCTCCAGCAGCTCCGAGCGAACGATGTCCGAGGCGATCCACGCAGCTTCACGCACGGCGACGAACGACGGGACGAGCGCGTCCGTCGAGTCGAGCGACACGTCGCTCCCGGAGGTGCCGCGCGCGATGCGCTGCGCCGCGCGCGGCATCAAGAAGGCGTTCGGGGCGACGCCGATCCTGCGCGGCGTCGATCTCGAGATCCCGGAGGGAACGTTCGCGGTGCTCGTCGGTCCGAGCGGCTGCGGCAAATCGACGTTGCTCCGCCTCGTCGCCGGCCTGGAGGAGGCCGACGAGGGCGCGATCACGCTCGCCGACCGCGACGTCACCCACCTGCCCCCGCGCGACCGCGACGTCGCGATGGTCTTCCAGAGCTACGCGCTCTACCCGCACCTCACCGTGCGCGACAACCTCGCGTTCGGCTTGAAGCTCCGCGGGACCTCGACGGCCGAGATCGACGAGCGCATCGAGGAGGCGAGCGCGATGCTCGGCCTGGCGAAGCTCCTCGACCGCCTGCCGAAGCAGCTCTCGGGCGGGCAGCGCCAGCGCGTCGCGATGGGCCGCGCCATCGTGCGGCGCCCGACGATCTTCCTCTTCGACGAGCCGCTCTCCAACCTCGACGCCGCGCTCCGCGCGGAGGTGCGCGTCGAGATCCGTCGCCTCCACGACCGCCTCGGCGCGACGACGCTCTACGTCACCCACGACCAGGTCGAGGCGATGACGCTCGCCGACTCGCTCTGGGTGCTCAACGGCGGCCTCGTCGAGCAGAAGGGGCCGCCGCTCGAGATCTACGAGCGCCCGCGCACGAAGTTCGTCGCGACCTTCCTCGGGTCGCCGCAGATGAACCTCCTCTCGGGGCGCCTGGTGAAGGAGGGCGGCCTGGTGTTCGCCGAGGGCGGCGGGGTGCGCAGCCGCGTCGACGACGAGCGCTTCAGGAGCGAGCTCGACGACGGGCGCGAGGTCACGATCGGCGTCCGGCCGCACGACATGTTCCTCGCGAAGGGCGACGCGCCGAAGATCGCCGAGCTCAAGGTCGAGATCGTCGAGGCGCTCGGCTCGGAGGCGTTCGCGCACGGCTGGCTCACCTCGAGCGGGCCGACGGTGATCGCGCGCCTCGACGCCGCGGACGCCCGGACGGTGAAGCCCGGATCGGTCATCCCGCTCGGGGCGGCGCCGACGTCGATCCATCTCTTCGACGCCGCGACCGATCGCGCCCTCGCCTGACTCGTCGCGATGAAGCACCTCCGCGCGCTCGTGACGCTGATCGCGGTCGTCGCGATGACGGTCCTCCTGCCCGGGTGCGGGGAGCCGCCCCGCGGGATCGTGCTCTGGCACCCGTACCGCGGCGGCGAGGAGGCCGCGCTGAAGAAGGGCGTCCTTCGCTTCGAGGCCGAGCGCGGGCTGAAGGTCACGGTCCTCGCCGTCCCGTACGAGGCGTACCTCGCGAAGCTCGAGGCCGCGATCCCGCGCGGCAACGGCCCGGACGTCTTCATCGGTCCGCACAACCGCCTCGGCGAGTACCTGCTCCACAGGCTGGTCGCGCCGGTGGGCGACGCCTTCCCCGACGCCGACGCCCCGCGCTACGAGCCGGTGACCGTCGCGGCGATCACCTACGAGGGCGAGCGCTGGGCGGTGCCGCTCGCGAGCAAGTGCGGCGCGCTCTACTACAACCCGCGCCTCTTGCCCGAGGCGCCGCGCACGCTCGACGACCTCGCGGCGAAGCGGGACTTCGCGCTCGGGCCCGGGATCTGGCCGCTCGCCTACGAGTCGCACACCGCGTACTGGCACTCGGCGCTCCTCCACGCGTACGGCGGAGAGCTCTTCGGCGCGCCGGCGTCGACCGAGGGCGGGGCCGGCGCGCCGCCGGGCTTCGCGATGACGGGCGAGGCCGCGGAGCGCTCGCTCGACAAGGCCCGTGAGCTCGTCGCGACGCGCGTCGTGCCCGACGAGGCGAGCGGCGATCTCGTCAAGACGCTCTTCACGACCGGCAAGGCCGCGTCGGTCATCTCCGGTCCGTGGCTCGCGGGCGACCTCGAGGACAAGGTCCCGTACGAGGTCGTGCCCCTCCCGTCGATCCCCGGCGTGGGCGCGATGCGGCCGTTCTTGACGGTCGACGGCGTCTTCATGACGCCGGAGGGCGCGAAGAGCGAGGGCGCGCGCGCGCTCGCCCGCTCGCTCGGCGACGCCGCCTCGGCGGCGGAGCGCGCCGAGATCGGCAAGCAGGTCGTCGCGACGCGATCGTACTGGTCCGCCCAGGACGGCGGAGGGGACGCCGCCGCGCTCTCTCCGGAGGCGAAGCGGCAGCGGGCGCTGCTCGTCGCGTTCCACGAGGCGAGCGCCGACGCCATCCCGATGCCGGTCTCGCCCGCGATGAACCCGGTGTGGGTGCCCGCCGAGCAGGCGATCCGCAAGGTGCTCCGCGGCGACGCCTCCCCGCGCGACGCGCTCGCCGAGGCCAAGGCGCGCTACGACGACGTGATGCGGACGCCCCCGCGCGAGGCGGTGTCGCCCGCGCCGCTCGTCGTCGTGGTCGGCCTCGCGCTGCTCGCGGCGGCGTTCGCCGTGGTCCGTCGCGTGCGCGCCCCCGGCTTCCGCCGCGAGCTCGCCGCGTCGAAGCCGGCGTACAAGTACGTCCTCCACGCGGCGATCACGATCCTGGTGCTCGTCGTCCTGCCGCTCGTCGCGGGGGCGGCGATGTCCTTCTTCGCCGGCACGCGCGAAGAGGCGCGCTTCGTCGGCCTCGGCAACTACGTCGAGATCCTCACGGCGCGCGGCAAGCCGCTCCTGTCGCACGGGTCGTTCTACCTGACGCTGCTCGTCACGGTCGCCTGGACGGTCGTGAACGTGGCGCTCCACGTGAGCATCGGCCTCGTCCTCGGGATCGCGCTCGCGCGTCCCGTCCTGCGGCTCCGCGCGATCTACCGCGTGCTGCTCATCATCCCGTGGGCCGTGCCGTCGTACGTGACCGCGCTCGCGTGGAAGGGCATGTTCCACCGGCAGTTCGGCGCGATCAACGCGATCCTCGTCGCCCTCGGCGCCGAGCCGATCTCGTGGTTCGCCAAGTTCTCGACCGCGTTCGCGGCGAACGTCTCCACCAACGTGTGGCTCGGCTTCCCCTTCATGATGGTCGTGGTGATGGGCGCGCTCACGTCGATCTCGAAGGACGTCCTCGAGGCGGCGGAGGTCGACGGCGCGACGCGCTGGCAGGCGTTCCGCCTCGTGACGTTGCCGCTCCTCCGTCCGACGCTCTTGCCGGCGGTCGTGCTCGGCTCGGTCTGGACGTTCAACATGTTCAACGTCGTCTTCCTCGTCTCCGGCGGCGAGCCGGACGGGACGACGGACATCCTCGTCAGCGAGGCGTACCGCTGGGCCTTCGCGCGGAACGCCCAGCTCGGCTACGCGGCCGCGTACGCCGTGATCATCTTCGGCCTCCTCGCGCTCATGTCGAAGGTCCTCGGTCGCATCGGCGGCGGCGACGCCAAGGAGGCGATTTGAGCGTCGTCGCCTCGTCGGGCCTGCGCGGCCGGGCCTCGCCGCGCGCGCGCGTCGCCGGCGGCGCCCAGCGCGCCGCGGAGGCCGATCGATGAGCGCGCGCTCGAAGAGGGGGAGCGCGCTCGAGGCCGTGCTCGTCCACGCGCTGCTCCTCGTGGCGGTCGTCTACGCGCTCTACCCCGTGCTCTGGGTCGTGACGCTGGCCCTCTCGAAGGCCGGCGGGATCGAGCCGCGCGTGATCCCGGTCCCGCACGGCGCGGACGAGATCACGCTCGACAACTTCCGCCTCGTCACGGGCGCGGGCGATCCGGAGCGGAGCTGGCTCTTCGCGCGCCAGCTCGTCAACTCGCTCGTCGTCTCGTTCGCCACCGCGGCCACGGCCGTGGCCATCGCGACGCCGGCGGCCTACGCGCTCGCGCGCTTCGAGTTCGTCGGCAAGCGCTCCGGCCTCCGCGGGATGCTCCTCACGCAGATGTTCCCCGGCGTCGCCAGCGCGGTGCCGCTCTACTTGATCCTCGACGCGCTCCACCTGCTCGACACGCGGAGCGGCCTCGTCCTCGTCTACGCCGCGACCGCGGTGCCGTTCGCGGTCTTCCAGCTCCGCGGGGCGTTCCTCGCGATCCCCGTCGATCTCGAGGAGGCCGCGATGGTCGACGGCGCGACGCGCACGCAGGCGTTCTTGAAGGTCGCGCTGCCCGCGGCTCGCCCGGCGATCGCGGTGACCGCGCTCTTCGCGTTCATGAGCGCCTGGAACGAGTTCATCCTGGCCGCGACGCTCCTCGGCCGCGAGAGCGCCTTCACGCTGCCCGTCGTGCTCCAGTCGTACGTCGGCGAGTACAGCACCCAGTGGGGCGCGTTCGCCGCGGGCGCGATCCTCGTGAGCGTGCCGGTCATGGTGCTCTTCTACGTCGCGCAGCGCCAGCTCCTCAGCGGGCTGACGGCGGGCGGCGTGAAGGGATGAGCGGCGCTCTCGCGCCTCTTCGAGCGCTCGTGGTCGGCGCTCCGACCGCGCGGCCCGCGCGGGCGGCCCCGCGGGCCGAAGTCCGCTACCATGGCGTCGTGCTCGCCGATGCGCTCGCGCGATGGACTCCGATGACGCGCCTCGCGCGCGCGGCGCTCGCCGCCGGGGCGCTGTCGACGGCGCTCGGATGCGGCGACGTCCCGATGGAGAACGCTCGGCTCCGGCCGGGCGCGACCGCGGGGACGGTGAGCGTCGAGGGGCGCGTCGCCGGCACCGGCGCGAGCGGGCTCCGCGTGCGCGAGAGCCCGACGACGTCGTCGGCGCAGATCGGGACGCTCGCCGAGGGAGCCGTCGTCGCGATCTCGTGTCAGATCGAGGGCGAGGCGATCGAGGGCAACGCCCTCTGGGACTACGTCCCCGACGAGGGCGGCTACGTCGCCGACGCCTACATCGTGATCGCCGCGGGCGAGCCCTCGCTCCCGCGGTGCGACGACGATCCCGGGGCGCCCGGCCCGGCGCCGGACGGGGGCGGCACCGTCGACATCGAGGGGCCGCCCGTGCAGCCGCACGTCCAGGCCTTCGCCGACGAGGCGTGCCGCGAGGTCGGCGCCTGCCGCGCGACGACGCGCGAGGGCCACCAGCCGAGCGCCGACCTCGCCCTCGATTTCCCGACCGGGGAGGACTACGGCAAGCTCCCGACCGACGATCACCGGTTCGGCGACCGGCTCGCCGACTTCGCGCTCGCGAACCAGGCCGCCTTCCGCATCGACTACGTCATCTACCGCCAGCGGATCAACTTCGGCGAGGGATGGGAGCCGATGGAGGATCGCGGCGGGATCACGCAGAACCACTACGATCACGTCCACGTCAGCTTCGACCCGTGAGGATCGCGCGACTCAAGAGCGGGCCAGCTCTTTCGCATCTCGTCATGATGTTCGAGGGAGCGTGGAACCGCGGCGCGGCACCGCCGCATCAGCAGCGAGAGCGGCGCGAGGTCCTATGGCGTCCTCGAGCACGCCGGCAGCTCTCGTCGTGACGTCAGCGCGTGACTTCCAGCGCCGGCAGCTCGACGACAAACGAGTTCCCTTCGATGCCCTTGCGCTTCGCTTCGGCAGCGATGAGCTCGGCGAGATTCACCGATCCAATCACGCCGATGAACGCTTCGCAGAAGTCGGGAGCCGGCGTCACGTCGAGGACCGTGACCTTGGCGCGGGTCCCGAAGTCGTCCGGGGTCAGCTCGACGGAGACTTGGCCCGTATGCTCCTGGCATCCTCCGCCCGTGCGGTAGGAGAAGTCGAACTGACCGCCGGGCGAGAGCGACGCGCTCGAGAGGCTCCACATCTCATTGTCTGCGGGAGCCGGGTTCTCGACGTCACCGCTGAACCGAACGTCGCCAAGCCTGACGTCGGGGAGACTCACGGTGGCCGCGTTCACGTTGGGCAGCGCGCCGACCATGGCGCGAAGATCGGCGCTCCCGTTCACGGGAATCATCGCTTCGCACGGATCCGGCGCCGAGGCCCGATCGAGCACCTCCAGGCGCGCGCGACGGCGGTAACCCTCGCCGAGGATGTCGACGAGCTTCGTCTCGGCCGTGTGCGTGGCGCAGCCACCGCCGACGGAGTAACCGAATCGAAGCGTCCCGGTGTGGTACTCGAAGCTCGAGAGCTCGACCGGTTGCCCGAATCCTTCCTCTTCTTCAGAGCCCCCCTGCGAGGGCTCCGAGGAGCGGAGCTCGGGGTCATCCTGCTGGATGCTCGGCTCCGTCGCGCAGCCCGTGGCGAACGAAGCGAGGAGCGTCAACCCTACGAGCCCACCGACGTATGCCTTCATGTCCGTCCTTTCAGCACGTCGTGGGCCACCACCTCGAAGCACGTCGCCTCGTTGAAGGTTGTATGTCAGGGTATGTGAGGGTGGTATATGACGGAGCCATCGATGAGCGCTCGAGGGTCCATGATCTGGCCCCGGACGACCCCGCGTAGGCGATTCAAGCGCGTGGAACCGCAGGGGGAGCACGTCGGACGCGCCGGCGGAGAGCGCGGACCTCGACGGCGGGCGCAGAGGCGGCCTCCGACGGCGGCCTCGACGGTTCGCTCGACGACGCGACGACCGTGATCGCACAAGGCCTCACGGGCCTCGTCGGCGTAGCGGTGACCGACATGGGTGAGGTCGTCGTCGCGCAGACAAACGGTGAGAGCCGCAGGATGCCGATCACCGGCGGCGACGGCGGCACGACAGCCGTGACGGACAACCAGACCGAGCTCACGGCGCTCGCGTACGTCGGACCGGCGTTGATGTTCGTGACCAGCTCGTCGCGGGTGAGCGGCCTGCTTCGGAAGGTCTCCGTCTGCATCTCGAAGACCAGCGTGCTTTCCTTCGGCTCAGGCCTGCGGCCGAGGGCGTTCCAGAGCGTCGTGATCCGCCGTTGACCATCGACGACGAGGAGCAGCTCGCCGTGCGGTGTCGGCGCTGCTCCGCGCAGCCCACGGCTGGCTTCGGAGCCGCTGGGCGGTTCTTCCACGCAGAAGAGGAGCACACGTCTCAGCTCCCGAGGAACGTCTTCTTCCGGCAGCCCCGGCGATCGCGGCGGGCGCCGGCGCGATGTCGCAACGCCGCGCGCGGCGCCGCGAGGGTCGTGCAACCGAGCGCGATCCGCGTCACCATGGCGCCATGACGAAGATCCTGGGCGTCGCCGGCAGCCTCCGTCGCGCTTCGTACAACGCGGCCCTCCTTCGCGCAGCGCGCGAGCTCGCGCCCGAAGGCGTCGAGATCGAGATCGGATCGATCGCCGGGATCCCGCTGTACGACGGCGACGTCGAGAGCGAGCAGGGCCTGCCGGCCGCGGTGACGGCGCTGAAGGAGGAGATCGCCGGCGCCGACGCGCTCCTCCTCGTGACGCCCGAGTACAACGGCTCGATCCCCGGCGTGCTCAAGAACGCGATCGACTGGCTGTCGCGCCCCGCGAAGGACATCCCGCGCGTCTTCGGCGGCAAGCCCGTCGCGCTCGTCGGCGCGACGCCGGGGGCCGGCGGGACGCGGCTCTCGCAGGCGGCGTGGCTCCCCGTGCTCCGCACCCTCGGCACGCACGCGTGGTTCGGCAAGCAGCTGTACGTGGGGAGCGCCGGGCAGGCGTTCGACGCCGAGGGCAAGCTCGTCGACGAGAAGGTCCGAAAGCAGCTCGGCGACCTCGTCGCCGCCTTCGCGGCGTCCGTCCGCGCCTGACGCCGCGCGCCGCGCGCGCGATCGCTCGTCGAGCGCGCGCGCCGTCGCGGCGACGCCGGATCGTGCGCGCCGCCGGTCGGTCGAGACCTCGCGCCTGCGGTCGCGCTTCGCCTCGTCGTGAGCGGCCGCGGGCTCGGCGTACCTCGGTGACGGCTCGTAGCTTCTCGGCGCCGCGCCCTTCGGTTGCGCGTCGGCTCCGCTATGATGCCCCGCCGTCGTGGGGGGACAGGTGAGTCGTGAAGTCGTTCCTCGTCGCATCGCTCTTGGTCGCTGCGCCGGTCCTCGGACTGGGCGCGTCGGCGTGCTCGAACAAGAGCGAGGCGGCGTCGAAGCAGCGTCCGCCGCCGCTCGTCGTCGTCGCGAAGGTCGCCTCGAAGGACGTCGCCGTGGAGGTGCGCGCCCCGGTCGAGCTCCGGCCGCTCGCGCAGGCCGAGGTCGGCTCGAAGACGCTCGGCTACCTCGACGCGGTGCTCGTCGAGCGCGGCGACAAGGTGAAGCGAGGCCAGCTCGTCGCGCTCGTCCGGCCGAGCGATCTGCCCGACCAGCTCGTCGCGGCGCGCGGGAGCCTCTCGCAGGCGCAGGCGAGCGCCACGCTCGCGAAGAGCAACCTCGAGCGCATCACCGGCCTCGCGCCGCGCGGCGTGGTCTCGCAGCAGGAGCTCCAGCAGGCGCAGGCGGCGCTGGCGACCGCCGAGGCGCAGGAGGCCGCCGCGAAGGCGCAGGTCGCCGTCTACGCGACGCGCCTCGGGGAGACGCAGATCACCTCGCCGCTCGACGGCGTCGTCGCGGTCCGCCGCCTCGATCCCGGCGCGCTCGTCGGCCCCTCGAGCGCCCAGACGATCCTCACGGTCGCGCAGACGCACGTGCTCCGCGTGTTCGTCACGGTGACCGAGCGCGACGCGCACCGCGTGAAGCTCGGGCAGAAGGCCCACGTCGAGATCGACGCGCTCGCCGGCCGTCGCGTCGAGGGCGCGGTCGTCCGGCTGGCGCCGATGCTCGATCCGGCCACCCGCACGCTCGACGCCGAGGTGCAGATCGACAACGCCTCCGGAGACCTCCGGCCCGGGATGTTCGGCCGCGGCTCGATCGTCGTCGACGTCCACCCGAACGCCGCCGTCGTCCCGGCGACCGCGCTCCAGATCACGAACGGCAAGCGCTTCGTGTTCGTGCTCGCGGGCGACAAGGTCCAGCGGCGCGAGATCGAGACGGGCGTCGACGAGGGCACCTGGCTCGAGGTCACGAAGGGCGTCTCCGCGGGGGAGGAGGTCGTCACGATCGGCATGGACGCGATCTCCGACGGCGCCGTCGTGCGGGTCAGCCGCGACGTCGATCCGTTCAAGGGACGCGTGGACGCGAGCGCGGGCGACGCCGGGGACCACGGAGCGTCGCGCGTCGATGGTGACGGGACGAGATAGGGCGGACCATGTGGCTCACGCGCCTCGCGCTCAAGAACCCGATCCTCATCTTGATGATGTCGCTGATGGTGATCGCCCTCGGCGTCCTCGCCGTGGGGCGGCTCAGCGTCGATCTCTTCCCCAACATCGACATCCCGGTCATCCGCGTCGTCACGTTCTATACGGGGGCCGGACCCGAGGACATCGAGAAGAGCATCACGCAGCCGATCGAGCGCGCCGTCGCCTCGTCGCCCGGGGTCGACCGCGTCGAGAGCACGTCGAAGCAGGGCGCCTCGATCGTCAGCGTCTGGTTCAACTACGGCACCGACCTCGACACCGCGCAGTTCGACGTCCAGCAGCGCGTCTCGCAGGTGCAGAGCGCGCTCCCGCCGGGGATCCAGCAGCCGTTCATCCTCAAGTTCGACGTCACCAACATCCCGATCGTCCAGGTCGTCGCGCGCGGCGAGGGGCTCGACGAGAAGCAGCTCTACGACCTCGCGTACAACGTCGTCGAGCCGCAGCTCGAGCGGCTCCCCGGCATCGCCAGCGCCACGGTGAGCGGCGGCAAGACCCGGCAGGTGCAGGTCGAGGTCGATCGCGATCTCCTGCGCGCGCGGAGCCTCGCCGTGCTCGACGTGGTCAGCGCCGTGCGCGGCGCGAACCTCCTGCTCCCGAGCGGGACGCTCAAGACCGGCGATCAAGAGTACAACGTCTTCACCAACACGCAGGTCGACACCGTCCGCGTGCTCGAGGACGTCGTCGTCCGGCAGGGCGCGCCGGGCGCGGACGGCCAGAGCGCGCCGAGCGTCCGCGTCGCCGACGTCGCGACGGTCGAGGACGGCACGGCGGACCAGGCGAACATCGTCCGCGTCAACGGGCAGCGCGGCGTCTACCTGCGCGTCTTCAAGCAGCCGGGCGCGAACACGATCGACGCCGTCGACGCCGTGCGCGCGGCGCTGCCGAACCTCCGCGGCGTGCCGCCGAACGTCGAGCTCACGATCTCGTTCGATCAGTCGAAGTACATCCGCGCGGCCGTCTCCGCGCTCGAGCACGAGGCGGTGCAGGGAGGCCTGCTCGCGATCGCGGTGATCCTCGTCTTCCTCGTGAGCGTCCGCGCGACGGGGATCGTCGCGGTCGCGATCCCGCTGTCGATCGTCGCGACGTTCATCCTCCTCTACTTCTCCGGGCAGACGCTCAACGTCTTCACGCTCGGAGGGCTCGCGCTCGGCGTCGGCCGCCTGGTCGACGACTCGATCGTCGAGCTGGAGAACATCCACCGCCACCTCGCGACCACCCGGGACCGCCGGCGGGCCGTCCTCGACGCCGCGGAGGAGGTGGCCATGCCGATCCTCGTGTCGACGATCACGACCGTGATCGTGTTCTTCCCCGTCGTCTTCCTCACGGGCGTCGCGCGGAACCTCTTCGTGCCCCTGGCGTTGACGATCACGTTCGCGCTCGTGATGAGCTTCTTCGTCTCGCGCACGGCGACGCCGCTGTTGTGCCTCTACTGGCTCAAGGGCGGGCACGCGACGCGCGGGGTCGGCGGCGCGCTCACCCGCGCGCTCGATCGGATGGACGCGGCCTACGCGCGGGCGCTGGAGGCGGTCCTCCGCCGGCGGATCGCGGTGGTCGTCGGCATCCTGGCGCTCTTCGCCTCGTCGTTCTTCCTCCTTCGCTTCATCGGCTCGGAGTTCTTCCCCGAGTCCGACGAGGGGCAGTTCAGCGTCAGCTACAAGGCGCCGATCGGGACGCGCGTGGAGCGAACCGAAGAGCTGGCGAAGCGCATCGAAGACATCACGACGGCGACCCTCCGGTCGCCGGGCGGCGATCCCGTGTTCAACACGATGCTCTCCGACACCGGTCTCCCCGCGGGTCGCACCGCGATCTTCACCGCGAACACGGGGCCCCACGCGGGCAACACGCAGATCAACCTCGTGCCGCGGGGGGCCCGCGGCATGAGCGACGTCGAGGCCACCGAGAAGGTGCGCGCGGCGCTCCGGAGCGAGCTCCCGGGCATCAACGTCTTCTACTTCACCGGCGGAATCGTCAAGCGTATCCTCAACTTCGGCGCGCCCGCGCCGATCGACGTCGAGATCCTCGGCTACGACCTCGAGAAGGCGGCGGACTACGCGCGCGAGGTGGCGGGCAAGCTCAAGGACCTCCGCGACGCGTCCGGGGCGCCCCTGCTCACCGACGTGCAGATCACGCGCGAGGAGAACTACCCGGAGCTCGACGTCGTCGTCGATCGCCAGAAGGCCGGAGTGCTCGGCGTGAGCGAGCAGCAGATCGCGCAGACCGTGCTCACGAGCCTCGTCGGGAACACCCAGTTCTCGCCGATCCCGTTCTCCGATCCGGAGACGGGCAACGAGTACTACATCAACGTGCGCCTGAAGGACGAGTTTCGGACCAACGTGTCCGACCTCGGCGACGTCTTCTTGAAGACGCCGTCCGGCGCGACGCTGCCGCTCTCCAACGTCGCGCACGTCGAGCGCGGCAGCGGGCCGGTCCTCATCGCGCGCAAGTACCTCCAGCGCATCGTCGACGTCACGGCGAACGTGGCGCCCGGCAAGGACCTCGGCGCCGCCAGCGCGGGCGTCCAGGAGGTGATCGACGACACGCCCGCGCCCGACGGCTTCTCCGTGCAGCTCGGCGGGCAGACGCTGGCGCAGCAGCAGGCGTTCCAGGGCGTCGGCCTCGCCGGGTTGATGGCGCTCGCGCTCGTCTACATGGTGCTGGCTTCGCAGTTCAAGTCGCTCATCGATCCGCTCGTCATCATGTTCAGCGTCCCGCTCGGCGTGAGCGGCGTCTTCGCGATGCTCGCGGCGACGAAGACGACGCTCAGCGTGAACAGCGCGATGGGGATCATCATGATGGTCGGCATCGTCGTGTCGAACGGCGTCCTCCTCGTCGATTTCGCGAACGTCCTCCGGCGCCGCGGGACGCCGCTGACGGAGGCGACCGTGCTCGCCGCCAAGACGCGCCTGCGGCCCATCCTCATGACGACCATCGCGACGGTCGCGGGCCTCGTCCCGATGGCGCTCGGGATCGGCGAGGGGAGCGAGACGAACCTCCCGCTCGCGCGCGCCGTCATCGGAGGGCTGACGGTGTCGACCGTCTTCACGCTCTTTCTCATCCCGAGCCTGTACACGCTCGTCGATCGATTCAAGAAGGCGCCGGCCTCGGACGATGACGCGCCCGGAGGCGCGCCGGCACATGTCTAGGGAGTTCGTGATGCAGAGGATGATGTTGCTGGGGGGGCTCGCGCTCGGCTTCGTGGTGGTGGCCGGCCCCGCCGCGGCCGAGGAGCCCCCGCGGCCCGGCCCTTCGCGACCGGTGGAGGAGCCGACGAAGGCGACCGCCGGGGCGATCACGCTCGACGAGGCGGTGAAGCGCGCGACGGCGAGGAACCCGTCGACGGAGATCGCGACGCAGGAGATCCTCCGCGCCGAGGCGCTCGCGAAGCAGGTGCGCGCGGCCTGGCTCCCGACGCTGAACGCCAACGGCGTCTACACGAGGCTCGACAACGACCGAGAGCTCAACGGACGGATCATCCTCGCGGAGAACCAGCTCGCCGCGAACCTGCAGCTCAACGTGCCGCTCTTGGCTCCCCGGCAGTGGGTCGCGCACGCGCGGAGCAAGGAGAACATCGAGGTCGCCCGGGCCGCGAGCGCCGACACGCGCCGCGCGATCGCGATCGCGGCCGCGCGCGCGTACCTCACGGTGATCGCTCAGCGGCGCGTCCTGAACAGCGCCCAGCGCGCGCTCAACACCGCGCGGGCGCACGAGGAGTTCGCGACCACGCGCTTCGAGGGCGGCGTCGGAAACCGCCTCGACGCCGTGCGCGCCTCGCAGGAGCGGGCGACCGCGGAGATGCGCGTGAAGACGCAGCTCGCGGCGCTCACGCGGGCGCAGGAGGCGCTCGGCGTCGTCGTCGGCGAGGAGGGCTCGCTCGACGCCGCGGAGGATCCCTCGCTCGGCGCCCCGCCGTCGATGGACGCGGCGCTCGGCGAGGCCGCCACGCGCCGCGCCGACATCGCCGTCGAGCGCGATCGCGTCGAGGTCGCGCGCAAGGCGGTCCGCGACTCGTGGGTCGACTACCTGCCCGTCCTCTCGGCCGTCGCGCAGCCGTTCTACCAGGACCCGCCCACGTTCTCGCAGCCGCGCACCGGCTGGCAGGCGCAGCTCGTCCTGCAGATCCCGCTCTTCGACGGCGGCGTGCGCTACGGCCTCGCCGCCGAGCGCGAGGCGCTCGAGGCGCAGGCGCGCGCCCGCCTCGAGGGCGCGCTCCGGCAGGCGCGCTCCGACGTGCGCGTCGCGTTCGAGGCGATGCGCCGGGCGGACGAGGCGCTGGTCGGCGCCCGCGACGCGGCGACCCTCGCGCGCGAGTCGCTCGAGCTCGCGGAGCTCGCCTACAGGGCCGGCGCGACCTCGAACATCGAGGTCGTCGACGCCGAGCGCCGCTCGCACGAAGCCGACACCGCCGCGGCCGTCGCCGAGGACGCGTCGCGCCAGGCGCGCGTCGACCTCCTCGCCGCCTGCGGGCGCTTCCCGTAGGACCGCCGGAGGGGCGCGCCCTTTCGCGTGCTACCGACCGGGGCGCCTTTCGCATTGCGGATCTGGCGGCTCGATCCTTCGTCCTTGCACGACCGTCGGGCGCGGAGCCCTGTTTTCTCGGTCCATCGCGCTGGCACGGCTCCCGCATATCGGGAGGGCAGCGCTGCGGCGAGGCTTCGTCCCCCCCCGAGCCCGCTGCGGCGCTGTTTCATTTTGTCCGGGGGACGAGGGACGGGAAGGCCCGCGCCGTCGCGCGAGCGCCGGCTCCGACGGCCGCCGGCGCGGGCGCTCAAGAGGCGCGGCGCTCGGGCTCCCGGCGCCGGCGCCCTCGGACCCGAACGCGGACTCCGCCCTTCGGGCCCATGGTCAGGTTCCGGCGGACGGATCGCTCGGGCGCCTCGCTGGCCAGCTCGAGCTCCCACCGCGAGACGATCTCCGCGACCGCGATCGCGAGCTCGGCTTCCGCGAACGCGACGCCGAGGCAACGACGCGCGCCGCCGCCGAACGGGAGAAACTCCGACGCGCTGAACTTCTTCTCGAGGAAGCGCTCGGGCTTGAACTCGCCGGGCTCGTCGAAGACGCGCGGGTCGCGCAAGATGGCGACGAGGAGCACGGCGACGAGGCCGCCCTTCGGCACCGTCCAGCGTCCGCCGAGCGTGAACGGCTCGCGGCAGAGCCGGAGCACGTCGGTCACGATCGGCTCGATCCGAAGCGTCTCGGACACGACGGCGTCGAGGTAGCGAAGCTTGGTGAGGGCGTCGGGAGCGGGGGCGTCTCCGAGCGCGT
Organism: Labilithrix sp.; assembly: GCA_019637105.1. GTDB lineage: Bacteria > Myxococcota_A > Polyangia > Polyangiales > Polyangiaceae > Labilithrix. The sequence continues at coordinate 26,064 of JAHBWF010000063.1, forward strand.
CGATCTCGGAGCGGAGCCGCTCGAGCGCGACGGGGTGACGCAAGAGGTGGTAGATGCACCAAGCCATCGCGGTCGCGCTCGTCTCGTGTCCGGCCAGGAGCAGCGTGAGGAGCTGGTCGCGTATCTCGACGTCGCTCATCGGCGCTCCATCGTCGTAGCGCGCCGAGAGGAGCACGCCGAGGACGTCCTCTCCTTCGACCGCGCGCGGACCGCGCGCTCTGCGCGCGCTCACGACGTCGCCGATGAGGCGGTCGAACGCGTCCTGAGCGCGGACGAAGCGCCGCCACGGCGGAAACCACGCCTTGTGGAGGGTGCCCCCTCCCGCGAGGACCGGCGAGAACGCGTGGATGATCTCGCGGAGCGCGGCGCGGGCGGCGTCGCGGTCCACCTCGCCCGCGCCGAAGACCGTCTCGATGATGACGTCGAGCGCCATCGCTTGCGTGACGTCGGTGAGCGCGAGGCTGTCGCCGCGCCCCGCGACGCGCCCGAGCCCCTCCAGGTGCGTCCGGACGGCGCGCTGCATCGCGGAGAGGAACCCCTTCACCTGCGCGCCGTGAAAGCGGGGATTGAGGAGCTTGCGCAGCTTCCGGTGCGGCTCGCCGGAGACCGAGATGACCGCGTTCGGCCCGAAGATCGACTCGAGCACCGGCACCGTCGCGAACGTCTCGGGCGGCGCGGCGAAGACCTCGCGCGCGAGCCCCGCTTCGAGGACCGCGACGCCCTTGCCGACGAGCGTGTTCAGGCCGACGACGTCCCCGTAGCGCCGGTGGATCGCCCGGGTGAACGACGCCGGGGACGTGACGAAGCGGTACGTCTGCCACAGGGCCGGCGCGCGCGGGCCGGGAGGGAGCATCGTCCGAGGCTACGGGGCCGAGCCGCCGTTCGACAAGGGGGCGACTCGGCCCTCGTGGGGGGGCCGAGCGCGCGCCGATCGGTCCCGAGCGCGGGCGTGGTCGCGGAACGGGCGAGACCCGCGTAGCATCTCAGCCGTCATGCCCTCCGACCTCGAACGGATCCCGGTCCCCTCGATCGACGGCGCGCCGTCGAGCCTCGGCCATCACGCGGGCAAGGTCCGCCTGATCGTGAACGTCGCCTCGAAGTGCGGGCTGACCCCGCAGTACGAGGCGCTCGAGGCGCTCTACAGGCGCTTCAAGGACCGGGGCTTCGAGGTGCTCGCCTTCCCGGCCAACGAGTTCGGCGGGCAGGAGCCGGGCACGGAGGCCGAGATCAAGGACTTCTGCGCGACGACCTACGACGTCACCTTCCCGATGTTCTCGAAGATCGTCGTCAAGGGAGAGGGCATTCACCCGCTCTACGCGTCGCTCACGTCGACCCGACCGTCGGCGCGCGCGCTCCCCGGCTCGGACTTCCGGCAGAAGCTCATCGGCTACGGCGTCCAGCCGGGCGAGCCGCACGAGGTGCTCTGGAACTTCGAGAAGTTCCTCGTCGACCGCCAGGGCGCGGTCGTCGACCGCTTCGCGCCCGACGTGCCGCCCGACGCCGACGTCGTCGTCTCGGCGATCGAGCGCCTGCTCGGCTAGCGTCCGAGCGGGGTCATCGGAGCGTGTAGTGCTCGTCCGGGGCCAGCGGCGGAGGTAGCGACGCTCCTGCCAGCTCGAGGGTCGATCGCTCCACGGTGCGGGCGAGCGCGTCGAGGGGCAGATCGTTCGGCTCGACGCCGAACGGCTCCTCGAGCTCGGCGGTGACCTCGTCGAGCGCGATGAGGGTGTACGCGACGAACAAGGTCATCCAGGGGGTCCACCACCCGATGTGCTCGACGAGCGCGACCGGAAGCAGCGAGGCGTACGCATAGACCGTGCGGTGGAGGAGCACGCTGTACACGAACGGGATCGGCGTGCTCCCGATGCGCTCGCAAGCGCCGACGACCCGAGACAGGTGATCGAGGTTCCGATCCATCGCCGCGCATAGGATCGCGTCGACGCGCCCTTGCCGGCGGAGCTCACCCAACCACGCGCCCAGCTCCAAGAGGACGAGCGCCGGGCGATAGCTCGCCTCCTCGAGGCGCGCGCCGAAGTCCGGGAGCGCGGACGGAGCGTCGCGGACCGCTCCGTACCCGTCGCGCGGCTTGCCCTCGCGGAGCTGCGAGCTCAACGTCAGGGCGAACGCGCCGAGGAGCAGGGCGACCCGCTTGCGCTCCTCGAGCGACAGCGCCGGATCGGGGAGCGAGAACGCTTGCCGCGAAAACGAGCGCGCGCTGATGATGAGCTCTCCCCATTGTTTTCGTGCCTCCCAGAACCGGTCGTAGCTCGTGCTGTTGCGGAAGCCGAGGAAGATGGCCAGCGTGACGCCGAGGAGCGCGAGCGAGGTCGCCTCGAGGCGCACCGGGATGGGCCACACCTGCTCGTGCAGCCACGTGACGAGGCAAGCGAACGCGAAGAGCGCGCCGAGACGCGGGAGGATCTTCGGGACGACGGAGCCGTGCCATACGAAGAGCATCCGGAGCCACGAGAGGCGCGGGCGGACGATCATGCGCCACCTGTCGCGCGTGGTGAACTTGGAGCCGTGGGGTTCACGCGGTCTCCCTACGCCTCATTTCGCAGAGAGAGAAGCCGCAAGTGCGCGCGAAGCGACGGCCGCCGTCTCGCGAAGAACTTGGCCCGGCGGCGCGCGTCGGGCCAGATGAGAGGATGAGCCGCGAGATCGCGAAGAAGAAGCCTCGCCCGGCGTCGCCGCGCGGCGCGGAGCGGAGGGCGGCGTCGTCGCGCCGGCGCGCGCAGGACGCGTCGGCGAAGCCGGCGGATCGCCGATCGGGACGCGATCGGCGATCGACCGAGGACCGACGCGAGACCCCGCGCCCCGAGGGGCGGCGGAAGAGCGGCGGACGTCGCTCGACCGATCCGACCGACATCTGAATCAGCCCGCTCGCTCGAGCGGTCGCCCTCCTGGACTTCGAGCGATCGGCGCGGCAAAAGGGAGTCACCGTGCGAGCGCGCGTCTTCATGGTCGGCATCACCGCGGCGGCGCTCGTCGTCGCGTGCAAGCGGAGCGCGGCGGACGAGGCCTCCGACGCCGCGCTCGCGCTGACCACGGCGCGGCTCGACGCGAGCGCCGTCCTGGCCGACGCGGGCGCGCCCGCGGCGAAGGCGGCCGCGTCCTCGGCGAAGGCCGCGACGGCGGCCCCGGCGCCGACGAGCCCCGACCCGTACGGCGTCGCGAAGACCGCGAGCCGCGCGTCGTGCGCCGTGCTCGGCGGCAAGCACGTGGCCGAGCGCGACCTCAAGACGTCGTTCGTCGACGGCGACGACCTCTTGGCGATCGTCAACCGCGCGCCGACCGGCCAGCTCGCGCCCGACTACGCGCCGTCGGATCTCGTCGACATCCGGAATGGCAAGCCGCTCAGCGCGAGCGAGTGCGAGCGGTTCCAGTGCCTCCGGCGGGAGGCGGCGAGCGCGCTCGACGAGCTCCTCGCGCAGATGAAGAAAGAGGGCTTCCCCGGCAAGGTCGAGTCGGCCTTCCGCAGCTACGGCAACCAGTGCGGGACGTTCGGCAACTGGTCGCGCAAGAGCAACTTCTGCGAGGCGACCGAGCAGTCCGCGCTCCCCGGCCACAGCCAGCACCAGCTCGGCACCACCGTCGATCTGTTCACCGAGGAGTGGGCGAAGGACCCGCGCGGCGTCTTCCGCGAGGGCTTCGGGTGCACCGACGCCGGCCGCTGGCTCCGCGAGCACGCGACCGACTACGGCTTCGTGATGCCGTACCCGATCCACCCGGACGACCGGCACCCACGGCAGAAGTGCGTCGCGCGCTGGGACATCCCGATCAACATCAACCCGCGCACCGGCTACCGCTTCGAGCACTGGCACATCCGCTTCGTCGGCAAGGACGCCGCCGCGCGCTTCACCAAGGCGCTCGCCGCGAGCGGGGTGGGGACGCCGCACGAGATCTCCGTCGAGCAGTGGCTCCGCAGCGAGAAGGGCCTCGTCGGGCCCGACGCGGAGCTCCCGGTCTGCGACGGTTGCAACTGCGGCGCGTGCAGCACGCTCGCGGCCCCCGGCGAGAACGCGTGCGACAAGAAGGGCGGCGCGCTCCACCTCGACGCGCACGGCAAGCCGCTGGTCCCCTCGGAGGCGCCGTCGATCGAGGGCGTCGCGAAGGGCAAGGGCCGAAAGTGGCGCGGCAAGGTCGTCGAGGTGAAGCTCGACGTCCCCGCCGGCACGATCACGCAGACGCCGATCGTCGGCCTCGACGGCGCCGGCTACACGACGGGCGCGACGTTCGACGCGCTCGCGCCGTACCCCGAGACCGAGCCGCGCGCCTACGCCCCGCTCGCGGACGCCTGGGTCGTCGCGGTGGAGCCGGCGCCGAACGACACCGGCGTGGCGTGGCCGTACCGCGCGGGGATCGCGCCCGCGATCACGGGCCAGATCTACAACCGCGCGAACGTCTTGCTCCCGGCGCGCGGCGGCGCCACGACGCTCCGCGTCCCGATCCCGAGCGGCGTCCGCAAGGCGAAGGTCGTCCTGCTCCGCGGCGGCGTCGCGCACGGCCAGGAGCGCGCGGTCGAGCTCGACTGACCGGAGCCGCGCGCGCGCGTGCGCGGCGCCGCCGGCAGAGGTTGGCCTCGTGGAGGACGAACCTGCTGCGTCGAAGAGAGGAGCGGGGTACCTTCCTCGGTCGTGAGATCGTCGGCGCATCCGCGGGCGGGACGACGCTCCGTGGGGACCGCGGTCCTGGTCCTCGGCCTGTCCCTCTCGGCATCGGAGGCAGGAGCGCGCGAGGACGCCGCCGACCGCATCGTCCTCGAGTACTCGGCGGCGAGCGAGTGCCCCTCCACGGACGAGCTCCTCCGGCGGATCGCCTCGTACACGACGAGGTGGACGCTCGCGCAGCCGGACGAAGCGGCGCGTCGATTCGTCGTCCGGATCGCTCGGCGCGGGGACCGCTACGTGGGACGGCTCGATCTTCGCGAGGCGCGGGGCGACGCCGCCGCCCGCGAGATCGCCGCGGACGACTGCGACGACGTCGTGCTCGGCCTCGCGATCGCCGTCGCGATCGCGATCGATCCGCACGCTGCGCTCGGCCCCGACGTGCCGGGCAGGGAAGCCCCCGACGCGCCGTCTCCGGTGGCGCCGCCGGAGACGGGCGTCCCCGCGCCGGCGCCGGCGAGACCGCGGCGCGAGGCGCAGACGGCGCCAGCTCCCCAAGCCGCGCGCGTCGATCGGCTCGCGGCGTCGGTCGGTGCGCGAGCCGAAGCCAACAGCGCGGTCTCCGGAGTCCTCGCGGTGGTGGACGTCTACGTGGAGGTGGAGTGGAGCGCGCCGATCGCCCGCCTCCCGCTCAGGCCCGTCCTCCGCGCCGGCCTCCGCAAGAGCTTCGCGCGGACGAGCCGGGTCGGCGAGACCGAGACGAGCATCGAGTGGAGCGCCGGCCAGATCGAAGCCTGCCCGCCGCGTCTCCTGGTGACGTCGCGGCTCGCGATCGAGGCCTGCCTCGGCTCGAACGTCGGTGTGCTGTCGGCCGCGGTTCGCGACATCCCCGGGGCCGGGGTCACGCATCGCTTCTGGCTCGACTACGGAGCGGTCGTCGCCGCGCGCTGGCGATTCCACCCCGACCTCTTCGTCGAGGCGGCCGGCGCCGCCTGGCTCCCGGTCACCCGCGACCGGCTGCGCGTCGAGCCCGACGGGCTGGTCACGGAAGCTCCTCCCGTCGGGTTTTCTGCCGGGATCGGCGCGGGTTGGCGCTTCTGAGTCGATTTTGTGATCGTCCCCCCGCGCGAGCTGCGTTTACGTCCATGACGGCCGCCTCCCACTCGCTCGCCGGGGGTGATGACGCCCTGCCGAGCATGTCGAGGAGCCGCGCCGACGAGAGACAGCAGCGCGTCGCGGAGGCCCACTTCGCCAGCGTCTGGCGGTTCCTCCGCGCGCTCGGAGTCCCCGCCGGCGCGCTCGACGACGCGGCGCAGGAGGTGTTCCTCGTCGTGGCCCGCAAGCTCGAGAGGATCCGACCCGAAGCCGAGAGGTCGTTCCTCTTCAGCACCGCCGTCCACGTCTCGCGCGAGCTTCGCAGGAAGCACGCGCGCGAGGAGCTCGCGCAGGATCCGGACGACGAGGCCCTCGAGCCGTCCGACGGCTGGACGCCCGAGGCGTCGCTCGATCGGAAGGAGGAGCGCGATCTCTTGATGCACCTCCTCCACGGCCTGACCGAAGAGCTCCGCACGGCGTTCGTGCTCTACGAGATCGAGGGCCACTCCGTGACCGAGATCGCGGCCATGCTCGACGTCCCCTCCGGCACGGTCGCTTCGCGCCTCCGGCGCGCGAGGGAGAAGGTCGAGCTTCGATTGCAGAAGCTGCAGATGACGATGCGAGGCGAGCGATGAAGGATCCCCGCCGTCTGGTGGATGAGAGCGAGCTCTTCGCGAGCCTCGTCGCCGACGCGAAGCGGCGGGAGCCGCCGCCCGAGGCGCTTCGAGGTCTCCTCGAGACGCTCGGCGCGCGCTCGGCGGTCGCGGCGCCCGCGACGGCGATCCGGCAGAAGTGGATGCGCGTCGCGATCGCCGGCGCCGGAGGCGTGGCGCTGCTCGGCGCGGTCACCGCCGAGCTCTCGTCCAGGCGCGCGCCGGCGCCGGGAGCGCCGCCCGCGATCGCGGCGCCCGCGGTGGAGGACGTGTCACCGTCTCCGGCGATCCCGGTCACGGCTCCGGAGCCCGTGAGCGCGGCGCCGGCGATCCCGATCGCCGATCTCCCCGACGCGAAGGTGACGGCGCCGCGCGGGCGGCTCCGCGCGCCGGCGCCGGCGCCGTCGGCGCGGCGTGAGATCGAGCTCGTCGCGCAGGCGCGCGAGGCGCTCACGCGGGGTGACGCGCGCGCCTGCCTCGCGGCCGTCGATCTCCACGACCGCGAGTTCCCCGCCGGACAGTTCGCGCTCGAGGCGAGCGTGATGCGCATCGAGGCGACGCTCGCGAGCGGCGATCGGGCGGCCGCGCGCGCACTCGCGCTGGAGTACCTCGCGAAGCACCCGGGCAGCCCCTACGAGGGACGCGTCCGCTCGCTCGTCGCCGCTTCGACGGAGGAGCGATGACGGCGCGACGATTCGCGAGCGCGCTCTTCGTCGCGACGGGCAGCGTGCTCGCCTTCTCGTGCGGGGTCTCGACGTCCTACGACGTCGTCATCGCGAAGCGCCCCGACGCGTCGACGCCGAGCTTCGTCTCGCCCGACGCCGCGGAGGCGTCCACGCAGGACGGGAGCGGCGTCGCGCTCTGCGCGACGAACGAATGTCCGGCGGGTCGGACCACGTGCCCGAACAACCCGTTCCCGTGCGCGGTCGATCCGAGCACGGACGACGACAACTGCGGGTCGTGCGGGCACCACTGCCCGGAGCTCGAGGTCACGGCTCACGGCGACATGCTGCACGCCGAGGCGCACTGCGTGAAGGGCGGGTGTCAGCTCGTGTGCAAGAGCGGATTCGCCGACTGCAACGGCTTCGTCGAGGACGGCTGCGAGGGCGACCTCGCCCAGGACAAAGAGAACTGCGGCGCGTGCGGGGTGGTCTGTCCGGGCTCGGACGTCTGCTTCATGGGGGAGTGCGCGTGTCCGGTCGCCGGGAGCTGCGGGGCTTGCGGGAACCTGTGCCCGCGGAGCACCCAGCCTCCTTTCCCGCGCGAGTGGCACGCGGACTACGGGTGCGTCGGCGGTCAGTGCAACGAGCCCACGTGCTTGCCCGTCTGGGACGACTGCAACAACGACTTCCCGACGGACCCGGGCGGCGACGGCTGCGAGACGAACCTCGACGGCGATCGGAACAACTGCGGCCAATGTGGACGTGTGTGTGCCGCGGGCGAGATCTGTCGGCGCGGGGTCTGCGAGTGTCCTTGCGGCGCTCCGTGCTTTCAGGATCGGATCAACACGGACGTCGAGAACTGCGGCGGGTGCGGCTTCCGTTGCCCGGGCGTCGGCGACCCGCGGATGGCGAACGGCGTGCCGGTCTGTGACGAGGGCGTCTGCGACTTCCGGTGCGACGCCCACTGGGCGGACTGCGACGGCGACGATCAGAACGGCTGCGAGACGAACGTGGCCAGGGATCCGCTCCACTGCGGGGGGTGCAACGTCCGCTGCGACGGCGTCGACGGGCAGGCGTGCGTCGACGGCAAGTGCACGATGAAAGAGTGCGGGGCGGTCCAGTGACGTCGCCGGCGCGATGGGGCCGTGCGGCGAGGCTCGCCGCGGCGGCCGTCGTCTTCCCGCTCGCCTGCGTCGCCAGGGGCGAGCCCGAGGCGGGGTCCTCCGATCCGGCGCCGTCGGCGATCGTGCCCGACGCGTCGAGCGCGGGCGCCGACGCCGCCGCGGTCCCGGACGCCGCCGCGGGGCGGTGCAGCGCGTCCAGGCTCTGCGTCGAGGAGGTGCCCATCGACGAGTTCGTCCATCTCACGTCCGTCTGGGGATCGGGCGCGACGGACGTGTGGGCCGTCGGCGCGCACGGCACGATCCTCCACTACGACGGCGTCGCCTGGCGGAAGGCCGAGGTGGTGGCCCCGGACGGCGGCCTCCTCTACACGCTTCGGAGTGTCTGGCTCGAACGCCCGGACGACGTCTGGATCGTCGACGGTACGACCCAGGTCGGGGGCGGCGGACTGCTCCGGCACGGAGTCGGCTGGAAGGGGCCGAGCGCGACGACGTGGACCTTCTTCACGCCGAGCGATCCGTCCGGGTTCGAGCCGCTCATCGTACGCGGCAAATCCGATACCGTCTGGATCGCGCACGCAGGCCACCGGCTCCTCGAGGCGTTCGACGGATGGTCCGGCGGCGCCCCGGGGCCGTCTCGGACCCTCGCCCCGGCGCGCATGAGCGCGGTCACGGCGCTCGCGGTGTCGCGCGCCGACGAGGTGTGGGCCGCGGGCAGCTGCTTCGACGAGGCGTTCGTGAGCCGCTTCGGGTGTGTCTTCCGCGGGAGCCTCTCGACGGCTGGTCCGGTGCCGGAGCCGCCGGCGTGGCGGTTCGAGGAGCACGACAGCCGCACGAACAAGGCGCTGCGCGGCGCGTGGGGCGACGAGAGCGGCGCGTGGCTCGTCGGCGACGCGGGCACGCTTCGACGCATGACCCGGAGCGCCGTGCCGGGCAAGAAGCTCGAGATCGTGAAGAGCCCGGTCGTCGCCGATCTCCGCGGCGTCTTCGGCTTCGGCCCGGACGACGTGTGGGCCGTGGGGGAGGCCAGCACCGTCCTGCACTGGGACGGAGCGGTGTGGACGAAGCTCGCGACGCCGTTCGACGACGCGAGCGACAGGCCGATGCTCCACGCGGTCTGGGGGAGCTCGCCGAGCGACGTCTGGATCGTCGGCGACGGAACGGTGCTGCACTTCGACGAGGTGAACGGGCGATGAGTCGGGGTTCTTGCCGCGCGCGCTCCTGTCTCCGTGGCCTCGCCTTCCTGGCGCCGATCGCGATCGCGGCGCCGGCGTCGTGCGCCGACAGCGGCGTCGAGCGCGAGCCCGAAGCGGATCGAGCGCCCGACGCCACGGTCCTGCCGGACGCGCCGCCCTCCGACGGCGGGCCGCCGGTCGCCGACGCGTCGAGCGACGTCGTCGTCGACGCGCGGTGCAGCCCGGGCGGCTTTTGCTACGAGGCGCTGCCCGTTCCCGTGCCGCTCGTGGGCGTGTCGGCGACGAGCATGGATCACGCGTGGGCCGTCGGCGGTGACGTGATCGTGCGATGGGACGGCGCGTCGTGGAAGCCCGCGTACCGGTACGACGGAGCGACGAGCGGGACGGCCGTGACCCTCCGTGCCGTCTTCGTCGCGAAGGCCGACGACGTGTGGGCGGTGGGAGCGACGCCCTTCCCCGATCGTCGGTTCTTCGTCGTCCGTCGCTCGCAAGGGGACGGCGGCGCCCCGGCCTTCCGGGAGACGCTCACCGAAGAGCCCGTCGTCGGGGACTTCTGGGCCGGCTGGCTCGCCCCCGGCTCGGACGCGCTCTGGCTCGTCGAGGCCGGCACGGGCTCCGTCCTTCGCTTCCGCGAGGCCGCGGACGGCGGCGTCGCGACCGATCGCTGGCGACCGCAGGGAGAGCCGGAGGACGGGGCCTTCTACGCCTGGTACGGCTTGTGGGGCTTCGGCGCCGACGTGTACGTCAGCGGGACGGCGTGCTCGTTCGGCTCGTGCACGAACCTCGTCGCGCGCTACGACGGCGAGAGCTGGTCGACCTCCACGTTCGAAGATCCCAAGATCGTGACGGGGATGTTCGGGACGAGGGATCTCGGGCAGCCGAAGCACCTCTGGCTCGAGCTCCTGGACAGCGCGACCGGGGCTCGATCGGTCCGCCTCGTGCCGCTCTCGAGCGACGGCGGTCTCGGAGCGCCCGTGGTCGAGCGCGCCTTGTCCGGGTGCGGCTCCTTCGTGGGCTCCGCGGCCGATCCGGGGGCGGCGTGGCTCTCCGACGGCTGCCTCGTCCATCGCTGGAACGGAGCCACGCTCGAGGTGACGCCGATCGCGGTCGGCGGGGAGCCGCCGGGGCGCGTGAACGCGGTGTGGGCCGGGAGCGCCGACGACGCCTGGGTCGTCGGCGCGTCGCTGCCGTACCAGGGACCGAACGTGCCGGAGCTCGGCTTCGCCGCGAGGCGCGAAGGGAAATGGGCGGCGGACGGGGGTGAGCCGTGAAGCTCCCGAGGACGCTGTCTGCCGGTGGGCTGATTGGCGCGCTCGTCGCCGCGTGCTCCTCGGCTGGGGAGCGCGCCGCGCCGGCCGACGACGCGGGGGCGGCCCCCTCGCCTCCGCAAGACGCGGGCTCCTCGGACGCCGACGCGCAGGTCGGCGCGGACGCGGGGGCGCCGAAGCCGCTCGACGTCACGTGCGCGGTGGAGCCTTGCTACGTGGCGGTGAGCGGCAACGGCGGCCGTCACGTGTGCGGGCTCCTCCGCGACGGGACGGTCCGCTGCTGGGGCCGCGACACGATGCTCCCGGCGGCCGCGCTCGACGACGGAGGCAGCGTCACGGCCGACGGCGCGCTCGGCCGGGGCAGGTCGGTGTCCAGGCTCGAGGCCGCCACGCCGGCGCCGGTCGTGGGCCTCTCCGGCGTGACCCGGCTCAGCGTCGGTCCGAACCTCGGCACCTGCGCGCGCACCTCGGACGGGAGCGTTCATTGCTGGGGAAGAAACGAGCACGGTCAGCTCGGCAGGGCGACCGGCGAGCCGAGCCTCGCCGTCCCCGCGCGCGTCGAGGGCATCCCGCCCGTCGACGACGTCGCGCTCGGCGCGACGGTGGGCTGCGCCGTCGCGTCGTCGGATCGTGCGCTCTACTGCTGGGGAAGGACGACGGAGGGACTCGGCGTCGACGCGGGGGGGAGCGACACGTTCCCTCCGCGACGGGTCGCCACGTTCCCCGCGCCGGTGCAGTCGCTCGCGCTGGGGACCTGGTCCGACGAGGACACCGTGATCGCCCTGCTCGCCGGCGGCAAGCTCGCGAGCGCGGGCCCGTCCGCGACGGGGGAGACGTCGTCGCCGCCGCCCTGGACGTCGCCGCTGGAGACCTTCGACGTCGTTCGGAGCTGGACGTTCGCCTACGTCGCGAGCGACGGCCTGCTCCGGCGGTGGCGCCCCGCGGAGGGCACGGTCTACGTCCCCGCGCGAGCGCCGATCGTCGACGCGAAGATCTCCGGAGGCGCCGAGGATCATCAGGGCGGCGTGCTCCTGTCGACGGGTCGCCTGTTCCGTTGGGGCGGGAACACGTCGGGCGCGCTCGGCGTCGCTCCCTCGGCCTTGCTCTTCGGGCCACATCCGCTCGAGGTGACCCAGGTCGGCGCGCGGGTCGTCTCGTTCGCGACGACGGTGGGATCGACGTGCGCTTCCCTCGTCGACGGGGAGGTCGTCTGCTGGGGCGCCAACGCCTTCGGCGAGCTCGGTCGCGGCACCGTCGACGACTTCCCGCATCCGGAGGCCGAGCCGATCCGATGAGACTCTGGGCTACGAGCCTCGCCGTCGTTCTCGGCGCCGTCGCGGTGGCGCACTTCGGCTGCGGCGCCGATCGGGATCCCTACCGTCGCGGGATCGAGGAGACGAGCTTCGCCGACGCGGCGGCCGCGGACGGATGCGTAGGGCTCGAGCGGCGATGCTCGCGCGATCTCCGCGCGGTGGTCGACGGGTGCGACGAGTCGCTCGTCGTCGCGGTGTGCCCGCCGGATCGAGGCTGCGCGGCCGGGGCGTGCGTGCCGGCGTGCTCCGCGGCGGTCAGCAGCGCCGCGACCGTGGGCTGCGAGTTCGCCGCGCTCGCCCCGAGCCGCTACGACGAGAGCCGCGGATCGTGCTTCGGCGCGCTGCTCACGAACACGTGGGGAGCCCCTGCGCGCATCGAGGCGGACTACGCGGGATCGACGATCGACCTCGCGGTCTCGGCGCGCGTCGTCCGTACGTCCGGCGACGGAGTGACGTACGAGCCGTTCACCGGCGAAATCCAGCCCGGCGAGGTGGCCGTGCTCTTCTTGAACCACCTGCCCGAGAGGCCCGTGGGGCGGCCGCCGACGGGCGTGGGCTGGGTACCTTGCCCGGCCGACGTCACGCCCGCGGTGCTCGTCGACACGAGCATCAAGGGAACGGCGCGGGGCAAGTCGTTCCGGATCAAGACGTCGGCGCCCGTGAGCGCCTACAGCGTCTACCAGCTCGGTAGACCCGGCGGTCACGCCGCGTCGGCCACGCTGCTCCTCCCGGTGCCGGCCTGGAAGACCGGCTACGTCGTGACGGACGCGTGGGAAGCCGACGTCGGCTTTCCGGCCACCCAGATCGTGGCGGCCGAGGACGAGACCGACGTGACCGTCGCGGGCAGCGCGACGATCCTCCCAGGACCGGAAGTCGAAGGGGCGCCGATGGGGACCCCGCAGACGTACCGGCTGAATCGCGGCGACGTCCTCCAGTTCGCGCAGAGCGAGCAGCTCGCCGGCAGCCGCGTCGAGGCGAGCAAGAGCGTGGCCGTGCTGGGAGGCCACGAGTGCATGAACATCCCCACCGGGAAGCGCTGGTGCGATCAGGCGCAGCTTCAGCTCTTTCCGGTGCGGTCGTGGGGACGCGAATACGTCGCCGCTCCGCACCTCTCGCGCCGAGTCGACGGCGCGCCCGAGTCGTACTTCTACCGGATCGTCGCGGCGGTCGACGGCACCGCGCTCACGTACGATCCGCGCCGGCCGGCGGACGCACCGACCGTCCTCGACGCTGCCGGCTCGAGGATCTTCATGACGCACGAGCCCTTCGTCGTGAGCAGCCAGGACACGGATCACCCGATCACGGTCTACGCGTACATGACGGGGCTCGAGTTCGCGAAGGCGAAGATGGACGACGGCGATCCGGAGTTCACCTACGTCATCCCGACCGATCAGTACCTCGATCGCTACGTCTTCTACGTGGCGCCGAGCTACCGCAGCTCGCACCTCGTGATCGTCCGCGCGCGGCCCGACGGGAGGGACTTCCAGCCCGTGAACCTCGACTGCGCCGGGCCCCTCGACGGCTGGTCGCCCGTGGGCAGCGCGGGCAAGTACGAGCTCGTCCGCGTCTCGCTCGGCGCGGGCGGAGGGTGCGGTCCCGGGCGCCATGAAATGAGCAGCACGGGCCCGTTCAGCGTGACGGTCTGGGGTACGGACGTCGCGACGAGCTACGCCTACCCGGGCGGGGCGGCCATCCGCGAGCTCAACGCCGTCGGGGGCCTCGTTCGCTGAGCTCGGCGCCGTCGTCGTCGAGGCGTGCCTCTCCGTCGACGACCGCCGCGCGCGGACGGCGCGGGGGCGTCGTGCCGCCGGAGCTCAGGCCCGGTGCTCGATCTCCGGCGCGACCTTGAAGAAGGCGTTGCGCTCGGGATCGTTGTAGCTCCGCCAGTCCGGGACCCACGGGACGACGCGCGCCTCCGCGCCGTCGTGCGTGATCGTCAGCGCCATCGGCGTCACGTCGCGGTACGTGCTCTCCGCCGGGAGGTCGTTGTTGTCCTTCCCTCCCGCCGAGAACACCGTGACCAGGCGACCGGCGTCGTCGTCGTAGACCGCCGAGAAGCCCTCGAGCACCTTCTCGTGGCCGCGCACCATCGTGTTCGTCCCGAGCCGCTGCATGAAGGCGCGGAACTGCATCCGGCCGAAGGCGAAGCGAGCCGCCTGGTCCTGCAGGTCGGCCGGGATGACGTCGGCCGTGCTCGGATCGCTCCACATCATCTGGAAGCGGATGTCCGGGTCGTTGAGCGACGAGAGGTCCTTCCAGCGCTCCTTGATGAGTCGGTCCTTGGGGATGCCGCCGTGGACGAACATGAAGCGATCGAACAAAAAGACGTTCGGCATCTGCTCGAAGAGCGTGCGGTAGTGGCGGAACACGTCGACCGGGAGGAGCGGCTTGAGCGTGTTGATCGCCTCGGCCGGCTTCACGCCGCCGTACATCGTGCCGTTCACCTCGACGTAGTACTCGTGGTTGCCCCGGAGCATCACGACGTGTTCGGGCGCCGTGACGAAGAGCTGGAGCACCGTGCGGAGGACGCCGTTCAGGCTGAACCGGCCGCGATCGATGTAGTCGCCCAGCAGGACGAGGAGCGGGTACGGGACGTTCTTCGGATCCTTGCGGTACGCGTCGACGCGCTCGAAGAAGCGACTCTGGAGGACCGTCGCCTTCAGGATGCTGTAGCAGCCGTGGAGATCGCCGAGCACCGTGAGCTCCGTGCGCGCCCCGGGCTTCGGCATCCGCACGTACGTGTGGCCGTCGAGGAACGGCGGCGCGCCGGCCAGCTCGGCGACGTTCTTCTTGCCCGTGAGGCGGCCGTCGCCGGCCCGGCGCTGCGTCTCGATCACGGCGAGCGCTCGATCGATGAGCGCGCGGTCGGCGGTGACCTGGCGCGTGAGCGCGTCGGGATCGCGCGAGAAGTGGAATTCGAACGGCTTGAAGAACGGGTGGTCGATCGTCGACGCCCCCGCGTCGATCGGCGCCGCGACGGCGACGCGCGCGCTGTCGTTCGGGCCGCCGTCGTCGACGATCTCGACCTCGACGTGGGAGTCGAGCAGGCGCCCGAGCTCGCTCCGGAACTGCACCTCCGCCGGGTGCGCGACGCCGTCGGCCATGAGCAGGCTGTCGATGAGCCGCATGAGCTCGGCGCGCCCGCGCGGATCGAAGCTCTGGAAGATCTCGAAGCACCGCACCTTGAGCTTCGAGTGGACGAACGCCTTCGGGTCCTCGTTCTCGGAGACGCTCTCCGTGAAGAGCTCCTTCACGTTCTGATCGATCCCCTCGAAGACCTCGTGGAAATGCTTGGTGAACTTGTCGACCACCTCGGCGCGGACGGACGCGGCGGCGCCGGGCATCGCGGTGTTCGCGCGGTGCTCGATGAGCTTCTTGATGACGTCGCGGACGAAGCTCTTCTCCGCGGCGTCGAAGTCGCCGTCGATGTACCCGAAGGTGACGAGGTAGAAGATGACCGCGTGCATCTCGTGCTCGGCACGCTTCGGGTCGTCGCTGAAGGTGATCATCGCGCCGACAGGCTACCAGCGGGCCGCGCGTCCGCGGAAGCGCGCAGATGCCGCGACGGGCCGCGGAGGCTCGAGCTCCGCGCCGCGTCCCGCCGAACGCGAAGCGCGCGCGACTCGGTGACGAGCCGCGCGCCCGGCGAGCCTCCGGCGCGCCGCGATCAGAGCGGGTGCGATCCTTCGCACGGGCCGAACGGGCCCGAGGTCGCGTCGCCGCCGCGGTACCAGGCGCCGTCCATGCACTGGAACCAGACGCGG
>JAHBWF010000064.1 GCA_019637105.1 Labilithrix sp.
GGTCCCCGGCGGGGCGTGTCGGGCTGCCGTCGACGACCGCGCCGGCCGCGAGGGCGGACGCGCCGCCCAGCCTGGTCGCGGAGGGGAGCAACTACGTCCGCCCGATCCGGCGCGGCCTCGCCTGGTGGGGCTTCGTCCAGGCGCAGTACCAGCGCAACGACCTCTCGGAGGACCAGCTCGCGCCCGGCGGCGAGCCGCTGAACCAGGACGAGTTCGCGCTCCGGCGCGCGCGCCTGCGCATCGATCACGGGTGGGAGAACGCCGCCGCGACCCTCGAGATGGACGCGTCGACCCTGAACGGCGTCCGCGTCGGGCCGCGCCGCGCGGAGGCGTCGCTCCTCTACCGCGGCGCCGACGACGACACGATCACGCCGCGGCTGGTGCTCACCGCGGGCATCACGGATCTCCCGTTCGGCGCGGAGATCGGCGAGTCGCAGCGCGATCGCGTGTTCATGGAGCGGAGCATCGGCTCGACGGCGCTCTTCCCGAGCGAGGCGGACATCGGCGTCAAGCTCTGGGGCGCGTACCGCTTCCTCAACTACGCGGTCGCCGTCGTGAACGGTCAGCCGCTCGTCGACGCGGCGTTCCCGCGCGATCCGGTCGCCGCCAAGGACGTCGTCGGCCGCGTCGGCGCGCGCGCGCCGGTCGACCCGTCCTTCGTCGTCGAGGGCGGCGTCTCGTTCTGGAACGGCACCGGCTTCAGCCCGGGGCGCGACGCGACGAAGGCGTCGGTCACGTGGATCGACGACAACAACAACGGCTTCGCCGAGCCCCACGAGCTGCAGGGCGTGACCGGCTCGGCGGCGGTCCCGTCGCAGACCTTCCGTCGGTGGGCGCTCGGGCTCGACCTCGGCGTGTCCAAGCGGACCGCGCTCGGCGTCTCGCGCCTCTCCGGCGAGGTGACCGCCGCGTCGAACCTCGATCGCGCGCTCCTGGTCTCGGATCCGATCCTCTCGGGAGCGGACGTGCGGCAGCTCGTGCTCAGCGTGTCGGCCGTCCAGCAGATCACCGACTACGGCCTCGTCGGCTTCCGCGCGGCCTACTACGATCCGAACAGCGACGTCTTCGAGCAGCGCGCCGGCGTCTTCCACATCAAGGACGAGTCGTTCTGGGTCCTGTCGCCCACGATCGGCCTCACGCTGTCGCACGGCCGGCTCGTCGCTCAGTACGACGTCGTCGCCGATCACCTCGCGCGGGACGACCGAGGCGTCCCCACCAACGCGAAGAACAACCAGCTCACGCTCCGCCTGCAGGTGGACCTGTGAGGCGGATCGTTCGAGCGTCGTCCGCGTGCCTCGCGTGCCTCGTCTCCGGCGGGTGCGGCGGGACGCGCGTCACCGAGGGGCTCGAGGAGCCGTTCGCGGTCCACGACGCGCAGTTCCTCGAGGGGGAGCTCCCGGGCGCGCCCCCCGACCAGGGGACCGCGCCTCCGCGCCCGACCGCCGCGACGACGGAGACCACGGTGCTCCGCCCGGGGCTCCCCGGCGTCGCGTTCTTCGGCTGGGCGACGCTCGACGCGGTCTCCGTCGCGGCGAAGATCGAGGGGCAGGGGAGCGGCTACTGGGTGGTGCCGGCGGGGCCGCCCGATCCGCAGGTGCAGGGCGAGCCGGTCCGCGTCTGGCGCTTCGTCGCCGATCTCCACCGCTCGCTCGCGCCGGGGCGTCATCGGCTGCTCGTCTCCGCGCTGGACGACGCGGGGCGCGCCGGCAACCAGGTCGCGACGTCGCTCTGCGTCCACCGCCGCGTGCCGGACAACGGCAACGCGTGCGACGCCGCGAAGGCGCCGCCGGAGCTCGCGGTCAGCCTCGAGTGGGATCGGCCGGTCGACCTCGACCTCGTCGTCGTCACGCCGAGCGGCGAGGCGATCGCCGCGCGCAGCCCCGCGAAGGGCCTCGGCGCGGAGGAGAAGATCAGCCGGAGCTCGCCGGACACGAACCCGCCGGGCGCCGGATACCTCGACTTCGACTCGAACAACGGCTGTCGCGTCGACGCCCGGCAGCTCGAGAACGTCGTGATCCAGGAGCGCCCGGCCCCGGGCTCGTACCTCGTCTACGCGAACCTGTACGCCGCGTGCGGCGAGCCCTCCGCCCGGTACACGGTCACGCGCTGGTCGAGGGGCGTCGTGGATCCCTCGGCGGGCACCTACGAGGTCGTCGAGGCGGAGCGGTGGAGCGGGACGGCCCTGGCGATTCAGGCCAACGGAGGCACGCGCCTCGGGACCTTCGTGGCCGAGTTCTTCGTGCCCTAGGAGGCATCAAGCGATGTTGATCGAACGTCTGACGAAGCTGGCGCTCCTCGGGAGCTCGTGGGTCCTCTATCTGTTGCTCGTCCTGTCGGTGATCTCGATCGCCACGATGGTCGAGCGCTGGATCTACTTCGCGCGCCGGAGCGGCGACCTCGAGGAGCAGCGACCGCGGCTCGTCGCCCGCCTCGACGCGGCGGACCTCGACGGCCTCGAGAAGCTCCTCGCCGCGGATCGCTCGCTGCAAGGCCGCATCGCGCGCGAGGCGCTCCGGTGGCTGCACGGCGGACCCGAGGCGATGGCCGACGCCGTGGACGCCGAGCTGTCGCGCATCCGCGCGGAGCTCGAGCGGGGCGTGAACCTCCTCGGCACCCTCGGGAACAACGCGCCGTTCATCGGCCTGTTCGGCACGGTGCTCGGCGTCATCATCGCGTTCCACTCGCTCGGCGAGTCGGGGGGCAACGCCGGCGCGATGGGCGGCGTGATGGGCGGCATCGCGGAGGCGCTCGTCGCGACGGGCGTAGGCCTCTTCGTCGCGTTGCCCGCGGTCGTCGCGTACAACCTCATCCAGCGGAGGATCGGCCAGATCGAAGCGGACGCCGCGGCGCTGGTGAAGCTCATCAGCGCGTACGCCAAGTCGGATCCGCGCATCCTCGAGCGCGCGCGCGCGCGGAGCGTGAAGGGGGCGCGTCAGCAGCAGCGCGCGCGGATCGACGACGGCTCGGCCCGCGACGAGGGCTCCGCCGTCGCCGTCGCCAGCGAGGCGAAGGGCTGATGGCCTCCGTGCAGGCGGCCCGCGGCCCGGGGAACCGCGGAGGCATCGTCGGGATCAACGTCACGCCGTTCGTCGACATCGCGCTCGTGCTGCTCATCATCATGATGGTCTCGTCGACGTACATCGTCTCGCAGGCGCTCAAGGTCGAGCTGCCGAAGACGGCCACCTCGGACGGCAAGGTGACGAAGACCTACGTGGTCACGATCGACAAGGGGGGCGAGCTCCTCTTCAACGACGCGCCCGCGACGCTGAAGGGCCTCGAGGCGCAGCTCAGGGCGGCGCGCGCGTCCGAGGACGTCAGCCTCGTCATCAGCGCGGATCAGGCGGCCCTGCACGGCCGCGTGGTGGAGATCATCGACACGGCGAAGCTCGCGGGCGTCACGAAGTTCGCGATCAACGTCGAGCGCTCGAAGTAGCGAGCCATGTCGCTGCGTGGTGTCCTCATCGGCGGAAGCCTCCTGGCGCACGGCGGGCTCGTCGTCGCGCTCGGAGCGCTCCGCGCGCCGGCGTCGGCGTCGGCGTCGGCGATCGAGGTGACCGAGACGGTGAAGCCCGAGCCGGCGCCCGCGCCGCCGTCGCCGCCGCCCGAGCCGGCGGAGGTCCAGGAGGCGCCGCCTCGCGCGCGGAGCGCTCGCGGCGCCTGCTTGACTTCGGGTCAGCTCAGCGGAGGGAGCGGCCCCGGCGGCTTCGCGCTGCCCGCGGCCGCGCCGCCGCCGCGCGCGGTCGAGGTGGTCGCGAAGACGCTGGAGAAGGCGCCCGCGCCGAAGCGCGCGCTCGACGCCTGCGACGAGCCGCCCGCGAAGCCGAAGCTCCTCGGCCTCCCTCAGCCGGCGTACACCGAGGCCGCGCGCGCGGCGGGCGTCGAGGGGAAGGTCCGCCTGGAGATCACCGTCGACGAGGCGGGCAAGGTCGTCGACGTCCGCGCGCTCACGAGCCTCGGCCACGGCCTCGACGAGGCGGCGATCGCGGCGGCGCGCCTGGCCACCTTCGAGCCGGCCGTGCGCTGCGGACGGCCCAGCCGCTCGACGTTCACCGTCGCCGTGCGCTTCTCCGCGTCGTGAGTCCGATGCTCGGAGCTCGCCTTCGCCGCGCGTTCGCCCTCGCCGTCGCGACGACGCTCGTCCCGAGCGGCGCGCGCGCCCAGCCCGCGCCCGCGCGGGGGGAGGCGCCGAAGCCGCGCCTGACGAAGCCGCCGGAGCTCGTCGACTTCGTCGAGGCCGTCTACCCCGAGGACGAGCTCCGCGAGGGCCGCGCCGCGACCGTCGTCCTCGAGCTCGCGATCTCCGCGGCCGGCGCCGTGGAGGCGGCCGTCGTCGTGAAGGGGGCGGGGGCGGCCTTCGACGCGGCCGCGGTGGACGCCGCGCGCCGCTTCACGTTCCGCCCGGCGGAGGTGGACCACAAGCCCGCGCCGGTCAAGATCACCTACCGCTACGTGTTCACGCCGAAGGCGGCGGTCGAGACCACGGGCAAGCTCCGCGGCGTCGTCCTCGACAAGGCGTCCGGCCGACCGCTCGCGGGCGTGGCCGTCGAGGTCGACGGCGTCGGTCGCGTGGTCACGAACGCGGAGGGCGAGTTCGCGTTCGACGACGTCCCGGTCGGGGAGGCGAAGGTCACGCTCTCCCGATCGGACCTCACGCCGCTCCGGACGCAGGAGACCGTCGAGGCGGGGCGGACCCTCGAGGCCCGCTACTCCGTCGAGCTCCCCGCGCCGGAGGGCGCCGCCGACGACGAGGACAAGGACGACTTCGAGGTCGTCGTGCTCGCGCCGAAGCTCGTCAAGCAGACCGTCAGCACCGAGGTCGGCGCGGAGGAGGCGCGGCGCGTCCCGGGCACGCAGGGAGACGTGCTCAAGGTGGTCGAGAACCTCCCGGGCGTCGCGCGCGCGAGCGCGGGCTCGGGGCAGCTCGTCGTATGGGGGGCGGCGCCTCAGGACACGCGCACGTACGTCGGCGCCGTTCGCGTGCCGATGCTCTATCACTTCGGCGGCCTCCGATCGGTCGTCCACAACGACCGCGTCGCGTCGGTGGAGCTCGTCCCCGGCGGGTACGGCGCCGCGTACGGGCGCGGGCTCGGCGGGCTCGTCCGCGTCACGACGCGCGAGCCGGCGCGCGATCGCCTCCACGGCAGCGCGCAGCTCGACCTCCTCGACGCGTCGGCCGCCGTGACGGCGCCGATCGGCGAGCGCCTCTCGTTCGCGATCTCCGCGCGGAGGAGCCACGTCGCGGACGCCGCGCGCCTGCTCGAGGATCAGAGCTTCCAGGCGTTCTTCACCTTGCCCGAGTACCACGACGGGCAGGCGCGCCTCCGCTACCAGCTCGCGCCGAACGAGTGGGTCGAGGTCGGCGGCATGCTCTCGGGCGATCGCCAGTCGCGGACGCAGCCGAGCAACGATCCCGCGAACCGCGTCTCCGAGACGCGGACGCTCCGCTTCGAGCGCTACGACGTCGCGTACCACAAGCAGCTCGCCGACGGCGCGGAGGTGGACGTCGCGCCGTGGTACGGCCACGACGTCGGAGGCCGCGCCGGCGACTTCGGCGGAGTGCCGACGAGCGTCGAGACGGAGTCCCACCTCGTCGGGCTCCGCGCCGAGTGGCGCGGCCGGCTGGCCGAGGCGTGGACGGCGCGCGCGGGCCTCGATCTCGAGCTCGTCCAGAGCGAGTCGAACCGGAGCGGCTCGATCACGTCGCCGCCCCGCGAGGGCGACGCCTACGTGTTCGGCCGGGCGCCCGCCGATCAGGTGAGCGCCGACGTCTGGAAGTCGGTCATCGCGAGCGCGGCGCCCTACGCCGAGACGTCGTGGGGCCTCTTCCGCGATCGCGTCGTCCTCACGCCCGGCGTCCGGCTCGAGCCGTACTTCATCAGCGTCGACCGGCGAAAGCCGCACGACCCGAACGCGCCGGATCTCGGAGCGTACCTCTCCGACGTCGCGATCCAGCCGCGCTTCGCCGCGCGCTGGGCGTCGAGCGAGCGGCTCACCTACAAGGCGGCCGTCGGCCTGTATCGGCAGCCGCCGCTCCCCGACGATCTGTCCGCGATCTTCGGCAACCCCGCGCTCGGGATCTCCACGGGGACGCACTACGTCGGCGGCGCGGAGCTCCGCGCCACGTCCGACCTCGCGATGGAGACGAACGTCTTCCACACCACGTCCGACGAGCTCGTCGCGCGCAACCCCTCGAGCAGCCCGCGGGTCGGGGAGGCGCTCCTCCAGCAGGGCGAGGGACGCTCGGTGGGCGCGCAGTTCCTCCTGCGACGCGAGAAGGGCGCCGGCAGGTTCTTCGGCTGGATCGCGTACACGATCCTCCGGAGCGAGCGGAAGGACTCGCCCGGCGCGCGCTGGCGGCTCTTCGACTACGACCAGACCCACGTGCTGACGGCGCTCGCGTCGTACGACCTCGGCGCCGGCTTCGAGGTCGGCGCGCGCGCGCGCGTCGCCTCGGGGTATCCGCGGACGCCGCTCCAGTACATCTACTTCGACGCGCGCAGCAATCGCTACGAGCCGACGCTCGGCGTCTACAACACCGATCGGATCCCGGTCTTCCTCCAGCTCGACGTCCGTGTCGCCAAGCGCGTCAAGCTGAGCGGCTCGGAGCTCGAGGTCTACCTCGACGTGCAGAACGTGACGAACCGCGGGAACCCGGAGGAGATCGCGTACGCGCCGGACTACTCGCACCGGCGGTACATCCTGGGCCTGCCCATCCTCCCGATCCTCGGCGCGCGCTGGAGCTTCTGAGATGAAGAGGCCTCTGTCCCTCTCGTTCGCCGCCGCCGCGTGCGCCCTCGCGTGCGTGCCGAAGCTCGCCGACGACCAGGCGCGGATCGCGGCGCCGCGCGTGCTGGCGGTCCGCGCCAGCCCCGCCGAGGCGAAGCCGGGGCTGCCCGTGACGTTGACGGCGCTGATCGCGGCGCCGGCCGGGGCGTCGGCGACCGGCGACGGGCTCGAGTGGGCGATGTGCCTCGCGCGCAAGCCGCTCACGGAGCTCGGCCCCGTCGCCCAGGAGTGCGTCGATCGCTTCGGAGAAGGCGGCGAGGACTTCCTCCGCCTCGGGCGAGGCGCGAGCGTCACGGGCACCGTCCCGGCCGACGCGTGCCGGCGCTTCGGTCCGCTCGCGCCGCCGGCGACGGCGGGCGGCGTCGCCGGGCGCCCCGTCGATCCCGATCTCTCGGGCGGATACCACCAGCCGATCGTGCTCGGCAGCGAGGCCGGCGCCGCGCTCGCGTCCGTGCGCCTCGCGTGCGGGGTCATCGGCGTCCCGAACGCCGAGTCGGTCCGCTACGGTCAGGGCTACCGCCCGAACGAGAACCCGGAGATCGATCGCGTGGAGATCGTCTCGGGCGAAGCGCGGGTGATCGAGCCGGGCGTCGAAGCCCCGGGGGCGTCGGTGGCGCCGGGCTCCCGCGTGGAGCTGCGCGCGTCGTGGGCGGCGTGCCCCCGCGAGCCGGTGTGCGGCGACGGCCTCTGCACGGCGGGAGAGAACCAGAGCAGCTGCGCCGACGACTGCCGGGACGAGCCGCGCGGCTGCACGGGCGCGGAGACCTACCTCTGGGCGAACCCCGAGACGCGGACGGTCCAGGAGCGACGCGAGGGCGTGCGCGTCGCCTGGTTCTCGACCGGCGGCGTCTTCGCCGAGGACCAGACCGGCCGCTCCGAGCAAGACGCCGACGGGACCGACACGTCGAACGTCTGGACCGCGCCGAGCGAGCGGGGCCCGGTGCGCTTGTGGACCGTCATCCGCGACGACCGCGGGGGCGTCGGCTGGCGCGAGCTCGCCGTCGCGGTCGAGTGAGCCGCGGCGGGGCCCGATCCGGCCCGCGCGGAGAGCATCTTGTTTAATGGATGGTTGTTCGTTATAGTGGATTCATGGTTGCTGTCAGCTCTCACCCCCTCTCGGTCCCTCCGGAGGCGCGATCGATCGAGCCGGTGTCGGGGACCTTGGAAGACGGCGCGAGCGTCCAGCGGGACGACGTCGTCGTCGGCGCGGCGGCGGGCCTCGCCGCCGTCGTCGAGCGCATCGAGCAGGTGGCCCCGACCGACGCCCCGGTGCTCCTCGAGGGCGAGACGGGCTCGGGCAAGGAGCTCCTGGCGCGGCTGATCCACGCCCGATCGCAGCGCGCCGAGGGGCCGATGATCCGCGTCAACTGCGGCGCGATCCCCGCGGAGCTCATCGACTCCGAGCTGTTCGGTCACGAGCGCGGAAGCTTCACCGGCGCCACCGGGACGCGGCAGGGGTGGTTCGAGCGCGCCGACGGCGGGACGCTCTTCCTCGACGAGGTCGCCGAGCTGCCGCTGGCCGCGCAGGTCCGCCTCCTGCGCGTCTTGCAGGAGGGGACGTTCACGCGCGTCGGCGGGACGAAGGACCTCCGCGTGTCGGTGCGCGTGGTGACCGCGACGCACCGCGACCTCCGCGCGATGTGCGAGGAGGGGACGTTCCGCTCGGACCTCTGGTACCGGATCGGCGTCTTCACGGTGCGGATCCCGCCGCTGCGCGATCGTCCCGAGGACGTCGCGCCGCTCGCGACGCACTTCGCGCACAAGTCCGGCATCGCGCTGACGGGCGTGCCGCTCGTGCCGACCCCGAGCGAGCTCGAGACGCTCCGCGGCTACTCCTGGCCAGGCAACGTGCGCGAGCTCGCGGCCGTGGTCGAGCGCGCGGCGATCCTCGGCGGCGGGCGGCGACTCGAGATCGCGGCGGCGCTCGGAGACGCACGGCCGCGGTCGTCGCCTCCTCCCGCGGCGCCGCTGTCGTCGCAGCCCGCCGTCGCGGCCCCCGCCGGACGGCTGGCGACGCTCGACGACGCGATGCGCGCGCACATCGCCCGCGCGCTCGTCCTCGCGCGCGGCCGCATCGAGGGCCGCGGCGGCGCGGCGGATCTGCTCGGCGTGAACCCGCACACGCTCCGCGGGAAGATGCGCCGCCTCCGGATCGACTGGAGCGTCTACCGGACCTGATCGCGCGCCTATCTCGACGGTGCCTGCCGTCGATAGCGCTTCCACGCGGCCGCCGTTTGGACCACGATGGCGGCCGTCATGACGAGGGAGCCCGACGACGCGAGGGGCGGCGCGCGCGGATCGAGCGCGTTCGCGCCGAGAGGCGGCGCGACGCCGCCGCCCGCCGTCGTGGAGCTCCGTCGCGCGGCGCCCGCCGGCGATCCGGAGCCGGGCGAGCTCGGGTTTCCGCCGGAGGCCGACACGCTGACGACCCACGACGCGCCGGTCCTGCCGCGCCGCGACACGACGCCGGCGCCGCCCGTCGACGCGGCCCCGGAGGCCGCGCCGTCCTCCGACGTCCTGGGCGACGACGACATCCTCGAGGATCCGCGCGACCCCGACGACGACACGCAGACCCAGATCGAGCCCCGCGAGGCGCCGGACGAGCCCACGAGCCCGACGCTCTCGCTCGCGAACCGGAGCGACGCGACGCGCGAGGTCTATCGCCTCTTCCTCGCGAGCGACTACGCGCCGGCCCTCGAGCTCGCCGACGAGCTCATCGCGCGCGGCGAGCTCGATCCGATGCTCGTGACGATCGCGCGCGAGTGCCGCTCGAGCATCGCCGCGCTCTCGTCGGCGCCGCCCGGCCTCGCCGCCGCCGCGCGCCCCGTGGTCACGGCGGGGATGTTCGACGCGACGATGACGATCGAGGACGTCGCCGCGATGACCGGCGCCCCGGTCGAGCAGGTCCTCGGGCTGCTCGAGCGCTTCGTCGCGATGGGCGTGCTCTCGCCCCGCGTCGAGCGCTGAGCGCGCGTCGAGCGCGGCCCTCTCCGGGAGCGCGGCCGCGCTCCGCCCTCGAGCCGAGCGCGCCTCACCTCGTCACGAGCGCGTGCGTCGCGAACGCGACGCCGCCGCGGATGTCGCGGAGGACGACGAAGAGGTGGGTCGTGCCGGCCGCGCGGGGCGCCGTCCAGGCGTTCGTCGTCGCGGTCTCGAGCTCGTCCTCCGAGCGCCCGGTGCGATCGCTCTCGAAGCTCCCGTCCGTCGCGAACCACGAGACGCGCATCGCCTCGCGGCGCTCGACGAGGGCGCGGCTCGCGAGGTCGTAGACCACGTAGCGCTCCGCCGCCTCGGCCGGCCAGCTCACGCGGAGCGAGAGCGTCGCGCCGCTCGGGATCGCGTCGAGCGCGACGGGGGCGCCGTCGAGCGTGGCCTCGAGGGGGCCGAGCTCGGGGTTCGCGTTGGCGACGTAGCGCCGGCCGTAGTCCGTCGTCACGTCGGCGGCGGCGTTGGCGAGCGCGCAGCCCACGCGCTCTAGGCCGAAGGCCACGGCCGTCTCGGCGCCGTCCGTGACGGTGACGCGCACCGGCTGGTAGTAGCCGCCGGTGACGTCGGGATCGCGCGGGCGGAGGTCGGCCGACGTGACCTCGGGGCCGAAGAGCGCGCACGCGTCCGGCGGGAGCGCGGCGGCGGCCGTGGGGACGCCCTCGGCGATCGGCCGGACGCCGCCCTGGAGGCAGGCCGCGCCCGCGGCGCCGTTCTCCGTCAAAAGCTTCGGCGTCGCGCACAGCGCCCAGCTCGCCCTCGGCTCGGAGATCGGTCCCTCGGGGCTCGCGACGAGGAGCGACCACGAGACGGTCTCGCCGGGCTTCGCCTCCGGCGGCTCGCCGCGCACCGCGAGCACCTGGGTCCGCGTGATCCGCGACTCGCGATCCCCGAGATCGGGGCGGCAGGCGAACGGCGCGCTCGCGACCGCCGCGCCGAAAACGAGCGCGTGGAGCCGGCGGCGCATCAGAGCTCGAGCCTCCCGCCGACGACGGCGATGAACGGCAGGCCGGTGATGATCCCGCGCCGCCGGAAGTCGGCCGAGTAGGCGATCTCCTCGGCGTTCTCCCGGTTCGTCACGTTCTGGAGATCCGCGAACACGAGCGCGCGGACGTCCCTCCCGAGCTCGAAGGTGCGGTCGACGCGGAGATCGAGCTGCCAGAACGCCGGGACGCGCGTCGTGCCCTGCGGGCCGAACACCGGATCGAACCGATCGGAGCGCGCGTCGTAGACGCTGCCGACGACGGGCGTGCGCGGGTTCCCGCTCGCGTAGCGGAAGCGCGCGCCGACGCTCCAGCGGCCGATCTCCTGGCTCGCGACGAGCGACAGGACGTGCGGCTGGTCGAAGTCGAACGGCCGCCAGGCCTCGTCGCCCTCGAAGCGGCGCTCGCTCTTGGTGACGGCGTACGACGCCCAGCCGAAGAACCCGCGCCACAGCTCCTGGCGGAGGAGGAGCTGGACGCCGTAGCTGCGCCCCTCGCCGTTCTGCGTGAGCGCGCGCGCGCGGAGCGGGTTCGGCAGGCGGCTCCGCACGACGAGGTCCCTCATGCGCTTGTCGAACGCGACGACGTCGATCGTCAGCGAGTCGGTGACGCGGAGCGACTCGCCCGCCGTGACGTGCAGAGCGCGCGAGAGCCCGAGCTCCGGGGTCCCGAACACCGCGGAGAGGTCCTCCGGCTCGGGCGGCTGGTGGTAGCTGCCGTAAGCGGCGGTGAACGCGAGCCGACGCGTCACGTCCCACCGCGCCGACGCGCGCGGCGCGACCGTCGTCTCCATGCGCGAGAAGCCGATCGGCGGGACGTTTCCGGCCGGGGGCAGCCGCTTGCTGCCCTCGATGACGAAGGCGTCGACGCGGACGCCCGGCGTCAAGGTCACGGGGCCGACGCGGACGTCGGCGTAGACGTGCGGGCCGACGTCGAGGACGTGCGTCTTCCAGCGATCGAGCGCGTACTCGTCGCCGGGAGGCTGCCCGAAGACGGCGACGTCGCCTTCGCGCGGCGGGAGCGTGAGCGAGCCCTCGCGCTCGACGCTCGACGCCGTCCCGAGGGCGTCCATCCCGGTGACGAGCACGACGCGCGAGCCGAGCTTCGAGCGGAGCGACGCCCGGACCCCGTAGCGATCGGAGGCGACGTCGAGGCGCGTCGGGTTCGCG
This sequence comes from Labilithrix sp., assembly GCA_019637105.1. Lineage (GTDB taxonomy): Bacteria > Myxococcota_A > Polyangia > Polyangiales > Polyangiaceae > Labilithrix. The sequence goes on from JAHBWF010000064.1 coordinate 11,924, forward strand.
CCGAAGCGCTGCGCGAGCGAGCTCGTGTCTCGACCGAAGAACGGCGTGACGGTCGCGGTGTCGCCGTCGTCGGAGACGTTCGTGTACCGCGCGTACGCGCGCCAGAACCCCGATCGCGTGGCCTCGACGCGGCGCTTCGCCGGATCGGGCGAGGGGACCGTGCGGTCGAGCTCGTCGGACGAGAGGAGGACGACCGTGTCGACGCTCTCGCGCCTGCGCAGATCGACGGTGGCCTTGAGCTGCGCGTCGCGGTAGCGCGGGATCGGGAAGAGGTCGCCGACGTCGGGCGCGCTCGTGGCGGCGAAGACGCGGTCGAGCCAGCCGTACCGGAGCGCGCTCCCGATCCGGACGCGCTCGCCGATCTCGGTCGACACGAACGCCGAGCCGTCGAGGGTGTCCGCGCCGACGTAGCCGTGCGTCCCGCGCGGCAAGCTCCGCGTCTCGACGCGGACCAGCCCCCCGAGCCCGCGCCCGTACTCCGCGCCGAACGCGCCCGGGACGAGATCGATGCTCGCGACGAGGTCGGAGTTGATCGTCCCGCGGAGGCCGCTGCCGTGGTAGAGCGCTGGGAGATCGACCCCGTCGACGTAGACGCGCGTGTCCTTGGGCGCCGAGCCCCAGACGACGATCTGCCCCGACGCGACGGGCGGGCGCGAGACGCCGGGGAGGTTCTGCACCACCTTCAAGACGTCGCCCTGCGTGCCGGCGACCTTCTTCGCCTGCTCGGCGCGCACGGCGTAGTCGACGACCTCGCGCCGCGCGCGCGGGCCGCCGCGGATCGCCACCTCGTCGACGACGTCGTTCCCGCCCGTCCGCGCGCCGGCGGCCGTCGCGTCGCCGGGCGTCGCCCCGGCCTCGCCGGCCGGCGGCGGGGCGACGGGCGCCGCGGTCTCGGGCGCCGAGGGCGGCCGGGCCGGAGGGGGAGGCGGCTCCTGCGCGATGACGAAGTCGTAGCGGTAGGTGATCTTCGCCGGCGCGGGTTTGTCGTCGACCTCGGCGGGCTCGAACTCGAAGCCCGCGGCGGCGGCGACGGCGGCCGCGTCGAAGTCCGCCCCGGCGCTCTCGGCGACGGAGACGTTCGTGACCTTCCCCGTGGCGCCGATCTCGATCGTCAGGACGACCGACGCCGAGACGCCGGCGCGCTTCTTCGCCGCGGGGTACTCGGCCTCGACGAACCGCACGAGGCGGGGCATCTTCGTGAGCTTCCGCTTGGTGGGCTGCCCGCCGACGTCCGAGCCGCGCTGCTGCGCGAGCGCGGGGGCCGGCGCGCCCGTGACGAGCGCGAGGCTCGCGAGCAGCGCCGGGGAGAGGAACGCGACGTTGCGGCGGCCGCGCATCGAGCCTCAGGGCACGTCGAGCTCGAGGGCGAGCACGCCCCCGCCCCGGTTGTGCTCGAAGCGCGCGTCGATCTCGGTGCTCGTGCCCTCCGCCGCGCCGATGCGCGTCCCGTCGAGCACCGCCTCGACGCGCCACGGAGCGCTCGGCGCTCCGCACAGCGAGAACGTGTCGACGCGCACGACGTAGCGACCGGGCGGCGGAGGCTCGGTCCACACGACGTTCTCCGCGCGCGCGCCGTCCTGGACGCACATCGCGTTGGAGTCGCGATCGAGGAAGCCGCCGTCCGTCGGGGCGTTCGGATCGACGGGCCCCGCGCTCGGCGGCGGCCGCTGGTACTCGGTGCGGTTGCGCTTGAAGATCTCGAGGCCGCTCGGGAGCACGACGTGGAGATCGAGGTCGGCCTCGTTCTGCCACGAGAGCGAGATCACGAAGCGCCCGGCCGGGCGGGCGGCGGGGACGACCTCGAGCGGCCGCGTCGTGGCGGGCCCGAACCTCCCCGTCGCGTCGACCGCCCGGAGGACCACGTCGTACCTGCCGGGGCGCGCGCTGCCGGAGAGCCCGAGCACGGCGTCGAAGGTGGGCGACGAGGGGGCGGAGGCGAGCGGGATCCCGGCGGGCAGGACCCAGTAGCCGACGTCCGACGAGAGGCCGATCGCGATGGCGGTCGCCGCGCGCTCGAGCTCGCCGGCGCAGGCGCGCTCGACGACGCCCGCGCGCGCCCGCGAGACGACGGTCGCCGAGAGCACCGCGGGGCCGTCGTCCTCCTCCGGCATCGCCCTCCGGAAGAACTGCGCCCCGTCGACCCGCAGCGTCGCGTCGCGTCCCTCGTCGGCGCGCGTGCCCTCGCAGGCCGCGAGCGCGATCCACGCCGGGGCGACGAGCGCGACCGCGAGGCGGCGCATCAGAAGCGCACCTCGGCGCGCAGCGTGAACGAGTCGTCGGCGAGCGTCGTCGGGCGCCCGGACGCGTCGCGCCCGAGCGCGTTCTTTCGATGGTCGTACTGGGCGACGAGCCGCGCGACGCGCGTACGCCCCGTCGCGCTGAAGGACCAAGTGGACATCGACACGTCGCGCGGCACGAGCGCGAAGGGCTCCTGCTCGCGGGCGTCCGCGTCCGGATCGTAGCGGTCGTAGCGCACGCCGACGAGCGCCCAGCGCGTGATCTCCTGGGCCGCGCCGACGTAGTAGCCGAGCTGGCGGAGGTCGCGCGTCGCCGCGATCGGATCCGAGACGAAGAGGCCGCGATCGAGGTTGTTCCCCCGGACGACCTCGGCGCGCAGGTGGAGGTCGCCGAGCGCCGGGAGCGCGATCGTCGCGCGCAGATCGGCGCCCACCGCGAAGCGCTTGAAATTGGCCGAGGGCGTCGCCGGCGAGCCCGGGATGATCTGGAGCTCGGTCGTGTTGTCGACGATCCCGTCGGCGTTCGAGTCCTGCCACTGGACCAGGTCCTTGGTGGCGGCCGCGCCGCGGTGGAAGCCGCGCCCGCTCACGCCCGAGAGCCCGCCGTCGACGCGCACGGCGTCGGTCACCGCGGTCGCTCCGCCGACGCGGAAGACGAGGTCCTTGCTCTCGTTGGGATCGCGCCCCGGGAACGTGCGCTGGCCGATCGGCTCGCCGTTCATGATCGCGAAGGCGTAGCGGAGGAAGCGGTAGCCGCCGAGGACGCGCAGGCCGAGATCGAACGACTGCGGGAACAGCGCGGCCGACATGGTCGAGCGCTCGAGCCAGGGCCGCTCGCGCTCGGACTCCGGCACCTCGAAGCCGAACGGCGTGCGGAAGAGCCCCGCGGTCACCATGAACCAGGGCGCGTCGCGCTCGCGGGCGGCCGGCGCGGGCGCGTCCTTCGACCACGCGCGCCGCGGGGCCGTCTCGTACGCCCACGGCGTGTGGGGATAGGCGCGGCTCGCGGGCCACTTGAACGAGGCCTCGGCGTTGATCGGGCGGAGCTGCGGGCCGTCGATCGTGTTCGCGTCGATCTCGAACGCGCCGTGGAACAGGCCGTCGTCGCGCTCGGCGCGGAGGCGCGCGCGGCGCAGGAGGAAGCGGTCCTCGTTCAGCGGCTCGCCGTCCTGCGTGAGCTCGTCCTGCGACGACTGGCGGAGGACCACCCAGTCCATGTGGACGTAGCCGGAGACCGCGACCGGCGGGGCCGCCTCGCGCCGCGCGGCCGCCTCCTCTTCGAGGCGCGCCACCCGCGCCGCGAGGTCCTCGGTCGCGCTCGAGGCCGCGCTCTGCGGCGAGGCGCCCGGCGCCGAGGCGCTCTGCGGTGAGGCGCTCGGCGGCGAGGCGCCCGGCGCCGGCTCGCGTGGAGCGCTCGTCTCTGCCCGCGCGCCGGCGCTCGACAGCGCGCAGACCAGAAGGACCGCGCGGCTCGCTCTCCTCACGATCGCGGGCTGCACTCTGTCCCTATACCTCCGTTGCGTTCCGTTGCGTGCGCGGCGCGACCGCGCCGGCGCTCAGTCGAGCGGCGGGAGCCCGCCGTCGGGCAGGAGCTTCGACAGGGTCGGGTTCTTCTCGATCCGCGTCGCGTTCGTGCACGCGTTGATGATCTCGAAGTGGGTCTTGGGGTCGTCGAAGCAGTCCTTCGGCGCGCCGTCCGGCAGGGTGCCCGCGTCGAAGCCGCCGCCGCCGTCCGCGGCGCCGTCGGCGCCCGTGCCGGGGCCCGCGTCCGGCGACGCCTCCTTCACCGCGGACGAGCTGTCGTCGCACGCGACGACGGCGACGGCGGAGGCGACGGCGAGCGCGCAGCCGAGGAGGCCTGCGTGGATCTTCTTCTTCATGACTACCTCGCCTCGCAGAAGCCGAAGCGGCACTTGCCGCCGTTGCAGGGAGCGTCGTTCCCGACCGTGCACGCGGTGCAGGTCGTCGTCCCTTGCGGGACGTTCTTCTCGAAGTAGCAGCCGCACGGCGCCGGATCCTCGTAGAGCGAGAGGTCCGCGCCGTCGCCCGTGCGGGTCACCTTCATCGCGCACTCCGGGACGAGGCCGCTCTGCACGACCTGGAGGAGCCCGTCGACGTCGTCGCCCGTGCGCGTGCCCATCACGAGCTCGTAGAAGCGCCGCGCGTTCGCGTCCGTGATCGTCTTCGTGCCCGGCGTCACGGTCGCGATGTACGGCGTCGGAGACCAGGGGAGGTAGTGGCCGTCGCGAACGTTCTGCTTGTCGAAGCGCGTGCTGGTCGAGTCGGGGAAGTAGGCGAACCGCTGGCCGAACGTCTTGAACGCCAGCAGCTTGATGTCCGCGCGGCGCTGATCGAACAGCTCGGTGCCGAGGATGCCGAGCGTCGCCTCGGGGGTCGGGCTGTTCATCACCGACGCGATGAGGTCCTCCGACGTCCCCGAGCTCGCCGCGGCCTGCATCTGGGTCGGGAGCAGCCGGATCGCCGAGGCCATCGTGAGGGTCGTGCTCGCGGTGTTGCCGCGCTTGAACCGCAGGTTCTGCACGGTCCACGGGGCGGCCTCGCCGCCGCCCTCGGTGAAGCCGTACGCGAGGTAGCCCTCCTCCGCGGTGATGGCGACCTGGCTGCTGCTCTTGTTCGTGATGAACGCGTACGCCTGCACGGGGCCCTCGAAGACGCCGATATCGTTCGGCTGCGCGGGGGTCTGCGTGCAGCTCGAGAGGTACGTCGCGCCGATGCCGAGCGCGATCGGCTCGGCGGGCGGTCCGTCGGGGACGGTGCACGTCGGGGCCGGCCCCGACGGATCGAAAGCCGCGCTGGAGGGGATGTACCGCACCGGTCGGGGCGTCGCCCCGTCGGCCACGGTGGTCATGAGCGCGTGGCTGAAGAGGTCGTCTCGGATGTTGCAGGTCGGGCGGTTGCGGTAGAAGACGCGGAGCTTCGACGACGACTGCATCAGGAGCTTGCCGATCTTCTTGACGATCGGCTCCTGGGTGTCTCCGTTCTCGATGTAGAGCGCGGGGACGTTGTTGTCTTCGTCCGACAGGCTCGCGCAGGGATCGCCGTCCGCCGCGACGGCGCGCCCGGAGACGGCGACGAGTGAGACGGCGAGCGCACAACCGAGCGCTCGCGAGGGCTCGCTTCGCATGGTTCCTCCCGTGAATCGACGTGGAGCTGGAGGGTGTCACGCGGCGGCGGGCGGGGGGCGCGCCATTTGGCGGGCGCGGCGAGATGTAACCAAGGTCACACCCGTGTGACCTCGACGGCGATTTTCGCGTCCGGCGCGCTCGGGCGGGTGACGCGCGCAGGCCGCAGATCGCGCCCGCCGGGCGCTCGATCGCGGCCTGGTCGACTCGGCGCGCCTGATGGCCGCCGTCCGCAATCGGCGGCGGCGCGCGCCCGCGCGGACGATTCGGCGCGCAGCGGCGACATAAAAACGATAGTGTTTTTGAAAAGCCCGCCCGCGCGACGCGGCGGGCACGACGCCTGCACCGCCGGGAGCCTCGCCCGCGGTCGCCCTGGCCTCGAGGAAGGAACCCGATGCAGCTCCGTCACGACACGATCGACACGAAGACCCTCGCGTGCGTCGTCGAGGTCGCCTTGCCGATGCCCGTCAGCCACGCGTGGGTCGCTTACGCCTGCCGCGCCGCCGGCGTCGCGAAGCCGCGGTGGAGCTCCGCCTCGCGCGTCTGGACCACGAGCGCGAAGGGAGAGGGCGGCCACGCGGAGACGATCTCGATCACGAACGGTCGCGGTCCGAACAGCGTCCGCGTGCGGGCGGAGTGGATCGCGCCGGCGACGGACGCCCCGGAGACGGCGACGACCCGCCGCCTCGTGACCGCGTTCGTCACGGGCATGCAGTGGGCGGTCCGCCGCCGGGCGACGGCGTGATCGACCGCGTCGCCGGACAGCCCGCGAAGCGCCGGCGAAGCTCCGGCGCCTTCGCCGCGAGCGCGACCTCGGAGGGCGCCGGCCGGGCGGCTGGAGCTCTCGCGAGCGCCGTCGCGCGCTGCCCGGTCCCGGCGTGAGCGCGCCGGGCGATCGCGCCGCCACCGCTCGGACACGCGTGGTGATACCCTCGCCGGCATGAACGATCGCTTCCTCCGCGCGTGCCGCCGCGAGCCCGTGGACTGCACGCCCGTCTGGATGATGCGGCAGGCGGGGCGCTACATGGCCGAGTACCGCGCGCTGCGCGAGAAGTACACGCTCCTCGAGCTCTGCAAGACGCCCGAGCTCGCGATGAAGGTGACGCTCCAGCCGATGAAGCTGAACGTCGACGCGGCGATCCTCTTCGCCGACATCCTCCTGCCGCTCGAGCCGATGGGCGCGCCCTTCGAGTTCGCCAAGGGAGAGGGGCCCGTCATCCACGCGCCCATCACGTCGCGCGCCGGCGTCGACGCGCTCCGCGTGATCGAGCCCGAGGACGGCCTCGGCTACGTCATGGAGGCGATCAAGCTCCTGAAGAAGGAGCTGCCCGTGCCCCTCATCGGCTTCGCCGGCGCGCCGTTCACGCTCGCCAGCTACCTCGTCGAGGGCGGCAAGAGCCGCGACTTCCTCAAGACGAAGCGGCTCATGTACACCGAGCCCGAGACCTGGAACCTCCTCATGCAGAAGCTCGCGGAGGTCGTCCGGAGGTATCTCCACGCGCAGATCGACGCGGGCGCGGACGCCGTCCAGCTCTTCGACTCGTGGGTCGGGCAGCTCGGTCCCGCCGACTACGTCGAGTACGTCCAACCGCACGTCGCCCACATCCTGAAGGACGTCGAGACGCGCGGCGTCCCGGTGATCCACTTCGGCGTCGGGACGCAGTCGCTCCTCCCGGCGATGCGCGACGCCGGCGGCACCGTGCTCGGCCTCGACTGGCGCACGCCGATCGCCGAGACCTGGGCGAAGCTCGGCCACGATCGCGCCGTGCAGGGCAACCTCGACTCGACCGTCCTGTTCGCGCCGCGCGCCGTCGCGTTGAAGCACGCGCAGCGCGTGCTCGACGACGCCGGCGGACGGCTGGGGCACGTCTTCAACCTCGGCCACGGCATCCTGCCGGAGACGCCGGTCGAGACGGTGCAGGCGGTGGTCGACTACGTGCACGAGGCTTCGGCGAAGAGGTGACGACGCGGACCGAGCGCGGAGCTCGACCGAGACGCGCGCCGCGGGCGCGGCGGCTCGCGGGAGAGCCGACGTGACGCCCGCCGGTCGCGACACGGCGGTCGTGCTCGTCGCGCACGGGACGGTCGAGTCGCTCGACGACCTCCCGGAGTTCCTCGCCAACATCCGGCGCGGGCAGGCCGCGCCCCCCGAGCTCGTCGCGGAGGTTCGCCGTCGCTACGAGGCGATCGGCGGGCGGTCGCCGCTCCTCGACGTCACGCGCGAGGTCGCGGCGAAGCTCGAGGCGAAGCTCGGGCTCCCCACGCGCGTGGCGATGCGCCTCTTTCACCCGTACCCGAAGGACGTCCTCGCCGAGCTCGCGGCCGAGGGGATCCGTCGTGTCGTGACCGTCCCGCTCGCGCAGCACTCCGCCGGCGTCTACGGCAGCGCGGTGCAGGCGGCGGCGAACGCGGTCGATCCGACGCTCGAGGTCCTCGCGGCGCCCAACTGGGGCCGCACGCCCGAGCTCACGCGCGCGTTCGCCGCGAGCGTCGTCGGCGCCTTGGCCCGCGTCCCGCGCGGAGAGGCCGCGCGGACCGCGCTCGTCCTGACGGCGCACAGCCTCCCGATCTCCGTCGTCCGGGCGGGAGATCCCTACGCGGACGAGTTTCGCGCCAGCGTCGAGGACATCGTCGCGGAGGTGCGCGCGCGCGCCGGCGGGGCGTTCGCCGAGCACGTGGTCGCGTTCCAGAGCCAAGGCATCGGCACGGGCGTGGAGTGGCTCGGCCCCGACCTCCGCGCGACGCTCGAGGCGCTCTCTGCGCGCGGCGTCGCGCACGTCGTCGTCGCGCCGGTCGGCTTTCTGGCCGATCACGTGGAGATCCTCTATGACCTCGATATCGAGGCGAAGGCCTGGTGCGAAGGGGAGCTCGGGATCGTGCTTTATCGAAGCGCTTCGTTGAACGCAGGAGACGGCATCGTCGACGCCCTCGCGGCGGTGACGCGTGACGTCCTCGCGCGGAGCGCGCGCGCCGGCGGGGGCTCCTCCGGCTCGAAGAAGGGCCACGAGCGGGCCGGATGAAGCGCGTCGTCATCGTCGGCGGAGGCATCACGGGGCTCGCGGCCGCGCACGCGCTCGAGAAGGGGCGGGAGCGCTGCGAGGTCCAGCTCGTGGAGGCCGGCCCGCAGCTCGGCGGCAACCTCCGGACGCTCCGGCACAACGGCTTCATCATCGACGCGGGGCCCGACTCGTGGATCGCCGCGAAGCCGCACGCCACCCGCCTGGCGCGGGCGGTCGGCCTCGGCGACGAGCTCATCGGCACCCGCCCCGACACGCGCCGCGTCTACATCGTCTGGCAGCGCAAGCTCTACCCGATGCCGGCGGGCCTCATCCTCGGCGTCCCGACCGAGGTGAAGCCGCTCCTCGACAGCGAGCTGCTCGGCTGGGACGCGAAGATGCGGGCCGGGCTCGACCTCGTCGTCCCGCCGCGGCGCTGGAAGGACGACGACGACGAGAGCATCGGCTCGTTCGTCGCGCGCCGCCTCGGGAGCGACGTCGCCGAGCGCATCGCCGGGCCGCTCCTCGGCGGCATCTTCGCCGGCGATCCCGGCTCGCTCTCCGTCCGCGCGTGCGTCCCGCAGCTCGTCGACGCCGAGCGCGACCACGGCTCGCTCGTCGTCGCGATGCGGGCGATGAAGGAGAAGCGCCGCGCCAAGGCGGGCGAGGGCGAGTCGTCCGCGTTCCTCTCGCTGAAGCGAGGCGTCGGCGATCTCGTGGTCAACGTCGCGCACAAGCTCCGCGACGCCGAGGTGTCGACCTCGCGCGCGGCGTCGAGCGTCGACCGGCTGCCCGAGGGCGATCCGCGCGGCCGCTGGGTCGTCGAGACGAGCGCCGGCCCGCTCCACGCCGACGAGGTCGTGCTCGCCGTCCCCGCCAACGTCGTGGCGCCGCTCGTCCGCGGCCTCGATCCCGAGCTCTCCGCGATGTGCGCCGAGGTCGACTACGCGTCGGCGGCCACCGTCTTCCTCGCGTACCGCAAGTTCGACGTCCGCCACCCGCTCGACGCGGTCGGCTTCCTCGTGCCGCGCGCCGAGAACCGGCCCATCCTCGCCTGCACCTTCGTCTCGAGCAAGTGGGACCACCGCGCCCCCGCCGGGCAGGTGCTCCTCCGCGTCTTCTTCGGCGGCGCGGGCAACGAGCACATGGTCGCGCGCGACGACGCCGATCTCGTGCGCCTCGCGCGCTCGCAGGTGCTCGATCTGCTCGACATCGACCGGCCGCCGTCGTTCGCGAAGGTCTTCCGCTTCGAGCGCTCGAGCCCGCAGCCGCACGTCGGCCACCTCCCGCGCATGCGCCGGCTGCTCGCGCGGGCGGCGACCCACCCCGGGCTCCACGTCGGCGGCAACGGCTACATCGGCACGGGCATCCCGGACGCCGTCCGCCAGGGGGAGGAGATCGCCGCGCGGATCACGCCGCTCGATCCCTGACGCCGGCGCCGGATTCAGAGCCGGCCGAACGCGGCCTTGGTCTCGGGCTTCATCCAGTAGATGAGGAGCGGGATGGCGAAGACCGCGGTGCAGCTCGAGAGGCCGAGGCAGATCGCGACGAGCCCGACGATCCAGCCCCACGGCTTGTAAGGCACGAACGCGCCCAGCGCGAACAGGCCGCCGAAGACGAAGACGAGGAGCCCGAGCGCGGCGGTCGTCACGTCCCCGGCGAGGGTGGGCTGGCGGTGAGCCTCGTCCGGCCCCGCGGGCGCGAGGAACTGCCAGAGCGCGAAGAAGCCGACGTACAGCGCGAGCGTCGTCGCGGCGTAGACGCGAAACCACGTGATCACCGCGGGGCGGCCGCGCGTGAACCCGGGCGGGGCGTACCCGTAGCCGAACGGCTGACCCTGCATCAGAACTCCGCCGGATCGGTGTACGTCCCGAAGACCTCGCGGAGCACGTCGCAGATCTCCTGTTGGGTGCAGTACGCCTTCGCCGCCTCGATGATCGGCGGCATCAGGTTCGTCTTCTCCTTCGCCGCGCGGCGAACGCCGTCGAGGCACGCCGTCACGCGCGCGCCGTCGCGCTTCGCCTTCACGGCGTGGAGGTTCGCGACCTGGCGCCTCTGCACCTCCTCGTCGATCTTGAGCAGCGGGATGTTCGCGTCGCCGGCGTCGGCCGGGTTCTCGTACTTGTTGACGCCCACCATCACGCGCTCGCCCGCCTCGAGCTGGCGCTGGAAGCGGTACGCGCTCGCCGCGATCTCGCGCTGCGGGTACCCCTTCTCGATCGCGGCGACCATCCCGCCCATCTCGTCGATGCGACGGATGTACGCCTCGGCCTCCGCCTCGAGGCGGTTCGTCAGGTCCTCGACGAAGTAGCTGCCGGCGAGCGGATCGATCGTGTTCGCGACGCCGCTCTCCTCCGCGATGATCTGCTGCGTGCGCAGGGCGATCGTGACGGCCTCCTCCGTCGGGAGGGCGTAGGTCTCGTCGAGCGAGTTCGTGTGGAGCGACTGCGTGCCGCCGAGGACTCCGGCGAGCGCCTGCAGGGCGACGCGGACGACGTTGTTGTAGGGCTGCTGCGCCGTGAGCGACACGCCCGCGGTCTGCGCGTGCGTGCGGAGCTTCATGCTCTCGGCCTTCTTCGCGCCGAAGCGGTCCTTCATCAGGCGCGCCCAGAGGCGGCGCGCCGCGCGGAACTTGGCGATCTCCTCGAAGAAGTCGTTGTGGACGTCCCAGAAGAACGAGAGGCGCGGCGCGAACTCGTCGATCGGCAGGCCGCGCTCGAGGCAGGACTCGACGTAGCCGACGCCGTCCGCGATCGTGAACGCGAGCTCCTGGGCGGCCGTCGCCCCGGCCTCGCGGATGTGGTAGCCGCTGATCGAGACGGTGTTCCAGCGCGGCACCTCCTTCGAGCAGAACTCGATCATGTCCGTGACGATGCGCATCGCCGGGCGGGGAGGGACGAGCCACGCGTGCTGCGCGATGAACTCCTTGAGGCAGTCGTTCTGCACCGTGCCGCCGATCTTCGTGCGCGGGATCCCGCGGACGTCGGCGAGCGCGACGTAGAAGGCGAGCAGGACGATCGCCGGGCCGTTGATCGTCATCGAGGTCGTGACGTCGGCGAGCGGGATGTCGGCGAAGAGCACCTCCATGTCGCGGAGGGTGTCGACCGCGACGCCGCACATCCCGACCTCGCCGAGCGATCGCGGCGAGTCGGAGTCGTAGCCCATGAGGGTCGGGAAATCGAAGGCGGTCGAGAGGCCGGTCTGGCCCTGGGCGAGCAGGTACTTGAAGCGCTCGTTCGTCTGCTCGGGCGTGCCGAAGCCGGCGAACATGCGCATCGTCCAGAGGCGGCTCCGGTACATCGTCGGCTGCACGCCGCGGGTGAACGGGTACTTGCCGGGCAGGCCGAGGTCCCTCGCGTAGTCGAGCTTCACGTCGGCGGGCGTGAGCACGTCCGGCACGTCCAGGTCGCTCCAGGTCGAGAAGCGCGCCTTGCGCTCGGGCATCTTCGCGAGGCTCTTCTTCACCGCGCCCTCGCGCCAAGCCTGGGTCGCCGCGCGGAGCGCCGCGAGGTCGCCGGGGACGTCGCCCTCGGCCGTGAACCCGTTCATTTCCGCGGGCGTGAGCGCTTTCTGAGCCATGGTCGAACTCTAGTCCCGACCCGCTCCACCTGCCAGCGCGGCTGACGTCGCCGCGCGTTCTACGACGCGCCGCGCCGCAGCCGGCTCCTCCCGCGCGCGCACGGCGCCCCGCCGCGCCCTCGGCGTCGGTCGCGCCGGAGCCCTCGCCGGCGCTCAGGCCGCTTCGGCCTTCTCGTCGCTCTTGTCGGCCTTCTCGCCCCGGGCCCGCCACCACTCGACGATCATCGGCATGACCGACAGGAGCACGATGCCGATGACGATGAGCTCGAAGCGCTCTTTCACGAACGGGATCTGGCCGAGCAGCCAGCCCGAGCCGAGCATCAACAGGACCCACGCGACGGCGCCGACGACGTTGTAGGCGATGAACCGCTTGTAGTTCATCGCGCCCGCGCCCGCGACGAACGGCGCGAACGTGCGGACGATGGGCACGAAGCGGGCGAGGATGATCGTCTTTCCGCCGTACTTCTCGAAGAACTTGTGCGTCTTGTCGAGGTGCTTCTTGTTGAAGAGGCGCGACTTCTCGCCCTTCATCACGCGCGGGCCGATCGCCTTGCCGACGTGGTAGTTCAACGTGTCGCCGAGGATCGCCGCGACGATGAGCCCGGCCGCGAGGAGCGCCGGGTTCAAGTAGCCGCGCGAGGCGACCGCCCCGGCCGCGAAGAGCAGCGAGTCGCCCGGCAAGAACGGCATGATCACGAGCCCCGTCTCGACGAACACGATCGCGAACAGGATCGCGTACGTCGTGTTGCCGTGATCGATCGTGAACTGATCGAGGTTCTTCGTGAGGCTGCGGAAGATCTCCAGAAGCTCGTGCATCGGCGCCGGAACGTGTAGACCGCCTCCCCCCGGCCGTCGAGCGGAAGATGCGCCGGCGCGCGGAAGAGCTCGAGCGCCGCGTCCGCGCGCCGCCGTCCCCCCGGACGTGGAGCCCGGCGAAACGAGGCCGACCGGACGCCCGGAGAGCGTGGGGATTACGGCTTGTTGCGGGGAGCCGGGCCGGGCGAGGTCGTCTCGTCGGCCGGCTCCGTCGCGGCGTCGTCCCGGACCGACTTGAGGCGCGCGGCCGGGATCTCCTCCGTCGGCGCCTCGAGCTGCTCCTCGATCTTGATGAGCACGGCCGTGACGTTGTCCTCGCCGCCGTGCTCGTTCGCGCGGGCGATGAGCTTGGCGCAGGCGTCGCGGATGTCCGCGTTCTGCACGACGATCTTCTGGATCTCCTCGTCCGTCACCATGCCGGAGAGGCCGTCGGAGCAGAGGACGTAGACGTCGCCCGGCGTGGGCTCGTCGTGCTGGAGATCGACGACGACCTGATCCTGCATCCCGAGGGCGCGCGTGATGACGTTCTTCGGGAGCTCGCTGCGCTGCTCTTCCGTGAGGTCGGGCATCGCGAGGAGGTAGTCGTTGATGAGCGAGTGGTCGCGCGTGAGCAGCTGGATCTGGCCCGCGCGGACGCGGTAGCAGCGCGAGTCGCCGACGTGGCCGATGTACATGCGCCCCTTGCGGGGGCTGAACATGGCGCCGACGACGGTGGTGCCCATGCCGTGGTACTCGCGCGACCGCGTGCTCCGCTCGAAGATCTGGCGGTTGGCCACGCGGATGCCCGTCAGGAGGCGGTTCTCCTCCTCCGACAGGTTCGTGTCGAAGTGGAACGGCCAGGTGACGTCGTCGTTGGCCGTGGATTTGAAGAACTCGCTGATCGTCTCGGTCGCCAGCTTCGAGGCGACGTCACCTGCGCGGTGACCGCCCATGCCGTCGGCGACGACGAACAGATCGTACTCCTTGAGGACGACGTAGGAGTCCTCGTTGTGCTCCCGTTGGAGCCCTACGTCGCTTGCTCCCGCTGCGATAGCCCGCATCAAGTAGACGACTCCGCTGGTGATCTCAGGCTCGCCGGTAAGCTCGTGGGTGTCAAGGAGGTCATACCTCCATGATGTCCTTTTCTTTTTGACCGATGATCTGGTCGACGGTCTTGACCGAGTCCGCCACGGTCTCCTCCACCTTGCGCTTCGCGCGGTCGACGTCGTCCGCGCTGGCCTCCCCGCCCTCGTCGAGCTCGGTGAGCATGTCCATGGCCTCGTGGCGGGCCTTGCGGATGGTGACCTTGCACTCCTCGCCGTACTTTCGCGCGATCTTCACGAACTCCTTGCGCCGCTCCTCGGTGAGGGGGGGCAGGGGGATGCGGATGACGTCGCCGTCGGTCTGCGGGTTCAGGTTGAGGTCGCTCTCGCGGAGCGCCTTCTCGACGGCCTTCACGACGGTCTTGTCCCACGGCTTGACCGTGAGGAGGCGCGGCTCCGGCACGTTGACGTGCGCCATCTGCGAGAGCGGCGTCAGCGCGCCGTAGTAGTCGACCTTGATCCCGTCGAGCAGGTTCGGGTTGGCCCGACCGGCGCGCAGCTTTCCGAGGTCGCGCTTGAGGGCCTCGTGGGCCTTGGCGATCGAGGCGACCAACTCTTTGTGGATGTCGTCGAGCATCGGACGGGCTTCCTTGGGGTGTCGAGCGGTGGCTCCCCAACCGGAGCGGGGTGGCACCTTAGCCCGAGGACCGGCCGGACAGGAAGAGGCGGCTGCCACGAATCGAAGGCTCCGCGGCGTCGCCCGCGCTCGCCGCGTCCGGGCCGTGCTCGCGTTTTCGCGCTCGGCGGCGATGTCCGCGCCCGCCCCGCCGGACGCGTCCGGTGACCGGCCGCCCGCCGGGGGAGGGCGCCGCGCCGCTCGGATGATGCTAGATAGCCCGCGTGAAGTGGCAGAGGTGGCACGCCGTCGCGGCGGCCGCGGCGCTGGTCGCGGCGGGGGTAGCGTCGTTCGCGAACTGGGGCGGCTCCGCGCCGTCGGCCGACGCCGGCGCCGTGGTCGAGCCGCCGGTCCCAGCGCCGGACGGCCTCCTGGCGGACATCTACGTCACCTCGCCGAACGCGTCGTGGACCCGGCTCCAGCGGGGCGTCGGCGGCGCGGTGGGGATCCTCCCCGGGACGCTCCCGGGCGTCTTCGTCGCGCTGGCCGATCTCGACGTCGTGTTCGTGGACGAGATCGACGGCGCGTCGCCGATGTTCGGCGTGCTCGCCGGCGATCCCGCGAGCCCGGGCGCGGCGTTCGCGATGAAGCTGGTCGACGCGCGCCGCGCGCGCCTCCTCCTCGCCGACGGCGACACCTCGCGCTTCGGCGCGAAGGAGGCGGACGGGATGACGCGGCTCGTCCCGAAGAACCAGGACGCGCGGGACCGCCGGTTCGAGCTCGCGATCACGCAGAACGGCTACCTGCTCGTCGCGCGCGCCGCCGCCGACCTCGAGCGCCTCGGGCCCTACGCGACGCGCACGCTGCCGTCGCGGCCCTTGCCGACCGAGGCCGCCGTCTCCGTCGACATCCCGAAGAGCGCGCTCCAGGCGGTGATCAAGCCGAGGCTCGAGTCGCTCTGGGACGACGGCAAGTCGTTCCTCCTCACGCAGGACGAGCGGATGCGCGCCGAGCGCGGGCGCGCCCCCGACTTCGGCGATCCGATCGCCATCGTCGCGGCGCTCGACGCCGCGCTCGGTCGTCGCGTGGCGATCCTCGGCGACCTCGAGAAGCTGCGCCTCTCGCTCGAGATCACGGAGGACGCGGCCGTCCTCACCGCCGCGCTCACGCCGCTCGGCGCGGACGGGCCGGCGCGCCGGTGGGTCGACGGGATGAAGCTCGGCGACGCCGCCCCGGTGCTGGCGCTGCCCTCCGTCTCGGCCCTCGCGCTCTCGCTCCGGGACGGCGAGGTCGATCGCGACGAGCAGGGCGAGGAGCTCGAGAAGGCGATCACGACGTCGCTCGGGCCGCGCCTGAAGGATCCGGGCAAGCTCCACGCGGTCATCCAGGCGATGACGAAGGCGCGCGGCGAGTCGGTCGCGCTGGCGCTCGGCCTGGACGATCCGACGGGGCTCTTCGTGCGCGCCCCCGTCCGCGATCCGGCGTCCGCGGACGAGGCGATCCGCGGCGCGTTCGATCTGACCAAGGCGGAGCCCTTCAAGGAGCTCCTCGGCGTCCGCGAGGTGATCGCGTCGAGCGACGAGCTGCCCGACCTCGGCAAGATCGCCGTCGCGACGGTCGCTCGTGTCCCCGACCACGCGAAGCGCGCCGCGGACACGGCGGCGCGCGCGCGGGCGGCGCCGACGAAGTGGCCCGCTGCCGCGCGGGCGGCGTCGGGCATGAGGCGGGCGCGGCCTGGGTCGTGGATCGGGCAGATCGCCTCGCTCTGGCGCCGGGCACGCCGCTCGTGACGCTGAAATATCAGGCACGACCGGTCGCACGCTGCCGACGAGCCGTCGCTTCGCCGGTTCACCGCCGCCGTCGCGAGCGACGCAGCAACGGTCGTCGCCCAGCCGCCCGCCTCGACCCCAAGCGTGCCAACCTGCCGGCGGCGCCGCCGCGATCGCGGTCGGCCGCTGGCCGCGACGCCTGTGCGCGTCGACATCGCCGACGGATCCCATGCGCGATGGCCGCGCGCTGGCAGATGGGGTTCTGAAGGCCGCTCAGCCCGGCGGGCGCGGCGAGCGGCGTCGCCGGATCGGCCGCCCAGAGCTCGACCGCGCCGTCGCGCCATGCGGTGGACGAGCCCTCGCGACGAGCGGCCCGTCGGGTCGAGCTCGCGGTGACCTGCACGCCGGCCTGGCGCGCGGCGTCGGCGGCGGGCGCGCGCTCCGCGGAGGAGGTCCCGCGTGATCGGTCGCGCGCACGCGGCAAAAGCTCGGCGAGGGCGGCCCGGGCAGCGAGCGCCGGGCCGAGCGGCGCCGCGATCGAGCGGCCTTCGATCCAGAAGTCCAAGACGCGCCCTCGCGCAGGCGCACGACGCCTCCTTCGGAGCGCGGCCCTCGGGGACGAAGAGGAGGGAGCGCGCTACCGCGCCGAACGCCACCGTCGCGAGGACGGCCCGGTCGACGGCGGCCTTCGGCTGGGCGCGGAGGTGAGGACGTCCGGCCTGACGAGCGCGAGCCTGAGGCGCTCGCGAGCGACGCCAGCTCGCGGATGCGCGACGCGGACGCCGCCGGAGCGAGCGGCGCGCGTGGCGACGCGCGCCCACGCGGTGGCGAGGGCGAACGCGTCTGGTCGACCGGCCGCGCTGGCGGGGCGCGGTGTGTCCGACGCCGGCGGCGGAGGCCCGCCGCCGAGGTCGACGCGATGAGCAGCGACGATCCTGCCGGGCGATCGCCCGCGCGCCGCGACGAACGACGCGGCGTCGAGCGCGGGGCGGACGGTGACGACGAGGCCGCGTCGCGCACGCTCGTGAGCTCGGAGGCGCGCGCAATACGCGAGCGTCGGCGAGGTAGCGCCCGCCGCGCCGGCGCGTGAGGAGCGGGCGGCGCTGCGTGACGCGCCCGCGGCGCCGCGCAAGACGTCGTGGTGAGCCGACGCCGTCGCGAGCGCCCGATGCGCGGAGCGCGTTCCAGTCGAGCGCGCCTGCCCGCGCGCTCACGTCGCGTCCTCCTCGACGAGGAAGGCAGACGCGTGAACCGGTCGATATCGCGTCGACGAACCGCTGGACGTCGCGCGTCGAAGCTCCCTGAGCGGCCCCGCGAGCGAGGACGGCACCTCGGCGGTGCGCCGCGTCGCCTCGGCGGCGATCTCGGGGACCGCCCGCGCGCCGTCCATCGCAAGGACCACCGCGAGCTCCGCGACCAGGGAACGCGGAACGATCGGTGCAGCGCGTTCGTCACCACGCCGGACGGCGCGCCGCGCTCGACTGCGGCCCCGGCGCGGACATGGACATGCGCGGCGACGCACGGTCGCTCGCGAGGCGTCGTCGCACAGCCAGGCCGCTCCGCGACGAAGCGTGAGCACGCCCTCGCAGGCGGCGGCGAGGAGCCGCCGCGTGAGCCCCGGCGCGTCGTCGTCGTCCGCGAGATTGCGCACGGCGACGAAGCCGGGCGCGTGATCGCGTCGCCCGCGCGAGCCCGGTCTCCCCACGGACGCATGAGCGCGCCGGTCGTCCGGAAGCTGCCGCCTGGTGCGGCGTGAGGTCTGCCCAGAGGTCGAGCTCCGCCGCCGCGTTAGCGTCGGGCGCGGCGGCGAGCTTCGCCGTCGTCGCGCTGCACGAGCACCTGGAGGAACGGCGCTCCGGTGCGCGAGGTCCGTCGCGAGTCCGCTGTCGAAGGCGCCCGCGCGCGACGGGGAAGAGCGGCGCTCGCAGACGATCCGAGGCCTCGCGTGCGAGGTCCTCGCCGAGCTCCAGACGGAGAACGGCTCGTTCACGTCGGCGAGCAGGTCGCGGAACACGTAGCGTGCGAACGGAGCCCGGGCGGCGTCGCCTGCGCGACGTGCGCGACGTACTTCAGCGCCGCGGCCGCGAGCGCCCCGAACCCGCTCGCCCCTCGCCGGCGCGCGCGAGCCTTTCTGATGATCCGGCGCCTCGGCCACGCGCGCCGCCGGATCCGAGATCGTAAGGTCGCGTTGCCGCGCGCGAGCGCCGCGGAGCGCGCGGCGGAGCTCCCAGCCGGGAGGGCGTTGACGCTGACGAACCCGATGCCGCCCGGCCTGAGCGCGTCGCGCACGGCGAACAGGTCCGGCGCGCACGTCGCGAGGCACCCACGAAAGCGATCTCGCGCCACGACGTAGTCGAACCCGCCGGGCGCGCTCTCGCTCGGCGCGGGGCGGGAGCCGCTCGTGACGTTGAAGACGGGCGCGCGCCCGGACCGCAAGCTCGCCGACGAGCCGTCGCTCGCGCGGTTCACCGCCGCGGTGGGGAGCGACGCGTCGACGGTGATCGTCGCGCAGCCGCTCCGCCTCGACCCCAGGCGCGCGAACCTGCCGACCGCGCCGCTCGGGATCGCCGTCGGGAGGCGGGGCCGCGACGCGTTCGTGCGCGTCGACGTCTCCGACGCGCTCCTCCGCGAGGCCGCTCGCTGGCAGATGGGGTTCTGAGCCGAGGTCGCGACGAGGCGAGGCGCCGTCGCGGGGCGCGTCGTCGCGGTCGTCGCGCTACGCGCGCCGCAGGCGGCGCGCCGAGATGGCGGCCGCGAAGAGCAGCGCGAGCATGAGGACGATCGCCGCGCCCTCGGGCCACTCGAGCCGGTGCGCCGCGAAGAAGCCGAGGAAGACGCCCACGACGCCCGAGAGCATGGCCCACCCGGCGACCCCGGCGAGCGTGCGCCCGAGGACGCGCCCGCCCGCGGCGGGGATCACGAGGAACGCGCTCACGAGGACGACGCCGGCCAGCCGGATCGCGGCGACGACCACCGCCGCGAGGAGCGCGAGCAGGGCGCTCTCGAGCCAGCCGACCTCGATCCCGCTGAGGCGCGCGAGCTCTTCGTCGAAGGTCGCGTAGGCGAGTCGGGTCCAGGCGAGGGCCATGAAGCCGACGGTGACGGCCGCGATGGCGAGGACGACCCACAGATCGTTCGAGCCGACCATGAGGATGTTCCCGAACAGGAGCTGCTCGGGATCGAACGTGCTCTCCGTGCGCTTGGCCTTCTTGAGGAGGACGACCCCGACCGCGAAGCAGACGGCGAAGAGGATCGCCATCGCCACGTCCGAGCGCAGCCCGCCCCGCCTCCGCAACGCGCCGATCGCCGTCGCGGCGAGGGCGGTGAACGGGATGGCGACGAGCAGCGGCGCGTGCAGCCCCAGGAACATCCCGAGCGCGATCCCGCCGAACGCGGCGTGAGACAACCCGTCGCCGAGGTAGGCGAGGCCCCGCGCGGTCACGAGGACGCCCAGGAGCGCGAGCAGGGCGGCGAGCACCGAGCCCGCGAGCAGGGCCCGCTGGAAGATCGGGATGGCGAGGTAGCCGAGATCCAAGGCGGAACGAGGCTACCGGTGCTTTGCCCGACGCGCTACGCTCCGGCCCGAGGTATCCGGATGCGCGCTTTCTGGCTTGGAGGGTCCGCCGCGACCCGGCTCACTCCCCGTCGGATGGTCCGCGTCGTCCTGTTCGCGTGCCTCGGCCTCCTCCTCTTCGTGCTCGTGGCGCCGGGGTGCGGTCGTTCGAGCCTGGAGCCGGAGTCGCTCGACCTCGGCGGCTCCTCCTCGTGTGGTCCCGCGACCTGCCCCAACGGGTGCTGCGACGCCGGCGGCGTCTGTCGCACGGGCAGCGACCTCCGCGCGTGCGGGTCGGTCGGCGGGCGATGCTCGGACTGCGTCGCCAACGGCTTCAGCGTCTGCACGAGCTCGCGCGTCTGCGGGCGCGACGATCCCTCGTGCAGCTCGCGCACGTGCCTCGGCTGCTGCGCCGTCGACGATGGCCGTCTCCGCTGCCTGAGCGGGACGGAGCCCGCCGCCTGCGGACGCTCCGGCGCCGAGTGCGCGAACTGCGCCGTCGAGGGGCGGACCTGCGACGGCGCCTCGCGCTCGTGCGGCTCGACGC
Source organism: Labilithrix sp. (assembly GCA_019637105.1). GTDB lineage: Bacteria > Myxococcota_A > Polyangia > Polyangiales > Polyangiaceae > Labilithrix. The sequence goes on from JAHBWF010000064.1 coordinate 32,202, forward strand.
GATGCGACGCGACGAACTGCGACGGCTGCTGCGTCGGCGCCACGTGCCTGCCGGGCGACGTCTCGTCGGCCTGCGGGGTCAAGGGCCAGCAGTGCATCTCGTGCGGGGCCGGTCAGGTCTGCCGCGTGCTCCCCGGCGCGGGCGGCACGTGCGAGGGCGACGTCGCCTGCGGCCCGCAGAACTGCGGAGGCTGCTGCAACGCCGCCGGTCAGTGCGTGACCGGCAACGACACCACCGCCTGCGGGAAGCAGGGCGAGCAGTGCAAGGCGTGCGGCCTCGGCGAGGTCTGCGCGCAGGACGGCCAGCCGAACGCGCGCACCTGCCAGCCTCTCCCGACGTGCGGCCCCGCGAACTGCCCGGGCTGCTGCGTGGGCAACCAGTGCGTCGTCTCGACGACGCCGCTCGCGTGCGGGGCGAACGGCCAGGCGTGCAAGACGTGCGGGCCCAGCCAGGCCTGCGACCCGCTCGGCAACTGCGTCGGCGGCAGCGAGTGCAACGCCGCGACCTGCCCGACCGGCTGCTGCGTCGGCGACATCTGCGCGGTCGGGACCCAGCAGAACGCCTGCGGGGCGGGCGGGGCGCTCTGCCAGAACTGCTCGAACCTGAGCCCGCCGCGCGTCTGCCAGTCGGGCTCGTGTCAGCTCCCGGCGTGCGGCCCGGCGACGTGCCCCAACGGCTGCTGCTCGGGCAACACGTGCGTCGCCGGCACCCAGGACAACGCCTGCGGCGCGACGGGCGGCGGCGCGTGCACCGACTGCTCGGCCTCGAACCAGGTGTGCCAGGGCCGCCAGTGCGTCACGCCGTGCGGTCCGGCGAACTGCGCCGGCTGCTGCCGCGCGGACAACACGTGCGACGTCCTCGGCAACAGCGCGAGCTCCTGCGGCCAGGGCGGCGTCGCCTGCGCGAACTGCAGCGCGTCGAGCTCGTTCTGCAACGGGCTCGTCAGCCCGCGTCGCTGCAACAACCAGCAGTCGACGTGCCCGGCGCCCTACGGCACGTGCGCGGCGGGCGTCACGACGCCGATCACGACGCAGCTCCAGAACGTCTGCACGGACGCCGCGCTCGACGGGCTCGTCGGCCCGTGCGCCAGCGGTCCGGACGGCGCGACGTGCGCGGCGGCGGTCGCCGCCCTCCCGGCCGCGTGCCGGTCGTGCCTCGGTCCGTTCAACCACCCGTTCTCGCAGCGCACGGGCCTCTACGCCTGCGCGGCGCCGTCGCTCTCGACCCAGTGCCGTCGCGCCACCGGCTGCGCGACCAACTGCGCCCAGACGAGCTGCGACCAGTGCACCTCGACCTCGGAGAACCAGTGCTATGCGCTCGTGAACGGCGCCGGCGGTCAATGCGCCGGCTTCGCGGCGCTCGCGAGCTGCGCCAACGCCGAGCTCGCGAGCGGGTTGTGCAGCCAGTTCTCGTACGCGAACTTCGGCGCCTGGCTCCGCGCCGTCGGCGATCAGTTCTGCGGCAACGGTCCCTGAAGGACCCGCCGCCGATCGGAGGGTGGTGAGCGCGTATGCCTCGAGCGGGTTTCGACGAGGTCGTCCTCCTCACGGGGTTCCCGTCGTTCGCGGCGCGGAAGATGTGCGAGGAGCTGGTCCGCGGACCGGAGCGCGCGCTCGTGTACGCGGTCGTGCGTTCGAAGTCGCTCGCGGAGGCGGAGGGCGCGCTCGACGTGCTCCCGCTCGAGCAGCGACGTCGCGTCGTCCTCGTCGAGGGGGACGCCGCGGCGATGGACTTCGGACTCTCGGGCGCGGAGCTCCGCGCGCTCGCGCCGGAGATCGACGTCATCCATCACATGGCGCAGGTCTCGTACCTCGGCGCGGACCGGGAGCTGGCCGCGCAGGTCAACGTCGCCGGCGCGCGCGAGGTGCTGGAGGTGGCGGCGGAGTGCCCCGCGCTCAAGAACCTCGTCTACCACTCCACCGCGCAGGTCTCGGGCGACCGTACCGGGCTCGTCCTCGAGGACGAGCTCGACAAGGGCCAGTCGTTCCGCAACGCGGTCGAGGAGACGCTCGCGCACGGCGAGCGGATCGTCCGCGGGCGCATGGGCAAGCTGCCGATCTCGATCGTCCGGCCGACCATCGTCGTCGGGGACTCGCAGACCGGCGAGGTCGATCGCTTCGACGGCCCGTACTTCCTCATCCTGCTCATCGTCACGAGCCCGCCCGACTTCCCGCTCCCGCTGCCCGGGCGGGGCGACGCGCTCCTCCACCTCGTCCCGGTCGACTACGTGGTGCGCGCCGCCAAGGCGATCGGCCGCGATCCGCGCGCGCCGGGGCGGACCTTCCACATCGGGGATCCGGCGCCGCTCACGGCGCGGCGCGTGTTCGAGCTCGTCGCGACGGCGGGCGGCAGGCGGAGCCCGCGCGGCTTCATCCCGGCCAACTTGACGAAGGCGCTCCTGCGGACGCCGGGGCTCGACCGGTTGGCGAAGAGCCCGCGCGCGTTCCTCGACGCCCTCGCCACGCCGGTCTCGTACAGCTTCGCGAACACCACCGAGCTGCTCGCCGACACCGACCTGCGCTGCCCGCCGATCGAGAGCTACGTCGACGGCCTCGTCGAGTACGTCCAGCACCGGCTGCGCGAGAAGCGCGAGCGCGATCGCGAGAGCGCCGAGGTCGAGGACCCGCTGGTGTAGGCGGCGCGACGCGACGTCACGCGGGGCGGGAGCCGTCCCGGACGGCCCCGAGCGCCGGCCCGGCGCGCCCCGGGGACGCCGTCGGGCGTCGGGCGTCGTCGGGGCCGGCGCCTCACTCGTCCCAGCCGTCGTCGAGGTCCTCGGCCGGGAGCACGTCGGTGGCGCCGGCGGCGAGCGTCTGCACCTCGGCCTGCTCGCGGAGGAGCTTGCGCTGCAGGGCGCTCTCGACGGTCTGTTCGAGGATCTCCTGGAACGCCGCTTCGTCGGCGTGGGGATCGACCTGGACGAGCAGCGCGCCGACGGCGAGCGCGCGATCGGCGAGGGCGTCGCGCTCGGCCTCGCTGGCGAACGGGACGAGGACGAGGACGACGTGGGGCATCTCCACGGCGATCCGGTCGCAGCCGCTCGCGACGTCGTCGCAGCGGACCGCGTTGATCCGCCGTCGCTCGAACGCCGTCACGACGCGGAGGACGTTGATCCCGGTGGCGCCGATGATCAAGGCCGAGAGGGGGCGAGAGCGGATGAGCGTCGCGTCCAACGCGCCCAGTCTAGCTGGGCCCCGCCGGGCTTGTCCGCAAGTACGGCCCCGGGAAGTACGGCCCCGGGACGGGACGGCTCAGCTCTCCGTCTCCTTACGAGCCCCGAGCCCGTGACCGCCGAGCCCATTCCGGCCACGGTCACGGGACGGGAGGATTCCCCGATCGCGCGCCCCTGCGTCGTTGTACTAAGAGGGGCGATGTCAGGAGCGGAGCGCGCCATCGCCGGGGTCGGCGCGGGGATGATCGCCCGCCGCCTCGTCGTGCGCGCGAAGGACGTCGTCTTCGTGAAGGGCGTCGTCGAGGCGCACGACGGCCTCGCGCACGTCTTCGCCGAGCGCGGCGGCGACCTCACGATCGCCGCCGCCGCCGGCCGCGAGGCCGAGCTCGACGAGCTCGTGAACGATCTCGCGCGCGAGCTCGGCGGGATCGCGAGCCCGGAGGGGGCGTGACGGGCGCTCCGGCGGGCGCGGCGCGCGCGGGCGGCCGCGATGCGTGACGTCGCCGAGTACGACGTCGCGATCGTCGGCGGCGGTCCGGCCGGGTCGAGCACGGCGCTCCACCTCGTGCGCCGCGAGGGGATCCGGCCCGCGCGCGTCGTCGTCCTCGACAAGGCGCGGTTCCCTCGCGACAAGCCGTGCGCCGGCGCCGTGAGCCAGCTCGGGCTCGACGTGCTCTCCGCGCTCGGGGTCGCCGTCACCGTCCCGTCGGTGGCGATGAAGGGCGCCCGCGTGCTCCAGGGCGACGCCGTCGGCGAGACGGTCGGGCCCATGGGCGTCGTGATCCGGCGGACGGAGTTCGACGCGGAGCTGCTCGAGACGGCGCGGCGCGACGGCGTCGACGTGCGCGACGGCGAGGGCCTCCGGGCGATCCGGCGGAGCGACGGGGCGCGCGCCGGCTTCACGCTCGAGACCACGCTCGGCAGGGCGATCCGCGCGCGCTTCGTCGCCGCGGCCGACGGCGCCGGGAGCACGACGCGCAAGCTCCTCGGGATCCGCGAGCCCGATCGCAAGGGCCACCTCTACGTGCTCGACACGGCGCGCCTCGACACCGACGCGGGGATCGCTCGCGGGCTCGTCGATTTCGATCTGAGCGTCGTCGAGGACGGCCTGGAGGGGTACTACTGGGACTTCCCGACGATGCTCGACGGCGGCGTCCAGGTGAGCCGCGGCATCTATCACGCGAACCTCACGCGCCCGGACGCGCCCTCCGGCGACAGCGTCAAGGACGTGCTCGGGCGCGCCCTCGCGCGCCGCGGGATCGACATCGCCGAGGTGAAGCTCCGGCCGTTCAGCACGCGGCCGTTCGTCCCGCGCTCGACCGGCTGGGTGAAGGGCGTCGTCCTCGTGGGCGAGGCGTACGGCATCGACCAGACGACGGGCGAGGGGATCGCGCAGGCGATCGAGATGGGGCGCATGGCGGCGACCCACCTCGCGCGCGCCCTCTCCTCCGGCAGCCCGCGCTTCGAGGCGTACGAGCGCGACGTGCGCGCGTCGACGACCGGGCGCCACCTCTTGCAGAGCGCGTGGATGGCCCGGCGCGTCTACGGGCCGATCGGTCGCCCGGCGCGCCGCTTCCTCCTCCGGTCGGAGCTCGCGCGGTCCGCCGCCATCCGCTGGTACCGGGGGGAGAGCCTCTCGACGGCGACGCAGCTCCGCCTCGGCCTCGGCCTCGCCGCGTCGCTGTTCGCGTGACCGGCGCTACGCGTCGTCGTCGCTCACCATCTCGGGGCGGATCGTCGCCGAGCTCGAGTCGATGTCGAGGACGCTGCCGGTGTCGTGATGCGAGTCGGGCGGCGGGGGCAGGCTCGAGACGCCGCTCTGGCCGAGGGCGTTCTTGTGGTCGAGGAACCGGAGCGTGCCGGGCCCGCTGGTCCGCTCGAGGACCGCGCGGAGATCGCCCGGCATCGGCGCCTCGATGATCAGCCGCTGCTGGGTGCGCGGGTGCGTGAACTCGAGCCGCACGCAGTGCAAGAACGTCCGGTCGAGCGCGTTCTTCTCCTCGAAGAACCGGTTCGTGGGCGCGTGGCCGTAGCGGTCGTCGCCGAGGACCGGGTGGCCGATCGCCGCGAGGTGACGGCGGATCTGGTGGGTGCGGCCGTGCTCGGGGACGACGCGGAGCACCGAGTGGCCGCTCGCCACCGCGAGGCGGCGGTAGCGCGTCCGCGCAGGATACATCTTGCCGTCCTCGCGGAGGTCGCGCGTGATCGCGCCCTTGCTCGGCGTGACGCCGCGCGCGCCGGCGACGTAGATCTTGCGCGCGCCCTCCGAGGTCAGCACGGCCTGCCATTTGGCGGCGACGTCGGCGCGCTTGGCCAGCATGACGAGGCCGCTCGTGCCGACGTCGATCCGGTGGACCGGGACCGCCTCGCTCGCGCCCGGCAGGCGGCGCGCGCGGGTGACGAGCGACGACGCGTACTCGCCCTGCTGCGTCGTCGGCTCGTGGGCGCCCTTGTCGACGACGAGGATCTCCTCGTCCTCCCACATCACCTTGGGCGTGGACGGCCCGCTCCGGCGGAGCAGCGCGATCGTCTCGACCTCGTCGGTGAGCGGGATCATGTCGAGCGGCCGGAGCGTCGTGACGCCGTAGCCGAGGCGCGTGAAGTGATCGAGATCGCGCGCGAGGGTGTCGGGATCGCAGGAGACGTAGGTGACGATCGGGAGGTCGAGGCGGACGAGCAGCTCGCGGGCGAGCGGGCTCATCCCGCGGCGCGGCGGGTTGACGACGGCCGCGTCGAACTCGGCGTTCTGCTCGGCGAAGCGGCGGAGCGCCGAGGCCACGTCCGCCGCCTCGGCGCGGACCGGGAGCTTCGCCTTGCGCGCCGCCTCCTCGACGTGCGCCACCGCCGGCGCGAACGACTCGACGAGGTGCACGTCCGCGCCGGCCTGCGCGAGCGCCAGCGCGATCGCCCCCGAGCCGCCGTAGAGATCGAGCACCCTCGGCCGCTCGGGCCTGCCGTGCCGGGAGCGCCCGAGGCCGAGGAGATCGATCACCGTCGTGTGGACGCGCTCCGCCTGCCCGCGGTGGGCCTGGACGAAGGAGCCGTACGTCGCCTCGTGCGTCGCGAGCCCGATGCGGTCGGGCGCCGAGGCCACGCCGTGCACGACGACGGTCTCGCCGCCGAGGATCTGCGGCGACTCGCCCTCGTGGAAGTTGAGCGCGACGCCGGCGACGCGCGGCTCGTCCGCGACGAGCGCGCGCGCGGCCTCCTCGAGCGGCGCGCGGTCGGTCGCGCGATCGCGCTGGACGACGAGGGTGACGAGGACGCGAGCCTCCGCGCCGTCTCCGGGGCGCACCTCGCGGAGGTCCACGGCGCGGAGGGAGCCGGCGCCGCTCGGATCGAACGGCGCGAGCGGACCGCCCTCGGCCTCGTCGCGGACGATCCGCGCGCGGAGCCCGGCGGCGACGGCGGCGACGATCGGCGAGACGACCTGGCAGCGCGGGATGTCGACGACCTGATGCCCGCCGCCCTTCGCGTAGAGCCCGAGCTTCCCCCCCGGCGCCACGATCAGCTTGGCGCGGGTGCGGTACTCGCGGATCGGCTCGGCGGGGTGGACGGGCTCGGTGTAGACGAGCTCGAGCGCCGGATAGCGCGAGACCGACTGCACGACGCGCCCGCGCTTCAACCCGAGCTGCTCGCCGTACGGGAGCGCGATCACCGGACAGCCGCCGCAGCGGTCGGCGTGCTCGCACGACACGCGCTGGGTGTCCTCCTCGCGCAAGCCGAGCCCGGTCAAGAGATCGCTCTCTCCTCGTCCAGATCCGGAGCGGGGCGGGGGCGGGTGCATCGAGGTCGCCCAGGATAGCTCACACGCACGCCCGCGTGAGCCACCGTCGTGCAGGCCGGGCAAGCGTCGCCTCGTCGTCCTCGACCGCGTGGTTTGGCGCAGCGCGCGGAGGTCCTTAGAACTCGACGCGCGCCGCGAGGAGCGTGCTCCAGAGCATCGTCTGCGGGACGCCCGGGTTCGGACCTTCGCGGATGAGCGAGGTCACGGCTGCCTCGGCCGCGACCTGCCAGCGACGCGTGAGCCGCAGCTCGAAGCCGGTGCCGAGCTGACCCGCGATCTCGATCGTTCGAGGCGTGAGCGGCAGGTAGTTCCTGTCGACGCGCCACTGACCGACGCCCATCTGGAAGAACGGCGTGAAGCGCGCTTCGCTGAGGCGCGCGCGGCCGACGACCATCCGCGTCGAGGCCGACAGGCGCATCTCTTCCACCAGGCTGAGGCGATCGCCCGCGAGGCGCGTCGAGCTCGCCCAGTCGCGCGCGACGAGCGTGACCGTCGGCGCCACACCGAACCAGGCGTTGCCCATGCTCTGCGGGTTCGGATCGTCGACCGCGGCCGGGCGGCTCGCGTATCCCGACGTCGAGGCGTGAGCGGGGCGCTCACCGTCGCCGCGGGCGAGACGGTCGAGCTCGACAAGCCCGCGGATCCAGTCGACGCCCCGTGGCTCGTCGGCGCGAGCCGCGCCGGCGAAGAGCGTCGACGCGACCGTCACGAGCACGGCCACGGGCAACTTCAGGCCCATCCTTCTTCGAAACGTATCGTTCATCGAGGGGGAGCGTCGAGCGCCTCGCGGCGCGCGGCTCTCGTCGAGCAAGCGACATGCCGCATGCGCCGGGGTCGGCGTGTCCCAGCGTTGGCGAGGGGACGCTCGAACGGCGTCGAAGGGAATCGCCCCGGAGAACACCTACATCGACGTCCTCGGACGTGGAGGGGGGTCCTCACGGTGAGGACCGGGCGCATCACGTGGCGCGTCGAGGGACCACATCCGTGGCGCCTCCGGGAGCGCCGCCGGGCCTGTACGTGGACATCGCACCTCGCGAGCTCCGAAACCGGAGCGCGCCCGGCGCGTAGCCTCGATCACGATGCTCGCGACCATCGCTCTCGCCGGAGACGCGCCGACCGTCGTCGCGAACCCTGGTACAACGCGGGCCGTGAGCGACGAGCGGCGCGCGCGGGACGACACGTCGCTCGACTCGGCGATGGACCGCTACGCCCGCGGGGACGACGGCGCGTTCGCCGAGGTCTACGACCGGCTGGCGCCGCGGCTCTACGCGTTCCTCGTCCGTCAAACGCGCGACGGCGCGCGCGCCGAGGACGTCGTCCAGCAGACCATGCTGCGGATCCACCGCGCGCGCGGCCGCTTCACGCCGGGCGCCGAGGTCGTGCCCTGGGCGTTCGCCATCGCGCGCCGGCTGCTCATCGACCAGCATCGTCGCGGGGTGCGCGAGGTGCTCGCGCCGACCGACGAGGGCGCCGGCGAGCTCCTCGTCTCGCTCGACGCCTCGGCCGACGAGGTCGCGATCGCGAACGAGGTGCTCGCAGAGCTCGATCGCGAGCTCCGGCGCCTGCCGGAGAACCAGCGTGTGGCGTTCGAGCTGATCAAGCAAGACGGCCTCAGCGTGGCGGAGGCCGCGCAGGTCCTCGGGACGACGGTCGCGGCCGTGAAGCTCCGCGCGCACCGCGCCTACGAGGCGCTCCGCGGCGTCCTCCGCTCGACCGATCCGGCGACGCCGGCGACGCGCGCGCCCGGATCGATCTCGACCGCGCCCGCCGGAGCCGAGCGGAGCGTCGAACGGAAGCGCCCCGGCGGAGGCGAGCCGTGAGCGCGAGCGAGCGGCGCTCTCTCCCGGCGGACCTCCGCGCGCGCGTCCTCGCCGAGGCGGCGCGCACGCCCGCGCCGACGCGCCGGCAGCACCGCGC